>JAISBR010000056.1 GCA_031266095.1 Treponema sp. | reverse complement strand
GATTCCGCCATCACGAGCTCTTTGGGGTTGGTGGTAAACCGGGTCGCCCCGGACATGATCCCCGCGGGGTCTCCGATAGCGTCAACCTTAACGATATAATCCACGTCGCTTTCCGGTATACCAAAGGGGACATTGGGGAAATGGACGATGTTGTTGGTAATGATAACCGTTTTTTTCGCGTATTGGGCGTCGCATTTCGCGTAGCCCATGGAACCGCATTTTACCCCCTCGTCGTTTTCCCGGGAATAGCCGTTGGCGTTACCGAAAGGATCGCAGGAGGGGGCCCCCAGAAAGGCCACGTCAATGGCGAGTTCCCCGGATTGAATGGCATAGGCCCGCCCGCCGTGGGAACGGAACACCACCGGAATATCCATAAGCCCCCGGGAAATTTCGTCCGCCAGTTTTCCCCGGAGGCCGGACGTTTCAATCCGGCTGATGACGCCGTTTTGGATGTGCTTGACGAGGGGCGTGTGGCAGTCCGTCAGGGAGGAGGCCGCGAGGACCAGGTCTTTAAAACCCATTTCGGCGAGCTTGTCCAGCACCATGTTGACAATATAATCCCCCCCCCGAAAGTGGTGGTGAAAGGAGATGGTCTGGCCGTTTTTAAGGCCGCAGAGTTTAACCGCCTCTTCAAGGTTCGGTACAATCTTATTGTGGGAACTCTCCCGCTGTGAAAGGGTCCGGTGGTCCCGTTCCAAACGGTCCGCCGCAAAGGTCCCGTTAAGTCCCTGCAAATTATATTTTTTTATTATATCCTGTATGTCTTTCATTCGGATAACTCCTATGAAAAGCGGCGGTATCGCCGCTTATGTTAATCGAACATTAACACGAAGTGTTAATGATAACCCCTATGAAAAGCGGCGGTATCGCCGCTTACGTTAATCGAACATTAACACTTCGTGTTAATGATTACTCCTTTCCCCTGCCGGCAGGGAGGGGGTTGTCCGCGGAGGAAATAAGCCCCGCGGCGAGGGCTAAACGTAACACGTTTTCCGCCCGGGTAACCACGGGCTTATCGATCATTTTTCCGTTCAGGGAAATAACGCCCGAGCCTTTCCGTTCCGCCTCCGCGATTGCCTCAAGAACCGCCAGGGCGTTTTTGATTTCCTTTTCCGAAGGGGTAAAGATCTCATGGACAACTTTAATCTGCCGGGGATTGATAACGCTTTTCCCGTCAAAGCCCAGTTGTTTGATCAGGGCCGTTTCTTTCCGCAGCCCTTCCTCGTTGTTCACATCCGAATACACCGTGTCGATCGCGTCGATCCCCGCGGCCCGGGCCGCGAGGAGGATCATGCTTCGAGCGAACAGGAGTTCTATGCCCTCGGGGGAACGGGTGGTTTTAAGGTCCGTCACATAGTCTTCGGCGCCGAGGGCAATCCCGATAAGCCGTTCGCTTGCCCGGGCGATTTCCCGGGCGTTTAAGACCCCCGCGGCGCTTTCAATCGCCGCCATCATTCTGGTTGAACCCGCAGGAACATGGATGCGGTTTTCAATAGCGGTTATGAGGGAATCGCAGAAGGTAATGTCCTCCGCGGTTTCGGTTTTCGGCAGCCGGATCACCACCTTTCCGGTCCGGACAACCGCTTCAAGGTCATCCTTTCCGGTTTGGCCGCGGGGATCGTTGATCCGTACCACCAGCTCTTTTCCCGAATAGCTCAGGGTGGTCAGGGCCTGGAAGATGAGGAACCGGGCGCTGTCCTTTTCGTTAACGGAAACCGAATCTTCCAGATCAAACATAATACAGTCCGCGGGATAGATGCCCGCGTCCCGGACCATACCGGCGTTATTTCCCGGTACAAACAACATGGTTCTGCGGAGCTGTTTCACAATGCCCCCTGCCAGTTGTAGGACGCGCTGCCGGAAGCCCGGTACACGGCGGTTTTTACCCGGGCCCGAATTACGCAGTCGAGGGCGCCTTTGTCCACCGCCCTGATCCGGGCGTTTTTGATGTCCAGCGCCGCCAGCGTTTCGTTGATAGCCCGGCGGATCTCCAAACCGAACTGTTTCTCCACGATACTCTGTAATTCAATTTCAATTCCCCCGGAACCCGGCTCTATATGTATCATGATATCACTGGATTCCATGGTTCCCGCCACGCTGTTTTGTTGAATCTCCATACAAGAACCTCCTTATGTATAGTATTCCCGGTCCGGCGGATCGGTCAAGAAATTAAACCGGATTTTACCAATGACGGACGAAAAAAGCCTTCCCTAAGCCTGGGAGGTATCCTTCCCTAAGCCTGGGGCGTACCCTGCGCTAAGCTATCGCGGCACCCTGCGCCAGGCTATCGCGGTACCCTGCGTCAGGCTATCGCGGCCACCTGCGCCAGGCTATCGCAGCACCCTGCGCCAGGCTATCGCGGCCACCTGCGCCAGGCTATCGCAGTACCCTGCGCCAGGCTATCGCAGCACCCACCCCTAAGCGAGGGGCGTACCCCTCCCTAAACGCGGCTGCCTGCCGGCGGTGAGGGGCTAAACTAAGCGGTACCGGGACGCGTTCATTTTGTTTGACAAGCTGATAATTACGGAATACAATAGGAAATCCTTTTATCAATTGCGTAAGGAGTAAAACATGAAAAGATTTTTGGTTCTTTTGCTCGTCCTGGCTGTTTCCGCGGCGGTTTTCGCCCGGGGCGGCGGGCAGCAGGCTCCCTCAGGCGCCTCCGGCCAGGCCAGGGAAATCCGGGTTCTGCTGGCGAATCATCCGTACGGAGAACTGCTGAGAACGGAGATCCCCGAGTTTGAACGGCAGACCGGCATCAGGGTCATTGTGGAAAGCCTGCAGGAATCCCAGCTTACCCAGAAACTGACCACCGAATTTGCCACCGGTTCTTCCACGGTGGACGTGTTTATGAGCCGTCCCCTGCAAGAGACCCTGCTTTTTAACAAAAACGGCTGGTATGCCCCGCTGGACGCCTATGATTTTTCGGACTATCCCGTCAATACGGTGGACATCGGACGCAAGGACGGGAAGCCCTACATCGTTCCCCTGGTTACCGAATGGCAGGTCCTCTACTATCGGAAGGACCTTTTTGACCGGGCGGGCCTTAAGATACCGACGAACTTTACGGAACTTGAAAACGCCGCCCGAACCCTGAACACCGGCGGCGTGGCGGGCTTCGGTTCACGGGGCGCCGGCGCGGCCGCGGTTACCCAGCTTTCCAGTTATGTGTACAACTACGGCGCCAGATACCTCGATAACAATGTGGCGGTGTTTGACACGCCCGACGCGGTGGAGGCTATTCGGTACTATGGCCGGCTCCTGGGCAGCTATGGTCCCCAGGGCGTTACTTCCATGTCCTGGGAGGCCCTGATGCCCGTGTTCCAGGCGGGCCGCCTCGCCATGTGGACCGACGCCTCGGTCTTCTACGGCCAGATCATCGATCCCACCAAAACCCAGATCCCCGCCGCCGATGTGGGAGTGGCGCGGCTGCCGGCGGGCCCCAAGGGAGACAGTCCCTTCATCGTGGTTTCCTGGGCCATGGGCGTTTCCAGCAAGAGCAGGGACCCGGAGTCCGCCATGCGGTTCATTACCTGGGCAACCAGTAAAGAACTTGCCCTCAAGGGTATGACCGCCAACATCACCATGGCCCGTAACTCCGTCTGGGAAGATTCCCAGGTCAAGGCTATGATGAACCCCGGCCTTATTGAGACCAGGGTCCACGCTTCTCAAAACGGCTATCCGTATGACCGGCCCTTTATGAGTTCCGTCGGCCAGGCCCGGGATCTGATTGGCGAGGTCATCATCGAGTCGATTAATACCAGGGGCGCGTCAAACCGGCTCCAGGCCATGGCGACCGAGCGGGCAGCCGGGGTTAATGAGCTGCTCAAGGCCGACGGCGAATACGGCGGAAGATAGGGGATCGCGGGCGTGGTTGGCAAGAGCGGTTTTGTTGAACGTAACCTGAAATATCTCTTTCCCCTGCCCGCGATCGTCTTTGTGATTCTGCTGATGGTTTTCCCGGTTGGTTATACCCTCTTTATCAGTTTTACCGACTGGTCCTTAACTTCCGGGAGGCCCATGCGTTTCGCGGCCTTCGGAAGTTACCTGTCGGTACTGAAAGATCCCCGCTTCCACGCCGCCGTGTGGCGGACTTTTGCCTTTACCGGAGGGGCGGTGGCGGCGGAGGCGGTCCTGGGGACGATTGTCGCGTTGATCCTGAACCGGGAATTTACCGGCAAAGGGCCGCTCAAGTTTATCCTGCTCTTGCCCCTGGTGGTAACGCCGGTGGCTATCGGCATTGTGTTTAACCTCTTTTACGATCCCACTATTGGCTTTCTCAATTTTATGCTCAGCAGGCTTGGGCTGCCCCAGAGCGGCTGGGTGACCGAGGCTAAAACCGTACTCCCTTCCCTCATGCTGGTGGATGTGTGGCAGTGGACCCCAATGATCACCCTCATCGTACTGGCCGGTTTATCGGGGCTTCCCAGCGAGCCTTTTGAATCGGCCATGGTGGACGGCGCCAACGGCGTCCAGACCTTTTTTCGCGTTACCCTGCCCATGATCATGCCCACGGTCTTAACCGCCATTGTGCTGAGGGCGGTGGACGCCCTTAAAACCTACGATATCATCTACGCCATGACCAGAGGAGGGCCGGGCTATGCATCGGAAACCCTCAATATTCTGGCCTATAAGCTCAGTTTTGAGTATTTTTCCCTGGGCCAGTCTTCGGCCGCGCTGGTATTTCTCTTTTTGCTGGTGCTCCTGTTCAGCCTCGGGGTTATGCGGCTGCGTAAACAATTTGAACAATAGCGGGGAGCTATGAAACGTCCTTTTTGGGTTAACCTGCTTTTCTGCATCCTGATTATCGTCATCGTGATCCCCATGATCTTTCCCTTCCTGTGGATGTTCATGTCTTCCTTCAAAACCCAGGTGGACATTATCTCCTGGCCGCCCAAGCTGATCTTTAATCCCACCATGCGGAATTTTCAGAAAGTATTCGGCGAGCAGAATTTCCTGTTGTACCTCAAAAATTCAAGCCTTATCGGTTTTACCGCGGTAATCCTTTCCCTGCTCATCGGCCTGCCCGCGGCCTATTCCATCGCCCGTTTCGGTCAGCGGCGGCTCTTAATGCTGATCCTGGTGGCCCGGCTCATGCCGGGGATCTCCTTCCTCATGCCTTGGTATATCGTCTTCTCACGGCTCAGGCTGATGGATTCCTACACGGCCCTGATCCTCTCCCACATGCTCATCGCCCTGCCGGTGGTTGTCTGGATCATGTCCGCCTATTTTGAAACCATCCCCGCCGAGATGGAAGCCTCCGCCATGGTGGACGGCGCGACCCGTCAGCGGGCCTTTATCTCGATAATTCTGCCCCTTTCCATGCCCGGCGCGGTAACCGCCACCACCCTCAGCTTTATCTTTTCCTGGAACAACTTCATGTTCTCCCAGGTGCTCAGTATGGAAAAAACCCGCACCCTCCCCATTGCCGTCTATAACTTCATGTCCTACGCCGAGGTTGACTGGGGCGGGGTCATGGCCGCGGCGGTAGCCATTGTTACCCCGGCGATAATCCTCACTATGATCTTCCAAAAATACGTGGTCAAAGGCCTTACCGTCGGCGCGGTAAAGGGATAAGGCTTCTCCGTTTCAGGGCCGGGTGAAACAACGAAAGTGAGTGGAAGAATTTCCAAAACCATAACAATCGGCGGTTTCGGGCATGTCAGGGCCATTAGCATAGGGGGCGGCTTTCCCGTGGTCGTTCAAACTATGTGGAAGGATCGTCTTTCTCCAGCGGATATTGCGGGGAAAGCCGGCGCGGCCCTGGTAGGCCGGATTGAGGACCTGGGCCGTATGGGCTGCGGCCTGCTCCGCTTTGCCGTGCCGGACATTGCGGCCGCCGCGACCCTGGGGCAACTTTCCTCGATGGTTGCCATGCCCCTGGTGGCGGATATTCACTTTGATTACAAAATAGCCCTCCGTTGCATGGATTTTCCCATAGCAAAAATTCGTATCAATCCCGGCAATATCGGCGGTCGCGAGCATGTCCGGGCGGTGCTTCAAAAGGCCGGGGCAAACGGTGTTCCTATCCGCGTCGGGGTGAATGCCGGGAGTCTCCCCCAAGACTTAAGGCGGCGGGTGAGGGATGGAATGGGCCAGGCGGAAGCCTTGGCCGAGGCCGCGGAGCGGGAATTGGCGGTTTTTGAGGAATTCGGTTTTGATAAGGTTTTGGTCTCAATGAAAGCTTCGGGAATTGCCGATACTATAAGAGCGAACCGGATTCTCGCGGTAAAGACCTCCGCGCCTCTTCATATCGGGGTTACCGAGGCGGGGCCGCTGGTCGCCGGGGTGGCCCGCAGCGGCATCGCTCTAGCGGCCCTGCTGTCTGAGGGCATCGGTGATACAATGCGGGTGTCACTGTCCGACACGATGGAAAACGAGGTAATCGCCGGCAGGGAGATACTGGGGGCCGCTGCGGAAGCGGCCGCGCTGGCGGATGAGGCCGGAGGGCGGGAAGCGGCGCTCAGGCTTAAGCGGCCGGGAGTGACCATCGTTTCGTGTCCCCGCTGCGGGAGGTACGGCTTTGACACTCACGGCTTCACCGCCCGTTGGATGCCCAGGCTCTACGCCCTGGATAAGAACATCACTGTGGCGATCATGGGCTGTGCGGTGAACGGGCCGGAAGAGGCTAAGCGCGCCGATTTGGGCATCACCGGCGCGGGGAACAAGGCGCTTATTTTTCGCCACGGGAAAGTGATACGGACCATAAACGCCGCCGAGGCGGACGGCGCCTTTATAGAAGAATTGGCAAAACTGTAGGAACTGTGTATGTGGAGACAGACAATAACGCTCATTATATCTCTCGTCTGTATGATCCAGGCTGCTTTGTCTTTCGCGCAGGTTCCGGTAAGCCAACCCTGGTGGTATATCCTGGAACGGGGAAAGAATCTGTACAGGAACGGCGATTACGGGGAGGCCCTGCTGGTATTTGAGAATGCCCGGCGCGAACGGCGGACTATGTACGAGCGGATGGAACAGGATTTTATCAGCCTCTTGTCCGTACAGGAGGTACGCCGGCTGGGAGATTCCCTTGACCGGGTAGAGCGCTACGCCCGGGAACGTTCCTACACTTCCGCCTCTGCGGCCCTGGAGGAACTCTACTATCGTATTCCCAGGGAAAGTTTTAACAATTCCGCGCCAGCGGCCTTGAGCGCCCTGGGAGGGCTCAAGGATTATCCTGAGGCGGAATACTGGATAGGTGAAATCTACCGCGCGGAGGGGGAACTGAATCTCGCCCTTAACCAATTCCGAAAGGCCTGGGAACAGCGCGCGTACTTTGAGAACCCCGGCTTTGCCACAGAGCTGTTGTATAAAATCGCCGATATCTATAAAACCATTCCGGTCAATAATCCCCAAAACGAGCAGTATAGCCAGCGGGCATACAACGAAATGGAGCGGACGCTTCTTTTTATAATTGACTCAGACACATTATGGTCAAACGCGGCCGGGGTGGAGCGGCATACGCCGGGACAGGCCATCCCCTACGACGAGGCTTCCGCCTCCTTCGCCCGGCGGGCCATGACCCGTACCCTTGAACAAGACGGGGCGGTCCGTTTTCTCACCATGTACCGGTACAACAATACGGAAGTTGAGGAAGCGCACCGCCTCTTGGGATTCTATTATTCCCTTTCAGGCCGTTACAGCCGCGCACAGGAACACCTCATGTTCGCCTTCCTCATTCAGAACAGTGTCATTATTGCGGAGCTTATCCGCCATACCTACGATTTCACCTTCACAAGCCTCGAAGTCCTTATAGAGGAAATAGGACGCCGCCCCCTCCTCTCCGCGTATGCCGCTCAAACAGAGTACTTCAAGACCGTATATTATCTGGCCGCCAGCCTTTATGGCAACGGCAAAACCGCTGCGGCCCGGGATCTATGGGCCTTCCTCGCTTCCCGAACTGAGGCTGGGGAATGGCAAAACCGGGCCGCAGTCCAACTCAGAAGCCCCCGCCTGGAACGGGCGGTGGAAATGCCCTGAGGATCACGTCACCGGAGCCGCGCATATCAGGAATATCAGCGCCGGCGCAGCATCGAGGGTTTTTATCGATATCGCCCTCATACCTTTCCCCTTCTTCCGGGCAGGCAAAAAATTTCTTTTGCCGTACATCTTGTATACTCCTGTCAGGATTTGGTTTTCATCATCATACCCTGGACCGCAAGCTGTACGGCCACTGCAAAGATAAAGACCAGCCAGGAAAAATGAAAACCGAGGAGAAAGCCGAGGAGTATAAAAAGCCCAATCGCGAAGATCCATATCGCCCCGGAAACCATACCGAAGCGGACCGAGGTAACAGGATCGCTCAATATCTCCCTATTTACCCGGGCTTCCTTTTCAGATTGAGCCTTGACCCAAGGTTTGCGGCAATCATTTTCGGTAAGGATGAGGAAGACGAGCAGGGCAAGGCCGGGAATGAAAAAGGGAAGCAGGGTGGCGAGGGCCTCCATAAGCCCCCGGTCCACGGCAAAGTAGGTCAGGGGCACAAGGATGAGACCTGCGACAAGGATCCCTGCGGCCAGGGCATACCAGATTCCCCGTTTCCCCGACAAGGGATACTGAGAGCCGGTCTCCTGGGTAACTCCCAGAAAAGTAAAAGCCGCTGCGACCACGGGTATGAAGCCCAGAAGGACGCCCAGGGCGCCGACGATTTTCTTGTTCGGTTCCCAGAATGCCTCAAACGCAGAGTGGTCCTCGCCGATGATGTAGACTACTGTTGCGAGAACGATGCCGAGGAGTAAAACGGCTCCGGTAACGACGTAAAAGGCCACCCGGCTGGGCTTGAGGTACTTTCGCATACCGATATAGGCTTCCTGTAGAATCTCCTGTTTTTTCTTGAGACTTATCTCATCCGCAAGGGCGGAAATATCCCCCAGTTCTCCCGAGGCTTTCTCAAACGCCGCTTTTTCATCCAGCCCCCTGGAGACGAGCTGCGCTATCCGATCTTCCAGATTTGATAAGAGTTCTTCCTTAAAATCCCGAAGCTCTGCGGTCTCTTCGTATTCGGAAAATAAACGATCCACAAAATCCTTGGTTTTCATTATTCATCTCCTAAAAGTTTGCTGAGAATCTTCCGGGTAAATTCCCAATCCAGAATATTTTGCCGGTAATGCTCCTGGCCCTTGCCGGTGATATGGTAGTACCGCCGCCTGGCTCCCTGGGTTTCGTCCCCCCAGTAGGAACTGATACAACCTTCCTGCTCCAGCCGCTTATAGCTGGAATAGAGGGTGGTTTCCTTTAATTCGTACTGTTCCCCAGTACGGTTTAGAATCGTGTTGTAGATTTCAAAACCATAGGCATCTCCCTGCTGAAGAATACTAAGAACAATGGTATCCGTATGCCCCCGAAGAACATCGGATGATAATTTTGGCTCCATACCTTCTCCTTTCCTGCCAAGATAAAGCATAAACCGTAATACTACGGTTGTCAAGTATGAGCCATATTGCAAGGGCTCCTAAGACATTGTATTATCAGTAATTAACGGCCAGGTAACGAATTAGAAGAAGGTGCTGAAAAAGACTCAAGATCTACTGAGGGTGACCTCGTGAGAGTTCAAGTCTCTCCGCTGGTATAACGTAATTGCTGATAATACCGGCGAATGTATCATGACTTGGGATACACTGAGTATTATAGACGATAAATCTAAGGAAGCTGTTCCAAAAGCTGAAGTTTTGGAACAGCCTCGATATGGTGAGAATTGCAAATTTTCGCGTTATCTAAAAATAACGTCCATATTGGAAACTCCCGTTCAACGAAAGCAGCAATATCAGACTGAAGGGACGCAGACGATTTTGGTTATCCGTAATAAAGGTATGCGTATAGTAGTAGCCGTCCCTGCTGCCCAGGGCCATGGGCAGGGCCGCATAGAATTCTATATGGGACCAGGGATTCAGCCTGAAACCGGGTACAAACTGGGCTGAATATTCCATCGGAGCGTAAAGCAGCTGGGCAAACACACGGGGATTCCCCCACCCGCCAATCCGGTAAAGCAAATTCAAAGCGCCGCTCAACCCGTCTATGAAGGGAGAAGTATATGCGTCCCTTATGTCTGTCTCCGGATTGTACCACCAGGCGTTTTCTTCGGCATTAAAAAGCAGTTCCCCATTTACAGTAAGTCTGCTGTCAAAAAAATCCCGCGCAAACCCGATATTAGCGGCAGCGCTTGTCTGGCTTGCATTTTCAAAATTAAACGCCACCATCCATTCATGGTACAGTTCGGTACGGCCGATAGTTGTTTTAATCGAGAGAAAGCTCCGCGGGGGCATACCTTTCTGATAATAAGCGCCCAGATCGATATCGGCCCAGCGCAGGGCCAGATTGTATTTCCCCCCCAGGCCAATATCCTCACGGCCCGGAATAACGCCGCCCATCAGATTAGCCCTGGTCTGGCCCAAAACCTGAATACCGCCGACACCGATGGGTATTTCCGCCTTGAGAATAAAAGACTCTCCACCGGGAGATCCGGGGGGAACCCGCGCCAAGAGATTGGTAAAGTGATAATTAGGCGAAATACCCCAGGTAAGGCCATATTTCCCCCCGCGGACAAAAACAAGGTTATATAAGGTATAGTCAAAAAAGAAATCCCCCAGCGAAAAACTGAATTTTGGAATCTCAAACTGAACGACATTTTTAACCCGGAAGACCTCGGAAATCTGAACATCCAGTCCCAGAGAGGCTTTCATCTTCACTCCGGGAGAAAAAGTAAAGACTCTGTCGCCGGAAAACCATGGCGCTTCATTCCAACCGGGCGCGATACCGCCGGAAAATCCATAAGCCGCCTCAAAGGTAAACCCTCGCCGCCTTATCAGACTCGAAACCATAAACCCGTCAGAATCATCCCCGATATTCTCTTCCGTGGCATTATCCGGTGGAAACTCATCAAAAACAGCGTCAAAATCCCAATCTAAAGACTCGTCTTCTCCGGAAGATTCAGAGGATGCGTCAAGGGGAAAACGCCGCTTTACCAAAGTCGAAACCGTACGCTCCGCGGAATCATCTCTGGAAAGTCCGCTCCCTTCCGCAGAATCATCCGGCGGGGAATCATCAAAAATAGTATCAATATCCCAACCGGGAGACTCCCCTTCCTGGGCGGCCAGCAGCGGAATGTATGCAAAAACCAGCAGCCCAAAGAAAACAGGGAGCCATTTCACCGGTTAACGGTCTCCAAAAAGGTTTTTGAAAAAACCGAATCCGCTACTTTGTTAAAGGACGGTTTTGCTATGGTTATCTGGGTTTTCTCATTTTCAAACCTGCCGTTTATAACAGCGCCCTGGAGGGCGTCCACAAAAAGAATCTGCTTGGGTACAAAACGCCTGCCGATTTGATGATAATCAGGAATGGCGCTGGTCCGTAAAAGCTGCCCGGAAAGGCTGTAATCCTCTGATTTACGGAGCAGGCCATCCTCGCTGATCCAAACCTTCATTTTGGGGTAGGTTACTTCGTTGGTAAGCGCTTCCAGACTCAGCAGCCGGCATTTATAACGCCCCAGCGTCACATTCTCTCCGGCGATAACCTTGTAGTCCTGGGCCAGGGTTGAGCGGGTAAAATCCGAGTTGCGGGCATTGGTATTCTGAAAACGTTCGGTGCTGCTGGTAGTGTTAAAACGGCGGCTCTGGGGATCGTAAAACCAGAGGGTATTCCCCTGCTTAAGATAACCCTGGCCTTTGCTGATCAGAGGCTGCATAATCACCATCACATAGGTCTCTTTGGAATCCCTGCGAAAGATACCCGCCACTGTGGTGGAACGGCTCTGACCCGGCTTATCCTGCACAACCGTGTACTCACCGGAAAAATCACTGTCAAAATAACTGACCAGTGAGTCGACCCGGACCAGCAGTTCCTGATCCGAAATAGCCCCGAGCGCGGCACCACAAAACAGGAACGCTCCAAATGTCACGAAACAACAGAATTTCTTAAGCGTCATAATGATTCTCCTGATAGTAACCCTGATAGGGATTTTTGGGAAGAACGGAAAGCGGGAACCGATACCGCTGCAAACAGAACCAGAAAAACCGAAGTAACATTGATCATCATTGTTTCCGGCAGGTACAGGGACATCAACTTTCCATCTTTCATAAATATCTCAAAACTTGGAATCCAGGAAAAAGGCAAAAGCGCAAGAACCTGACCCAAAATCCAAGCCAATAGAAACCCGATAAGCAGGGCGGTGCATCCCAGGGCAGACATCTCGGCCCAAAGAACCATATGCAGATCGCCTCCACAAAAACCAATAGCCCGCATAATCCCCATTTCCTTGGACCGTTCATAGAGTATTAAGCGATAGGTTACCGCGGCGCTAACCAGGATGATGAGAAGCATCATCCCGTAGAGAAAATAGGCGATGATATTCATGGCGCCCAGCAGATCCGACACTTCGGACAGATAAACCGACATGGTATGCAAAAAAACCATGGTCCCTTCCCAGGGTTGGGTTGTTTCCCGCGCCAACTCAGCTCTGTCATAAACCAGCGGACCGGTCTGGAGCTGATCCGATAAGATCGCATGAAAACGTTTCCTTTGCCGCTCTGTGGCATCAGGATTATCAAGGAAAAAACCGATGGTGGAACAGTCTTCCGCGTCAAAACCGATAAGACGATTCAGGCTCTTTCTGGACACATATACCTTATAATAACCAAAAATCGAGGTGTCCCGCACGATTCCCCTAACGATGAATACACCGGTGTTTTTCTGTCCCCGGATGGTCTCGGTTTCTAAAATCAGGCTGTCCCCCAGCCGGGCGCCGAGTTTCCCGGCAACCGGAACCGAAAGGATGATCCCGTCATCCCCGGCGGGAAGCTCAGCTGGCCCGTCAAAGCTCATCTTGCTGAATAAATGAGTTTCCCCTTCCCAGTCGGAACCAATCACATATTTAAGCTGTATCGCGGCGCCATTATAATAGACAACGCCTTTTTCGCCAAAAAGCGTCCGCTTTACCGTATATCGGGTATTGATCCCGGCGGCGTCCGCCGCTTTCAGGATCGCGGCAATTTCCTCCTCTTTCAGATAACGCTGCGATATACCGGCAGGATAACCCGCCGCCACAATATCCCCGGCATAATGGGACTGCGCCGAATAATACACATTATTGGACATTCCGTCCTTTGCGGAGGTAATCAATGTGACTACTGCAAAACCAAGAGCCAGCGCCGCCAAAAGAAATCCGTAACGCCGCCGATAACGGTAGAGGTATTTTATTCCCAGTCTGAAAAGAGCAAGATATCTTCCCATACTTACCCCCGCCGTACAGCCGCTATTGGTTCGATCCGTACCGCGATTTCCACCGGGTAGACAGACGCTGTAATCCCCAGTATTACCGCCACGCCAAAAGAAAAGACAGCGATATGGGGCAGGAATCCTACCCTTAAAACAACCCCGCCCAACAGGGACGCAATTAGCTCATTGGGAATTACAATTCTCATCCGGTTAACCACACGCAAAAACCACATTCCTCCCATAACCCCGACAAGACCTGCGGCCAGGGCGATAAGGAAGTTCTCTCCCAGGATGAGAAGGCGGATATAACTGTCGGACGCGCCGATTGCCCTGAGCGTACCAATTTCCCGGGTACGGCGGAAAACCGCGATCAGCAGAATATTGATCGCGGTAATAATTCCCGCAATGCTTACCAGAAACACCCCGGCGTTAAACAGCGCCTGGATCAATGTCAGCAGGATAGCGGAAATCCCCGCCGCTGTCCGCCAGTTTACGGCAACCAGACCATAGGGGCCTATCTTTTCATTCAGAGACGCGATAAACGCCGCGGAAGACACCCCCTCTTTAAGCTGGATGATAATAAAATTCCAGTCCCCGCCAATTATCTCCTCTTCCGGCTCTTCCGAGGCGGATTCATTCAGATACGACCACAGCATTTCCTCAGAAAATCCTTCATCGCCGGTTTCTCCGACGGAATCACCAAAAGAATATTCCTCAAAAACAGCATCAGGATCGGCAGCAAGCAGCCTCAAGGCTTCTTCCCCCACTTCCACGCTGGCTGAGCCGGCCACCTGGATTGAGTTAAGCACCCTGACCGTCTGGGGATCAATAATAACGATCTCGTTCATAAGCTGGCCGGGATTCTGATAGCTGAAAATACCCAGCAGCGGAACTTCCCGAATCTTAAAACCCACGGCTCCCCCGGCGGTCAGCAACATGGGCGTCCCAATGGCCGGGTACTGTCCGCTTTGCTGTTTGATCCGCTCAGCCCGCTCCAGGGTGATCATGGCGCCGTATTCACCGGCACGCAAAAAGCCGCCTTCCTCAAGGATTATGCCGGGGAAAAGGGAAAAATAACTTACGGCGTCAATACCGCAAAGCAAAACCGGCTCCCGAAGTTCCAGCATATCAAGATAAGCCTTTCCGGAGACCTGGCTGGTAATCCCGGCGATCCCCGCCTCGGCGGAAACAAGCTCCATCACCGCATCATAGGCGGGAAGAACGGGTATGGTAAAGTAGCTGTCGATAATGGGAGTATTGGCACCGAACAGGTTCATAGAAACATCCCCGGCCTTTTGAATCACCACATCACCGGTAAGGCTGTCGATATAGGCTTCCCGAATACTCCGGTCCGCCCTGCCAATGATACTATTCCCGATAAAAAAAAGAAAGGTAATCACCGCGATAAGCAGGGCAATAACGGCGTTATTTTTTTTATTCCGCACGATATTGCGAAGGGCCAGAAATAAAAACATTATCGTTTTCGCTCTGACTGAATATTCCCGTCATGCAGGAAAACGACATGATCCGCCATCTGCCAAATAACGGAATCGTGGGTTGAAAAGAGAAAAGTTGTTTTCTCCTCCCGGTTGATCTTTTTCATAAGACTCAGCACCTTTTCGCCGGTATCGGAATCGAGGTTGGCGGTAGGCTCGTCGGCAATTATAATTCTCGGACGGGTTACCAGCGCCCGGGCAATGGCAACCCGCTGCTGCTGCCCGCCGGAAAGCTCTGCGGGAGTATGGTTCCTCCGTTCCACAAGCCCTACCTCCTCAAGCAGATACTCTACCCATTCCTGGCGCTCCGCCTTTGATCCGCCCCGTTTCCCTATGATGAGAGGAAGCTCCACATTTTCAAAAACATTTAATACCGGCAAAAGGTTAAAGGACTGAAACACAAATCCAATAAATTCCCGCCGCATCCGGGTAAGCTCCCGGCGGCTTTGGGCTTTTATCTTTCTGCCGTCAATAATAAGGCTGCCCCGGCTCGGACTGTCAATAAGGCCGATAATATTCATCAAAGTGGTCTTACCGGAACCGGAGGGACCCGCCACGGACACAAATTCCCCTTCGGAAATACGGAGACTAATACCCTTCAGGGCGTGAAGCTCCAGTTTTCCCATGGGATAGGTTTTCCAGAGGTCCTCAAGCAATATAATCATTTTTCTGTACGGTTATTCCATATAAATACTTAGGCATTTAGGCCGTCGATAAATTCATATTTTATCGTTTTTTCCAATCCATCAATAAGGCTTACCGGAGCTTCGAATCCGGTTTGCTTTATTTTAGCGGATTCAATCATTGTATTGGTACAAAATTTCTTCACTCTGATTAAGCTGATCGGGAATGTTTTACGCGTCAGCTTTGACAGTAAATCAAAACAAAAGCCGCCGCAATACCCCATCCAATAAGGCCAGTGAAAAACGCCGCCGAGTTTCCCCATTGTGCGCCTCACTTCCGCTACGAGGGTATTCATATCAAAATCAGGTTTATCAGTATAGTTGAACAGGTATTCTCCGGTACCATTGCTCAAATTATATCCAATGAAAGCGGCGGCGTTTTCAACGTAGGCCATTGATTTGAAATTTACGCCTTTTCCTACCATCAGGAATGTTCCATCCGCAATCTGACGCAAAAGATTGTATACATTACCCCGGTTTTGCTCACCAAAGATGACTGTAAACCTGATAATGGTTAAGGAGTTTTCCGCGCCGGATTTGAGCCATTCTCGATATTTTTCTTCAGCAAGCCATTTAGTTCTTCCATAGTCATTAAAATAGTTTATTCGGCCGGTTTCATCGGTTCCCGGAGGAGCAAAACCGTAAACCGCCGCTGAGCTTGAAAAAATTATTTTTTTAATACCTAATTCAGCGCAAACCTTACATACATTTTCTGCGCCGCTTACATTAACCTCATCATATAAACATTTTGGCATAACATTGTCATGATGTTCGGCGGCAAGATTTATAACAATATCCGCACCGGATAATTCTTTTTTCAGCGTGTCACAGTCACGAACATCGGCATAAACACGAAGGGCGGGATATTTACGACTGTCGTTTGTATCAACGATTTTTATGTCATAACCTGCCGCGAGCAAACGGGCGGTCAAGCGTGTTCCCACAAAGCCGGAACCGCCGATAATGGCAATATACATTGTTAACCTACCATAAATATAAACGGTCAGCGCGTATACGAGGGCAGCGTTCCAGAACGTTTCCCTTTCTATAACTACATCCTTTTTAACCGGAACATCGCGGTATTATTGACCGCAAAATCTGTACCACGGAACAACATGAACTTAAACACGGAAAACACACCAATACCTCACCGTTCCAGGAGTTTGTTGCACTTCGTTCATAAAAACTGACGTTTAGAAGCTCACTTGACCGGTGAAACATCCTTTTATTGGGCCAATTTCAAAACCGGTTGTCTTGAAACCGCCCCTCTTTATTAAGGTAACACACTTATATTTTTAATTCAACTGGCCGGATAGTTGTCGGCAGGGTAACCGCATTATAAAACCCCTCAAGAAAAAGAGAAAAGAGCCGACAGGGAAGGGTTAGAGGGGAATAATGGATATGCTGCCCTCCTATGCTATACTGGATGGACCCTTAGGTACGCGGCGATCCCGTTGTTTACGATTCCCGGCAAAAAACACAAGCGGCCGGGAATTGCCGCGGTCCCACGCGGAGGTGCTATGGCGCGTCTTTTTGTATCCTTTCATTCCGTTGAATTTTCCTATCCCTCCTCGGTTTATCCGGTGTTGAAGGACATTAATTTTGAAATCACCCCGGGCTGGACGGGGGTTACCGGGGAGAACGGCACGGGTAAGACAACTCTGCTCCTCCTCGCTGCGGGGCTTTTGGGGCCCGCCGCTGGAAGTGTCCAGGGCGCCGGGGACAGCCTTTACTGCCCTCAGCGTACCGATGAAATCCCCGAATTGTGGGAGGATCTCTTTTTCGCCGCGGATAACGCCGCGGGCCGCCTCTCGGACAGCCTGGGGATAGGGGCGGACTGGCCTTACCGCTGGGAGACCCTGAGCCATGGGGAACGGAAGCGCCTGCAGCTGGCCACGGCCCTGTGGCGGAACCCCGCCGTGCTGGCGGTGGACGAGCCCACCAACCACCTGGACGCGGAAGCCACGGCCCTGGTGCGGGAGGCCCTGGGAACCTACGAGGGGATCGGCCTCCTGGTAAGCCACGACCGGACCCTGCTGGACGGCCTCTGTGGGAGCTGTCTTTTTGTCCGGGACGGGACCGTAAAGCTCCGCCCCGGCGGGGTGTCCCGGGGGCTTATCGAGGAGGAGCGGGAACGGGCGGAACAGCGGGCTTTGAGAAAAAAGCTCCGGGACGAAGGAGAACGGCTCGCGGCGGAAGCGGACCGGCGGGGGCGGATCGTGGAAGGCTCCCGAAACCGGCTCTCGAAACGGGGGACGGACCCCAAAGACCGGGATGCCCGGGGAAAAATCAACCTGGCCCGGCTTTCCGGTAAAGACCGGGTGGGGTCCGATCAATACAAACGGATGAAAAACCGCCTGGAAAAGACCGGGGCAGC
>JAISBR010000182.1 GCA_031266095.1 Treponema sp. | reverse complement strand
TACATCGAAGCGTATTACAACCGGGTTCGTATTCATTCGGCGCTTGACTATGTGTCGCCTGATGTGTTTAACTCAGGGAAAGTCGCTTAATCGTGTCTACCTAACGGGGGCAAGTCCACCACTCCTGGGCGTCCATATCCGCGTTGCTGATATAGTACCGATCGATCATCGTCTGTTCCCCGTCTATAGTCCGCCAGCACCGATACTGGATGATGGTTTTCAAGTCCGCCCAGTCTTCCTTCCCCGCCATCTAGTCAATGTCCGTTACCATCCGCACTTCCCGCTTCTCCGTCCGTCCATGTCCCTCCTCTTCCTCGTGTGCCCACACGTCTTCCGGAAGACCCCGTATCTCCCCGCTCTCAAGTCCTTCGAAATACTCTTTGATATCCTGATATAACGTTGGTTGGTTGTGTTTTACCGCCAGCAGGTAGTCCGCTTCCTGTTCCCTGATTTTCCCTGCTATGTCCTTCTGACATCCTGCGGACTTCAGTCCGACGCGTCTATCGTCACCACCGTGTCTTTGATGTCCAGTAACGCTAACAGCTTCGGTATCGCCCGTATCTCATTGCTCTTCTCGTCCACCGCCATCTGTCCCAGGATGAGTTCTTCCTCCCCAGCCCATGCGCTCACCACATTGTGGGCTATCAGTGAAAATAGGAATTGCAAGCCAGCCAATAAAAGCCCTGTAAGTCTCCATTACATAGAGAGTTAGCACCCGAAAAAACCGCCGAGAATTCCTAAAATCCAGTGCGAAAAAAAGCGAAAAACCCACTGAAAACGCGACTGAACGCGACTTTTGTCCGGATTCTTCAAAAGGCTTTAATACCCTTTAAATACCGTTTTATAGCGGTTTTCTTCAAGATAAGTCATTAAAAAATCGCAAATCCGGCAGGATTTTAGATAGCTTGTTCTTGTATTTGGGAGTCCAAGGTGGGACAAAAAAAACTACAAAAGAGAAAGGTGGGACAAATGCCGTAAGTCTATATAATATAAAGACTTACGGGCACAAGACTTTAAAAGGTGGGACAATTCATTGTGTCCCACCTTTTAAGTAAAAACTCGGCCCGAAACTGTCCCACCTTGGACTAATCCCCGCCCCGATTTGGCCGTAACAAATAGCGCATCCTGCGAAAGTGCGATCTGAAAACCTTTAATCGAGGACGGGCGGCTTACACCGTTTACAGGGTTCATATCCCCTTGAAACAGCTTCTCCAAGGGAAACGGCTATTTTGGAATTTCTAACAGAGGCGCACCGTTCGGTGTGGTACTTTTCACCTGTCCTGGTAATATAAACCGTAGTATTCCGGCTGGCGGCGTAGACGGCTCCGGCAATAAGAACGAATACCGCTATAATCAGTCCCAGACGATTTTTTTTCATAGTACCCTCCTGTTTAGTCCCTTTCCGGCAACACCACTACAAAGTCCCCCTGCACCTGATAGTCCTCGTCCTTTCCGATTGCTATAGACCACTTCGAACCATCTTCAAAGTGAAGCGTCCAAGTATGATCTTCGCCCTCCCGCATCCGTTTGAGGGTTGAGCTTCCCTCGCGCCGCACAACCTGGATTGCCCCGTCCCGGGGCACATCCGATCGGCGGATAAGAACCGTACAACCGTCCGGTATACCGGCGGCGGTCATGGATTCTCCCCGGATACGTGCGGCGTAATAATCCTCCGGCTTGGTCTTGATAAACCGCCTGGGCACATTAATATGCCCGGAAAGGTCCTCCGACTGCTGGATAGGCGGCCCGGCTGCTATATCGTCTACAAAGGGGGTTTTTACATCCTCATCCCCATATTCCGGCTCCGGTTCGGAGACAAACATCCCGGAATCGGGGCCGTCCATACCCTTTTTCTTGAGTTGTCCCTCTATTTGGGCGATTTGAGATTCAACTTTCTCCAGTTTTTTATCTATCAATGCCTCGATATCCGCAATAAGGGGGTGTTTTTCTGGTTTTTTTGGAGAAAACATCTCTCCTTCTCCCGTCAAAAACCAGTCAACATTCACAGTGAACATCGATTTTAAAGTACAAAGAAGATCTCCTGGAATTGATGTACCATTTTCGTAATTTGCCAAAGAAGTACGTGGAATATCTAGTTTTTTCGCAAACTCTGCCTGAGTTTGGTTAAAAGCTTCTCGTAAATTCCTTAATCTAGTCGAAAGTATTAAAATATTATCTTTTTTTCCCATGTTTTATCAAAAACCCCTTGACGATTCCCTGATTAGGGAATAATCTTAAATATCGGTCGATTGCTATACGGACCGCCAGAAAAAAATTGCAAGAGCCGGGAGCAAGCCGGCCTCTGCAATAATTCACAAACCCGCCCCTGGAGGCGGGAAAGGAGCCTTATTATGGCACGGACACGTTCACCGGAACACCCCATGCCCCCGGAAGGAAGCTGGCTGAAATATCAGTTAGACCTCCGCAACATCAAACTGGACGCGGTAGCCCGCAAGGCAAACCGATCCCTTTCGCTGGTATCAAGTGTAATACGGGGCATAAGAAATTCCAAGGCCGTAGGGCTGGCCCTGGCCCGGATACTCGGCTATGCCACCTACAAGGACCTGATGGAGGCCGCTTCGGTCCAGTCCAAAGGAGGTGCGGCATGAATTCTATGTCGAAATATCTTAGAGCATTTCGTCTTTCAAAGGGGTGGACCCAAACGGAAATCTCAAAACGGTTGTCTATAGCTCACAGCGTGTGGTCAGACTATGAACATGGAAAATTCTGTCCAAACGCTATACATTTGGAAAAATTAAAAAAATTAGGATTTAGGTATAAAACTTTCTCAACACTTTTATCAAAAATTCTTTTCGTCATACGGAATTTGATCAAATCGAAACTCACCGAAGTGAAAAAGGAGTCCTCTATGGCACGGGTCCGTCCGGCAAAAAATTCCACGCCGCCGGAGGGCTGCTGGATCAAATACAAATTAATCCTCCGCAATATCAAAATGGAGGACGTCGCCAAAAAGGCACACTGCTCCGTTGCTATGGTATCACGGGTTGTCTGCGGGGTCAAGAATTCGGAAAAAGTGGAAAAGGCCCTGGCCGAAATGCTCGGTTACCCCTCCTGGAAGCACCTGTGGGCCGACGCATTCATCAATTCCAACAGAGGAGGCGCGGCATGAGGATTATCAACCTGCTGAACGGTATTCTCGCGGAGTTGCAGCGGCTCAATAAGAATCTGGAACGTTACCCATCGCTTGGTGAAAACGCGGCCCTCGTGGTGGAATTCAACGCAAAGGCCGCCCGGTTACGCAATAACCCGCTGCTGGGAATGACCGAAATAGAAAGATTACGTTTTAAGGACTGGATAGCCGGCCGGTTTGTAGCACGGAAATTGGCTCCCGAAAATTTAGCCCACGATGTTTATCACCGAAATAGCATTAAAGAATTTGTCCAAGACGATAAACGATGCGCCAGTATCGAAGTTCGGGACGCTATTGCCAAGGGCCTGGGGTATCGGGATTTTATCGGCCTGTACGAGGACTACAAAACACAGGAAGGGGGTGCGGCATGAAAGGTAAAATGGAATATTGTTTCCTTCGTGGAGCGGATATTATTTATAGGGGTGAGTGGTATTTTCATCAGGCATTGTACAGCCATCGTCGTTTATTTGGGGTTTTGGTCCGTCCAGTCCGGGGGGATAAAATCAAAATTTATCATCCTAACGGCAAATTTATATGTACCGCATCGAAATTTGCTTTCGGCTATGGAAATTCCGGAGGGACAATTTCAAAATGAAACTTACCCTCTTTATCAGGACGCTTGCCTTTTATACGCCTGCTTACGCTTATCTGGGACATACGCAATATTTCATCGATGAAGTCTTGCGGGGATTTTGGGATCTTTCGTCTGCCAAGTTTGATCATGGTCGAGCTAAGAAGAATAAGGCGAATTATATCAGCAGCCTTTTCTTTGACCCAATAAGGCTCATTGTCCCGGATATAACATCTAATATTGTTAAAAAGCCGCGAAATCTCATCATTCCGCTCCGCATATTCGGGAAAATAATCACACACATAAGCCAGCAGAACGGGACCAATAAAATCCATTGCGTCAGTCTCGTGCATTATGCCCCTCCTTGTGGGAAAGAATTTTGTTTGGCAACTGAATCATACCACACCGGGGGGCTTTTTATAACCGGACACCGGGAATTTATAGGAGTAAGGAGAACCTATGGAAAAGAATGAAATGGAATTCGATGAGGAACTGTACGGCAAGTTTTTCGCCGTTGTCGGCAGTCCTGACGAAGGGGCGCGTCCCGACGGGACACGACGGATCAGCCAGGCAAAGGCCGCGTTAGCCCTCGGCTACTCGTCCAGCGTGGTGTCGGCTTACAAAAGCCGCAGTTACAACGGCAATGTCAAAGCCTTTGAGGAAGCCGCCCGGTCCTGGTTGAAGCGGGAAGAGCGGCGGATCGCCAAGATCGAAGTGCCGATTGTAGCAACCAACGCATTGGACTCAATTCGGAACGGCATCAACATTACCCAGGACGAGCGGGATATCGCCGTTATCGTAGGCGGCAGCGGCACGGGTAAAACAACCGCCCTGCGGGCTATCGCGGGCGAGAACCCCAGCGCAATCCTCCTGGAAGCGGACTCCAGCTTTACCAAAAACGTGCTGGTTACGGAAATCGCCCGGGCGGTGGGGGTGGAACCCAAAGGCAGCGTGACCACAATCATCGGCAGGATTGTCGAAGCGCTGCGGGGCCGGGACACGGTCATTATGATTGACGAGGCCGACTACCTTTCCGACGCCAGCCTTGAACTGGTGCGGCGGGTTATCCATGACAAAGCCCAGACCGGGGTAGTGCTGGTAGGGCTTCCCCGCCTCAAGTACCAGTTGGAGAACCGCCGCAACGACCACGAACAGCTGACCAGCCGTGTCGGGGTAATGCTGGAAGTGAAAGGGCTTGCCCGGCAGGACGCCGTGAAAATCATCGAAGGCGTGTGGCAGGGACTGCCCGGAGAAACGGTAGACGCGTTTTTCACGGCGGCGAAGGGCTCGGCACGGACGCTGGTCAAGCTGATGGGCCGGGTCCACCAGACGATGGCAATCAACGGTATTGATACCCCTAACGCTGAAGTAATAGAAGCGGCAGGGGCGATGCTGATGAGATAGGAGGGAATTATGGCCGAATGGTTATACCGCAGGGCGGTTAATCTTAAGGAACTGGGAGAGCGGGCGCATTGCCGCCTGCTCGTCGTATTAGGGTTATGGCTGCGGGATAAAGTATGCTCGCACTTAATAATTTACAGACCATAGGAGGTAGAACATGGCGCGTTACAAGCCGGCTGTCGGCAAAATCAAAACCATTGATGACGCAAACCTTGCTCTCAAGGAGATCGGGCTTTTCGAACACCAGCTGGCGGTGATTGACGGTGAAGCGAACAAGGAAATAGCGGCGATCAAAGAAAAATGCGCAAAGGAGGGGGAAGGCCTTCGGAGTCGAATCGCGGACCTTTCCGCCCTCCTCGGCGCATACGCCGAATACAACCGCGCGGAACTTTTCAAAGACCGCAAAAGCGTTGAACTTTCATTCGGGAGTTTCGGCTACCGCAAGTCTACCGCGATCAGCGTCAAAAAAACCACCCTGGAACTTCTCAAGAAACTGGGACTTGCCAGGTACGTCCGTATTAAGGAAGAGGCGGACAAGGAAGCGATGGCGGAACTGGACGACGAGACCCTGGCGCAGGTAGACGCGGTGCGGAAAATAAAGGACGCGTTCTTCTGCGAAGCGAACCGCGCGGAAGTGAATAAGGAACTGTTGAAAGAACAGGTCGCATCCTAGACGGCGAAACGGCGGGACCGCCTCCCTCCCAAAACAGGGCGGTCCGCCGTCTACCCTGCGTGGCGGCATGGTACTGACGAGCCGGCCAAAGGAAAAGAGAATGGCAAGTTTAGCGCAGAAAAAATGGATACAGGTTCTCCATATCGCCCGGAAACAATGCGGCCTTGACGATGAGGCGTACCGCGCTCTCCTGTGGGGTTCGGCGGGGGTGGGATCTTCAGGCGGTATAACAACCTGGAAAGAATATACCGATTGCCTGGCGGCATTCAAAAAACTGGGTTTCAAAGTGCAGTCCAAAACCAGTGCTAAAAGCAAACTGAAAGAAACCGAACCGCAGCAGGGCCGCTCGGAGCGCATGATTTCCTCCCGGCAGGAATACTACATCCGGGGTCTGTGGGATTTGGCAAGCCGGGTAAAGAACGAGGCGTCCCTGCGCAGAATGATAAAACGCATAGGCGGCGTTGACAACATACAATGGCTGACCAGGGAGACCGCCCGAAAGGTAATCCTGGCATTACGTGATATTACGCTGAAGGCGGGGTACAACCCGGACCGTCCGCCCGGCAGGGAACCGGATTAAGGGACAAGGCTGATGAGCGACTCTTTTGACGAGGCAAACGAGACGATGGAACAACTGACCATGCTCATCGGGAAAGAGAGCGCCCGCAAAGTATATAAATTATTCGAAGGGGAAAACATCTACTTTCCCAAACGGATCGGCCTTGCCGAATTACACAATCACCTATACGCGGAATTACAGGAAGGGAAAAGCTACGGCGAACTTGCGAGGAAATACGGCTATTCAAAAGCATACATACGGAAAATTGAACACAAGATAATTCGGAAACGCCGCGCTGTGCGTAAAGCGGGAGGGACGCCGCCTGAACCAACAACAACGCTCAATGCGGAACCTGTTTTTACAAAGCCGCGGAATAACGCTTGCCCGCGGGTAAGGCCATTTGAACAAGGAGAATTATTTTATGACGGACGGTAAGGATACCTTAGAGACCGCTAAAAGGCGGATTAAAAAACTGCTCGCCCTCTCTAGCAGCCCCAATGAGCACGAGGCGATGGCGGCGTTGGCAAAGGCCCAGGAACTCATGAAGGAGTACCGCCTCGGCGAATCAGAATGCCTGTATACCCGGCATACGGTTACGGCTACCAAACGGCTGTCCGGGTGGCGGTCGGTA
The DNA here is from genome assembly GCA_031266095.1 of Treponema sp. Next base: position 1,308 of record JAISBR010000182.1, on the reverse strand, counting down.
TTGGCAAACGCCGTCGCGCCGCTTTACTATTGCGAGACGTTCCGCAGTGAGTATCACGGAGCGATTTATTTTTACGGCGACAGCTTCGACTCTTTTATGGCGGGGGAGATGTACCGCTACCTGTCTAGGACTATTGAAAGTATGTCAAAGCGGAATATCCGTAAAGGTGTGTCACTAAAGTACCGCGACAAATACCGCCTGGGCATAGCCTGCCAGATTTCGTTTCGTATAGAGGAGTTGGGCAGGGCCGCGTCGTGGGGGCCGGAGCGGGAAACAAGAATGCGTGCCGTCAGGGAAGCCCTTGCAAATGAAGTAACCCTGACCACGGAAAAAATGAAACTTGGTACCGGCAGCGCGGCGTTCCGGCGCGGGGTTCAGGCCGGTAACGGGATATCGCTTACCAGACAGGCGACAGGGCACGGGGGACGGTATCTGGAGGCCGGTGCCGGGGACGCGCAATGAAAGCAACCAAAGCCGGCCTGGTAAAGCACCTCCAGCGGGAAACAGCCTGCACAAAACCGGTGGCCGCCGCCTATGCCGACTGCATGGTGGCGTGGCTGGCAGGGGCAATCAGCGAATACGAAACCATAGAACTCCGGGGCCTTGGCGTCTTTGACGTTACCCGAAAGAATGAACACCGAAGCCGCTTTGATCCCGATAAAACCGTCCCCGCTCAAAAGAAGGTAAAGTTCCGGCCGGGCCGGGCATTACAGGAGGCGTTGAAAAACACAACCAAGCCGGAGGATGCAAGGCATGATTAGCAAGTGGCTGACGGCAAAAGAAATAGCAGACATACTGGGTAAAGACAAACGGGTAGTAAATCGTGACGCGGATGATGGAAACTGGCATTTCCGCACAGAGAAAGGCAATGGCGGTCCTCATAAAAGCTATCAGGTTATTTCCCTGCCGGAAGATGTCCAAACCGCTTATGCCGCCAGCCGCTCTATCACCCTGGAGGAACTGCACAAGCAGCTGCGCCCGTCTGGCGGGTATACAAAAAAGGCAAACATAGCCGGCTATAACGGACGGGGCGCAAAGACAAAAGAGGCGAGGCCCCTCGGGCAGACAACAGACGAGGCCCTCAAGATCGCTTCCCTGCGGCTAAAGCTCATTGAGGCGTACAGCCGGTCGGGATTATCCGCCAACGATTTTATAACCGCTTACGAGAACGGCGTTGCCGTCCCTGATTTGAAAGAAGAGTTAGGCCGCTGGGGCAACATTCATACCCCGTCGAATTTTTACAAGAACTGGCTGCGCGCCTATGAGGAACACGGCCTTGCGGGGCTCGCGCCCCAGTATGCGGCAAGC
>JAISBR010000079.1 GCA_031266095.1 Treponema sp. | reverse complement strand
TCGGAAAAGCACGCTTTTTTTTTTAAATTACGAATTTTGTTGGGGTGCAATTTTTCCCGATCGTGGTGTATATTTAAAAATAGCGGCCCCCCCCCCCCCCCCCCCCCAGGGACGTTTCGCGTAAATAACTACCGAAAGACAGCGAAAAAGGCCCTCTCCGCCCTGGCGTTCCTGCTCCTGGCGGCCTGCCTTATCCCCCTTGCCTGTTCCCATCCCGTGAATGTGGGCGAGGGCGGCGGGGACGGCAATGAAAGCATGGTAACCATCACGCTCCCCGGCGCGGAACAGTCCGCTTCCCGTTCCGCAATTACCGGGGCGACCATCGCCCAGCTGGAGTTCAAGCTGACCCTGACCAAGGGTTCGACCGTCAAAACCGCCATCGCGCCGCCGGGGAAACCCACGCTCAAGGTTCCCCTGGCGGAGGGGGAGTGGCAGGCCGCGGCTGAGGCGTATTTGCCCGCCGGGCACGTCCACGTGGGAACCGGCTCCACGAAGGTAAAGGTGGGTCCGGGGCAGCCCAACAAGGTCATAATCACCATGGTATTTGACAATACCATGCCGGCGGCCGTTACGGCGGACTACATGGGCCAGACCTATACCGCGGACTACTCGGGAAACGCGGTGTATACGGTGCAGCTGAACAGCTATGACCCCACGGAGGCCGTGCAGATAAACGTAAGCAAGGCGCTCGCGGAACAGGACATAACTATTACCAATAACGGGCTGACTACCTCGGCCTATGTGAGCGAGCCGAAGCAGGAGACCCTCGCCCGGGGAACCGGCCCGGCCTTCAGGGTGGGCGCGGGGAGCGGCTTCACCACCGATTACACGGTAAACCTTGTGTACCCCGGCGGGTATGTCATAACCCTTGCCGGCAGCGGGACGGCCGGTTTTGCCGATGGACCCGGTGCAACGGCGCAATTTAATCAGCCCAGAGGCGTGGCGATGGACGGCGCGGGGAACGTCTATGTGGCGGATTACAGTAACAATCGTATCCGTAAGATAGTGATTGCCACCGGAGTGGTATCGACCCTTGCCGGCAGTACATCAGGTTTTGCCGATGGACCCGGTACGACGGCGCGATTTAGTTCACCCAACGGTGTGGCGGTGGACGGCGCGGGAAATCTCTATGTGGCAGACAGAGATAATCATCGTATCCGCAAGATTACCCCCGGCGGAGACGTAACAACCCTTGCCGGCGACGGGACGGGCGCTTATCTCGATGGACTTAGTACGGCGGCGCGATTTCAGTGGCCCAGAAGCGTAACGGTGGACGGCGCGGGAAATGTTTATGTGGCGGATACCCTTAATTATCGTATCCGCAAGATTACCCCCGCCGGAGACGTATCGACCCTTGCCGGCGACGGGACGAATAGTTTTGCCGATGGACCCGGTGCGACGGCGCGATTTAATACGCCCCAGGACGTGGCGGCGGACGGCACGGGGAATCTCTATGTGGCGGATGCCAGTAATAATCGTATCCGTAAGATTACCCCCGCCGGAGATGTAACGACCCTTGCCGGCGACGGGACGGGCGCTTATCTCGATGGACTTAGTACGGCGGCGCGATTTAATAGGCCCAGAGGCGTGGCGCTGGACGGCGCGGGGAATCTCTATGTGGCGGATTCTAGTAATAATCGTATCCGCAAGATAGTGATTGCCACAGGAGTGGTGACGACCCTTGCCGGCGACGGGACGGCCGGTTCCGACGATGGAACCCTTATGACGGCGCAATTTGACTCTCCCGAAGGCATAGCGGTAGACGGCGCGGGGAATCTCTATGTGGGGGATACCGGTGATCACCGTATCCGCAAGATAGTGCCCTGAGAAAAGCGCACGGCGCCGAATTGCGGAGAACACATAGCACATAGCAGCGGACGGAACGTCATTCGGGGAACAGAATCATCAAGCGCGCGGCGGACCGTGCGCTTGTGTTTTTCCCCTGGAAGATGTATGCTGTTTTCTCTATAATATAGAAGGAGACTCGGCGCACGGCGCCAAAGTGAGAAAATATGCGAAACGTTATGAGTATAGTAATAGCGGCGGCGTTCCTGGCGCTGACGACGGCGGCCAGGGCCCAGACCGCGGACGAACTGGAGGCCGCCCTGGAGTCGTCCTCCCTGTCTTACGCCGCGGCGGCCCGCTTTGTCCTGGAAGCCGCGGATACCGGCGCTCCGGTCGAGCCGGAGGCCGCTTTCCGCTTTGCCCAAGACCGCGGCTGGCTCCCCGTTGCCGCCGGTTCCGGAGACCCCGCACGTTTGGGGCAGGTTTCCTTCCTGGTCATGCGGGCCTTCAAGCTCAAAGGCGGTCTCTTCTATTCCCTCTTTCCCGGCCCCCATTACGCCTACCGAGAGCTTATCTACCGCCGCGTCATCCAGGACCGCTCGGACCCGGCTATGCCGGTCTCGGGCGACCAGCTCTTCTTTATACTGGGCCGCATCCTTGCCGCCCGGCCGGGCCTTACGGAGGAAGCGTACCAATGAAAACCCCGCGGTTACACCTACACTTACAACTACGCCTCGGCGCGCTGCTCGGCGTCCTCCTCTTCCTTGCCTCCCCCCTCGAGGCGGTGGACTTCGGCCTCCTCTTCAAACAATCCGCCGGCCTGGACGATGCCTTCAGCGGCGATATGCGCCTGGCGAAATGGTCGGGCAGCTTTATCCCCTGGTTTTCCGGTATGTTGATTGACAACGGGGACCTCTATATCTCCGCCGCCCTCACCCCCCGGGTCGATAACCTGGACTTTGCCGTGATACCGGAACTGCTCCGCACGGAGGTGACCCTGCGCTCGGGCCGGGGCACGGGTTTCCGCTTTGGCCGGGGCACGTATGTGGACCCCCTGGGCCTCGTAGCCGCCGGTCTCTTTGACGGCGCCCAGCTCGCGCAAGACGTCGGGGAAGGCGTGTTGAGTGTGGGGACCTGGTACACAGGGCTCCAGTACAAAAAAACCGCCAACATCACCGTAAGCCCCCGTGACCAGGTGGACTTCCTCCGGGGGTATGATTCCGACGATGTCGCTACCTACTTTGCAGGGCAGCGGCTGTTGGCGGCGGTTGACTGGGAGCACCCGGCGATAGGGGGCCTCGCGCGGGTGAAACTGGCGGCCCTGGGGCAGTTTGACCTGAACGGGGAGGACGACCGCTACCACAGCGAGTACTTCGCGGGGAAGGTGACAATGCCCTACAAGAACCAGCTGGTGTTTGAGGCGGGCGGGGCGCTGGAGTTATTACAAACGCCGGATGATGAGGCGAAGCTGGGGCTGGCGGCGGAGCTGGGGCTGGCATGGATGCCGCCGACGGCAATACGGGACCAGTTTTCGCTGACCGGGCGCTACGGTTCGGGGAAGGCGGACGACACGCCGCTGGGGTTTTTTATGCCTTTGACAACGGTAACGCAGGGGGAAGTGTTACAGGCGAAACTGTCTGGGCTGACGCACCTGCGGGCGGCGTACACGGCGCGGCTGCATGAGACGTTTTCGGCGCAGCTGTCGGCGTCGTACTTTTTGAAGAGCTCAAAGCTGACACCGGTGGAGTGGACCGGTGTGGAGATACACGCGGACAAGTACGCGCTGGGAGGGGAGGCGTACATGAGCCTGGTGGCGAATCCGGTGTCGGACCTGTACCTGACGTTTGGGAGCGGGGTGTTTCTGCCGCAGTTAGGGGACGTGGCCCCGAAGAAAGCCGCCCTGTGGAAGTTTGAGATGGGCTTAACGCTGGCGGTGTTTTAGCGGCCTGAGGTCTTTCCTCTGTTTTATAATCATTTTATGGGTTAAAGCTCGCCTCGATGGGGAGACGTACCAGGTTGATATAGTGACCGGGATAGCGCGTTTTGAAGGCGTTGAAGGATGTTTCGGCGGCGCTTTCAAATACCGCGACCCGAAACTCGCCGTATTCGCTGAAATAAGGGACGAGCGCGGCGATGTGAAAGTATTGACGCATCCGGGGCCGGCCGCGGGGGTTATCCTGGGTTGTGGGAGGCCCCATTTCGGTGTTTACCGCCGCCAGGTAGAACGAGCCCGGGTCGTCAACGGCCAGGGTATAGAGCAGGGGCTGGAGTCCTTCGATGCCGTAACCCGCGTTTTCGAGAAAGCCGGGATATAAACGGATAGCGGCGGTTCCGCCGTCGCGGATAATCACCTGAGAGAAAGGTTCGTTTCGGACCTCGAATTCCGCAAGGACGCCGTATACCGGGGAACGGAGGGTGGTCCATGCCGCCGCCGCGAGGTTTCTGATCCAGTCGAGGCCAAAAAAGGGATCCCGCAGTTCTTCCCACACATCGGTGAAGGAGGAACCCCGCTCTCCAAAACGCGCTTTCAGCGGCGGGACGGCAAGCCGTTTTCCGGTTACCGGCCGAAGGATGCCGTCCACGAGCCATTTGGCGAAGCCCGAGCAGTTGAGGCCCCCCGGCCGGCCGGAACCGGGCGCGGCCTGCGGTTCCAGGTTATTGATAAACACGTAATTCCCGTCTTCGTCAATAGCGCCGTCGTCGGCGAAGCTCAGTTCCGGCAGGCGTTCCCGAACCCCGGCAATAAAGCGCCGCTGGCCGAGGTAAAGGGCCGGGTCAGGTTCAAAATACCGCCGGGGAAATCTGTTCCCCGCAAGGCTCAGCGCTTCGGTGAGCGGCATGGTGTAGAGCCGCTCAAAGGGAACCGGCAGGGACAGGGAACGGGTTATGTAGGCCTCGTGAAGTACCACGTCCATCAGGCACTTGTCCGCGCCGGAAGGCCGGAACTGGATATACATCCAGGGATCACTGCGGAGGAACACCCGGATGCGGGTAGGCTCTCCGGTGTCCTTCCGGCGGGTGAGTATCCAGGAACCCTGGGCCCAGCCGGGAAAAGCCCCGGTATAGGACGCGGCGCGGTCCGCCAACTGTTCCCTGGCAAAGATGATCATAAATTCATCCCGGCCCGCCTCGATCCGCAGTTCCACCCTGCCGCCGCCGTCCAGATTGTACAAAGCCGGCCGCCGTCCCATCACCCTGCCGGGGATTTCGGTAAGCAAAGAATCTTTCAGGCTTATCCGCAGGGACGAATCATCACTGATCCATGAGATGGGCAGGTCCAGGCCGCAAACGGGGATAAAGCCGGCAACGGTAAGGCAGATTGCCAAAACAAGGGGAAAGAATGATTTTTCAGGCATAAAGAGACTCATATCCGCTTCTATTATCGGCTTTTTTTTAGTACAATGAAAGCGGCGCATGGTTCGATGCCCTGCGGTCCTTTGGAGGGATTCGATGATAAAACTGTACAGCCGGGGACAGGTTCTGTTCTTTTCATTCCTGAGCGGTACGATAGTGCTGTTGTGTGTTCTTGTTGTCGGGTTCCTGGATATTCTCCCCGGAAAAGCGAAAGAGGCCCGGGCGGAGACGGAAAACGCGGGCAGGGAGATATCCGCCGCTGAGCGGGTCGAGGCGGAATCTTCCCCGGTGTCCGGGCAGCGGCCTGATTACACCGAACCTCTGCCGCTCGGGGCCGCGGCGGTCAATGCGGCGGATGTCCTTCCCTATACCAAGGAAGAGCAGGATAATATAACTATTTACGAGCGCCTCAACCCGGCTGTGGTCAATATTACCACCGAAACCATGGCAATCAACTGGTTTCTGGAGCCGGTTCCCCAGGAAGGAGGTTCAGGTTCGGGTTCGATTATCGACACCATGGGTTATGTGCTTACCAATAACCACGTTATTGAAAACGCCTATAAGGTGTTTATCAATTTCGCCGACGGTACTCAGGCCGAGGGAACCGTGGTGGGTACGGATCCGGAAAATGATCTCGCGGTGCTGAAATTTGATCCTCCCCGCGGAATGGAACTGCGGGTTGTGCCTTACGGCGACTCCGGCGGCCTCAAGGTGGGACAAAAAGTGCTGGCGATTGGGAATCCTTTCGCGCTTGAGCGGACCCTGACGGTGGGCATTGTGTCCGGCCTGGGCCGGCCTATTCAGACTTCCCGGCAGCACGTTATTCGGGACATGATCCAGACCGACGCTTCGATAAACCCCGGCAATTCCGGCGGCCCCCTTTTGGACACCCAGGGCCGGATGATAGGGATCAATACGATGATCTTTTCCCCTTCCGGGGGATCGGTGGGCATCGGTTTCGCGGTACCGGTGAACACTGCCAAACGGGTGGTGACGGAACTGATCCGCTACGGCAAGGTACGGCGGGGCTGGATAGACGCTACGGTCGTACAGATATTCCCCAGCCTAGTTCGTTATGCAAAACTTCCGGTCAATTCAGGCCTGCTGGTTTCCCGTACCAGGCGGAACGGTTTCGCCGAGAGGGCCGGTATCCGCCAGGGCAGTGAGCCCGTGCAGTACGGCCGCAGCGTGATCTACCTTGGCGGGGATATAATCACCTCGGTGGACGGGATGAAAACCAATACCCTGGCGGATCTCTACTCAGCCCTCGAGGACAACAAACCCGGCGAAAAGATCAATGTGGAGATTCTCCGGAACGGCAGGGCCAGCGTCCTGGAAGTAACCCTGGCCGACCGTGAAGAAGTTTTGACCCAGTAGGAGCAGCCCAGCCGCCGCTTTCACTCTGATTCAGCCGCGGCGTCTTCGAAATCCGCCTCGGGCCGGCTCAGGATTTCCAGAAGTTCTATCGTAAAGATCAACGTCGAATAGGGAGGGATGAGCGTACTGACGCCTGTTTCACCGTAGGCCAGTTCAGAGGGGATGTAAAGGCGGTATTTGCTTCCCACACTCATGAGCGCCAATCCCTCGGCCCAGCCGGGGATAACCCGGTTCAGGGGAATATCTTCACTCTCGCCCCGGGAATAGGAGCTGTCGAATACGGTTCCGTCCGTCAGGATTCCCTCATAATCAACCCGTACCGTATCGGCCTGGCCCGGTTTTTGTCCTTCGCCTTCGGTAAGCACTTCATACTGAAGTCCGCTGACGGTTACCTGCACTTCCGGCCGGGCGCTGTTTTCCAACAGGAATTGCGCCTCTCCCACCCGGCTTTCTTCAACCCGCTTCACCATTGCCGCCTGCAGGGCGGACTGCACAATTTCCACAGCCTCATCCGGGTCCAGGCGGGGTTCTCCTTTTTCGATAGCGGTTTTCAGCCCATCGGCAAAGGCGGTATAATCCACAGCCAGCCCGGAGGGTTCTAAGTCAGCGCCTATCAGCAGGCCAAGGGCGTAACTGAGCCGGGCTTTTTCATCAGCTAACTTAATGTCTTCCTGTATGCCCCTGGCGTACAGATTAATGACGGATAACAGAATACAACAAACACAAAATATTTTTTTCATAATCGGCTACTTCACTATATCAAGAAGTTCCACGTTAAAAATCAACGCGGCATAGGGAGGAATGGGTCCCCCGCCCTGGGAACCGTAGGCCAGCTCCGATGGGATATAGAATCTGTATTTACTCCCCACACTCATAAGCTGCAGGCCTTCAATCCAGCCAGGGATAACCCCGTTCAGGGGAAATTCTGTGGGTTCACCCCGTGCATAAGAACTGTCAAAGACTGAGCCGTCTATAAGAGTCCCCTCGTAATCGACCCGCACCGTATCCATGGCGGCCGGTTTAGCACCGCTTCCCTCAGCTATCACCTCGTACTGCAGTCCGCTGTTCGTTATGATAATACCCGACTTTTTACTGTTTTCAGCAAGAAAATCGATCTCCGACTGCTTGTATTTCTCGTTCTCTTTTTCTATTCTTGACATAATCGCCTGCTGGATTTTTGTTCCCGCCTCATCACGGCTGAACCGGGTTTCACCGCCGGTTATGGCGTCCCTGAAACCCCGGGAAAATGCGTCAATATCCGGAATATAGTCATTCTCCCTCAAGTTCATAGCGAAATCCATGCCGATGGCGTAACTGGTATCCGCGTCAAAAACATTCTCCCCCGAGGCGGGAGAATCGGCGGTGTTTTCGTCCTTGTTGCAGCCCCAAAAGATCAAAGCACACAGGGAGACAGCCAACACATATTGCTTTATTTGATATTTCATTCTTTCAGCATAACCTGTAATCCCGGTCGTGCATACCCCCTGCCGGGATTTTATTGTGTTTCACGCCAAAAATCCCAAAAAACCGCCAATATGATGATTTTTACTCTGAATTTCACGCGACAGGTTCCCAACCGGCTATTCTCTAATCTCCGGTTGTGCTATATATTGATCATGGCTTTTCCTCGTCTTGCTGTGCTTGCGGGTATTTACCGGACCGACGCAAAAATCGGCCGCTTCCTGAGCGTGCTGATTCTCTCCGGCGTGGCTGCGGGTCTCTTTAAGGGAATACAGGACAATTTTCTGGCGGAAGCGGTCCACATCGACGCGTTTGAACGGGGGATCGTGGAATTCTGCCGGGAACTGCCGGGGCTGCTGCTGGTTCTTTTTCTAGCCTGGATGTACCGGTTCACCGAAAACCGGATATTCAAAATCGGCGTGGCCCTGATGTTCGCGGGGCTGGTCGGTTTTCTGCTGGCGGGACAGGGAAAAGTCATCGTAGTTATCCTTATGGTGATCTATAGCGGCGGTGAGCACATCATTATGCCGGTACGGACTTCTATTTCACTGGATCTCGCCAACAAGGACAAGGGAGGAGCCTCCCTGGGAATTACCAGCGCCCTGGGCCACGGTGGAAACATCGTAGGCTTTCTGATCGTGACCGGGGCCTTCTTTCTGTTTTCACGGTCTGGGTTGGAAAAGCTCTTTCAGTTTAAAACAATTTTTGCCGCCGCAGCCGCGCTGATGCTCGCGGCGACTCTGGTGGCGCTGGCCATGAGCGAGAAAGGCCCCAAAGTCAAACGGCGGCGTTTCTATTTTGCCCGCAAGTTTTTCACGTTCTATATGCTGGAAGTATTTTACGGCGCGCGCAAGCAGATATTCATCACCTTCGGCCCTTATGTGCTGATCCTCAACTACGGGGCGGATACATCGATCATTTCCCTGCTGCTCGCGGCAAGCGCCCTGTTTAGTTTTATCGTCAGTCCCCTGATCGGAAAGCTTATTGACCGCGTAGGCTATAAGATCATCATGGTCACCGATACGCTGATTCTGGTTGTGGTCTGTTTCTTTTATGGTTTTTCGCACCTGCTGTTTCCTATGCACATCGCCTTTTATGTAGTCTGCATCAACTATATACTGGACGGGATAATTTCAGTGGCGAGCATGGCGAGTAACGTCTATGTACAGGAAATCGCCGCCAATCAGGAAGAGATGACCGCTACCATCTCCACCGGAATATCGGTGAACCATGTGATCAGCATTCTCATTGCCCTTCTGGGGGGCCTTATTTGGAAACTGGTGGGCATTGAGGCGCTCTTTTCATGCTCCGCATTTCTGGGGCTCTGCAACAGCCTGTACGCCGCGACAATCAAGGTCAGGAAGCGCGAAGCGGCCTAACCGGCGGCCTATTACAATACCCGTCCCCGCACATACTTGGCCGCGATATGCCGCTCATCCGAAAGGTACACCACCCGTTCAAGGCGCTCGCGGATTGAAATCTCAAAGGGCGCGGCCAGATCCGCGTCATCAATAACCAGCGCGTCAAAATCACAGCCCGGCTCAAAAGAGCCTGCCTTTCCCATACCGCAGTTTTCAAAAAACGCGCCGCCCCCGGCGGTTCCCAGGTAAAAGGCCTCTTCCAGGCTGAGGGCCTTTTCGTTAACGCCAAGCAGGGGACGGCGGAGTTTTGAAACCTGGATAGCGTCAACCATTGCCCGGAATATGGAACTGTGAACGCCGCCGGCCACATCAGTTCCCAGACCCACCTGAACTCCGGCCTCAAGAAAACGACGTACCGGGGCGATGCCTGAGGACAGGTTGGTATTGGATTGGGGGCAATGGGCGGCGAATACCCCCCGTTCCGCCATGAGGGCGATTTCCTGTTCATCGGACCAGACGCAGTGGGCCATCACCGTCGGCGCGGCGGCCCCGCCGAAAAGGCCAAAGCTGTCGTATGCCGCGCCGTAGCCGCCGCTTTCGGGACAGAGTTCCCTGACCCACGCGATTTCTTTTTTGTTTTCCGAAAGATGGGACTGGACGGGCAGATCATATTTTTCCCGCAAGTCCCTAAGACCCCGCATAAGTTCATCGCTGCAGGAGGGAATAAAGCGCGGAGTGAGGATAGGCCCGGTGTTTTTATATCCGGATCCATTGTTACGCGAAAAACAGGCGTCAAGCCATTCATTGGTTTCAGCTAACGAAGCGGCGGCGCCTGCCTCCCGCAGGTTGCCGGGACTGTTCCGGTCCATGTTCACTTTGCCCGCAAGACTCACGAGGCCGGATTCTTCCAGCTGATCCATGAGGAACAGCGTGGCCGGCGCGTGGACAGTAGCGAAAATGATCAGCCGGGTATTGGGACCTCGTTTAAGATGCTCAACTAAAAGACCGTACGCGAGCCGGGCGTATTCCGGATCCCGGTATTTCGCTTCTTCCGGGAACGCGCGGGTTTCGAGCCAGTCAAGGAGTTCCAAATCCATCCCCAGGCCGCGGAAGGCAAACTGCGGGGCGTGGGTGTGAATATCAACCAGGCCGGGTATGACCAGACGCCCCGAATAATCAACAAGAGGAAAGGCGGCGTATTGTTCCGGCAGCCGGGAAAAGACGCCAGCGGATTTTCCGTCAACGCATACAAGAAAAGCGCCGGTTTTGGTTTCAAGAGTGTATGGATCCTTGCTCCAACAAATATCGCCCTGTACAACGAAATTTTTCATCTGTAAATGATAATTAAACTCCGTATTAAAATTAAAGTAAATCTGCCCATCGATCAAGCGAATTTAGCGCCGGACACAAAAAAACCGCCGGGCTTAAACCCCGGCGGCAGTCTCACTTTTTTTAATGTTTGCAAAGCTGCTAAGGCTTGTGCTGCCTTAATTCATATTGATCGGGATGGTCCGCTTCCGGGCTTCAGGCCGCTTTTTGATTTCCAGGTGGAGGACGCCGTTTTTGAAGGCCGCAGTCACCGCGTCAGGATCGGCGTTCTCGGGCAGCTTGAAAGAACGGTTGAAGGCGTTGAGCCTCCGTTCCCGAAAGATGAAGGTTCCCTCTTCCTTTTTCGCCTCACCGGTCTCTTCCTGCTTGGAAGCAATGGAAAGGCTTGAGCCGTCCAAATGAATATCAATGCCTTTCTCATCGTAGCCGGGCAGTTCCATATCCACAAGGTAGGCGTTCTCGGTTTCCTGGATATCCACCGCGGGAAGGTGATTCAAAATCCTGGTCGCGGGCGCCAGGAAGGAGTCCCCAAAAAAGGACTCAAAGTAGCGATCGAAATCGCTCAGCGCGTTTTGGATTGTGTTGGGACGATACATAGTCATCGCTTTCATACTATATCTCCTTATGTTATCCGGCGGGATTTAAGGCGGCGGCTCCGGCCCAACGGACCCATGTGCTCTCCACTCTTTTCCTCGTCGACACTTATATACTAGCAATAATTATGCCAAGTCTCCAAAATCGCCTGTCAGGTGATTTTTTACCTTGCAAACTGCGTAAGGATGCCGGATAATCGTGGTTTTTGCGGCACAATGTGGTACAAAAACCTACAAGTGCAGCAGGCTCCTGGTCCAGGCAGTCTGAAAAGGGGAAAAATGATACCAATGGGTCATTTTTGCCTGGACGAATGTGTCGATATGATACATGTATGCTGTATCATCGGCAAAAGATGCCGCTAGAAGCCCCATCCTGCCGATGTTAAAGTATGTTTATCGGCCTTACCGGAACCTATTGCGCGGGGAAAAACCACATAGCCGCCCTTCTGGAGCAGCTGGGGCTGCCGGTACTGGATGTGGACAAGCTGGGATACGCGGTCATTGAGATGGAAAAGGAGGCGATTACGGCCCGCTTCGGTTCTAACATCAGGCAGTCCGACGGCACTGTGGACCGGCGGCGGCTGGCAGAGAGGGTGTTCGGCAGGCCTGAAGAACTGGCCGCCCTGGAAGCTATTGTACATCCGGCGGCAAATATACTGACCGAGAAATGGATCGACGGGCGGGGGATGAAAACCTGTGTTATCAACGCAGCCCTGCTCCACCGGTCTTCGGTTTTTAAGCGGCTGGATTGCCTCATTCTGGTCGAGGCCCCTTTTTTAACCCGGCTGCTGCGGGCCCGCAAGCGGGACCGGCTTTCCTGGCTTGCCCTGTTCAAACGCTTTGCCAGCCAGAAGGATTTCACCACTCAATATTTAGCTGGAAAAGCCGATATTTACAGGGTAAAGAACCGAGGGTTTTTACCGGCGGCTTCCCAGCGTTTCCAAGCGAAATTAGAGCGCAGGATTGATGAAATTTTGATAGAGGCGGGTGTGCGCTGCAGCTGCTGAGGCGGCGGCTTAAGTCCCCGCGCTTTGTTGGTGGAGATTGTTATTTATGGAAAAGAAAAAACTGTTGCTGGTGGCTATTTCGGTAGGCGTTTTCCTTGTTGTTATTATCAGCGCCTCCATTTTGATATTTTCACCCAAGCCGGGGAGCGGGACCGCCTTTTCCTCAAGCCGGCCCATAGCTTCGGGCAGAAGCGGAACCCTGCCATACGAGAGTTCCCCCCCCCAGCCGGCGACGGTAGACGCCGTGGATATGGTGAAAAATACGGATAGTATTAGGGGTATACAGCCGTCTCCCTCGGCAAACGCGACGCAGGAAACCAATTTTTACATAAACGGTGAAAGGCCAAACACTACATACACAGTGGAAAACAGCGAAGGGGAAAGTTCGGCCCGGGTGATCATCAATGTTCCTAAGCCCAGTACAGCCGCAGTCCCCGACACTCCGGTCGAGACTGCGGCGCGGCCTGTTACCGCGAGCCCTCCTGCCGCTCCCTCTGTGTCGACGGCTAAACCCGCCGCTAAGCCGGCGGCGGCCAAGCCCGCTGTTGCGGCTAAACCGGCAGCGGCAACCGTTCAAAGCAAAGCCCGCAGCGATTACTGGGTCCAAACCGGCGCGTTTTCCACCCAGGTCAGGGCCGAAGGGGTAAAGGAAACCCTTGCCGCGAAAGGCATCACCTCGATCATCGAAAACCGGGCGGTAGACGGCAAGACCTGGTACCGGGTACGGGTGGGTCCCTATACCTCTGAAACCGAGGCAAACTACTGGCTCGCTCTGGTCAGATCCATCGACGGATTTGCCGACAGCCAGGTGCGCCAAACCGTGGCGGCGCGATAGCGTTACCTGATGGAACCGCCGGGTCGAGTTTTTAACGCCAAAAGGGAGCGGCGACTGTCAGAACGCAACTACCCCAAAGGGCGGCGCTTCCTCAAGCACCCTGGCGATAATATGGGCGCTCGGCAAAAGCAGGTCCGGGTCCGTTTCCAGAATCGCGAAAGCGTCGGTTCTGGCGCGGGAAAGTTCCTCGGCGTCTCTAACGGGATTGGCAATACCCAGGTCAAGGTACCCTGACTGCTCAATACCGGCAATTTGGCCGGGGCCGCGGAGTTTTAAATCCTCCTCGGCAATGACAAAGCCGTCTGAATTTTCAAGCATCACCTTCAGCCTTGCTTTCCCGTCTTCGGTGAGTTCATCGGAATAGACGAGAAAACAGTAGGACTGTTCCCGGCCCCGGCCGACCCGGCCCCGGAGCTGGTGAAGGGCGGAAAGGCCGAAGCGCTCGGCGTGCTCAATGACCATGCAAGCGGCGTTGGGCACATCCACACCCACTTCCACCACGCTGGTAGCAACGAGGATTTTTATCTCTCCGGCGCGGAAACGGTCCATGGTCAGCCGCTTTTTTTCCTCGTCAAGTTTTGAGTGAACCAGGGCGAGGGGGAAACGGGGAAAAACTTCCCGCGCCAGACGTTCCGCCATGGAGACCGCGTCCTTCAGGTCCGCCTCATCACCGCCCTCAATCAGGGGATAGACAAAATAGGCCTGACGGCCGGCGGCAAGTTCTTCGCGCACAAAATCGTAGACCTTGCCTTCGTTGGATTCTTTTGCCAGGTGAGTCTTGATCGGCTTCCTTCCCGGCGGTAAATCCCGAATGACCGACACATCCATATCGCCGAAAACCGTCAGCGCCAGAGTCCGGGGAATGGGAGTGGCGCTCATCATCAAAAGATGGGGCTGCTCGCCTTTTGCCATGATGAGAGAACGCTGGGTTACGCCAAAACGGTGCTGTTCGTCAATTACCACAAGCACGAGGTTTTTATAGTTTACATCCCTTGAAAAAAGCGCGTGGGTTCCAACGACTATATCGACTTCACCTGAAGCGAGGCTCCGCAGAAGTTCCTTCCTGCCGGCGGCCTTTATATTCCCGGTGAGAAAGGCGATCCTCGGCCCCAGCGGTTCTAAAAGCCGGGCGGCGTTTTCCGCGTGCTGCCGGGCAAGCAGCTCGGTAGGCGCCATGATCGCCGCCTGTCCGCCGTCCTCCACGGCCCGGAGGGCGGCCAGAAAAGAGACCAGGGTTTTCCCTGAGCCCACATCGCCCTGCAAAAGACGCGCCATAGGAGACATGCTATTATGCGCCATATCACGGTTAATATCGGCGGCGGCCTCCTCCTGCCCGGCGGTAAGGGAGAAGCTCAGCCGCTCAAGCAGCCGCCGCTGCAGCGGGGAAAATCCGTGATTTGCAAATCGCGCCGGGGAATTTGAAAGCCCGGCGCCGCTTTTTTTCCGCGCGAGGGCACGGCGGCCTACCATTATTTCGAGGTAAAAGAGTTCCTCATAGATAAGCGTCTTCCTGGCCTGTTCCAGTTCCAAGCCGGAGGCGGGAAAGTGAACAGCCCGAATCGCGGCGGTTTTGGGGAGCAGCCTGTCCCGTTCGATAATTTCGGCGGGAAGTTCATCCTCCAGATTTTGAGCGTATTGCTCAAGAGCGCGGGAAACGAAACGGCGAAGCATTGCCTGGCTGAGACCGGCGCTCAGGGGGTACACCGGCAGTATGCGGCCGAAACCGGCGGGCCGGCCGGGAACGACCGGCTCAATTTCAAAAGAACTGGACTGTACCTCACCGTACTTGTAATAAAAACGGCCCCACAAATGGTAGCGGCGGCCTGAGACAAGCTGTTTTTCCAGCCAGGGCCGGTTAAAACAGAGCAGCGCCGCCCTGCCGCTTTCATCCTCAACGTGAACCTTAAGTGTCCTCATCCTGCCGAAGCCTATCCAGTCATGGGCCATGACCGTAACCTCAGTGCAGACCCGTGAACGGCGAAAATCCTGTATCGGTATCCGCCGGCCCCGATCCTCCCAGTCGCGGGGATAATGGCAGAGGAGGCCCGCCGCGTTACGTATCCCCAGCCGGGCAAACTTAGGCGTCAGTACGGGACCTATGCCCCGGACATCGGAAAGCGGCGCGGCAAGGGAACGGAGAAACATCTCTACACGGGGAGTTTGAGCAAAAGACGGGTAAGCAGCCGCAGGGCAAATCCCCCGCCGATCCAGATTGCGGCCAAGACCACAATGGCGGCGATGATTTTGGCAAGGTAGCTGACCAGACGCTTGCCGAACAGGATCCGGCTGATCCGGTAGAGCAAAGGCTGGGAGATAGTATCGATGATCCGCCAGAAAGTACCGTAGATATTACGGTTTGTCATAAAGGCGATAAAGCGCAGGATAAGGACGATGAGACAGAAACCGAGCAGAAAGGACACCGCCGACCAGACCGCGGAAAGGACAATGAACAGAATGATCCCCAGGCTGATCCTGCCATAACGGGCAATGGTGGAAAAAATACTCTGGGCCAGGGAAAGGGCTGCCATGGCGGCGATGGGCGAAAGGTCCAGAAACCCGGCGCGCAGCCGCAGGGTGCGGCGCCACCAATCAAGATACGGATCAGTAACCGTACTCAACAGCTCAACAGGTTTTCCGTACTGAGCGCCGCTGAACCAGGTAAGCATCACCCTAATTAAAATCAACAGCGAATACAGGGCGGCGAGATTCGCCAACAGATTCATAATCACACGCATTATTCCCTCCAAACCTCAGCGACTCCGGCACAATTACCAAGGGCAGCCAAAGGCTCACTTCCTGAAACCGTCCCGATTCCAGTGACGGTACGGACTATCCTTTCACCGTCGTCTACGGGGACATGGATAAACACCGCGCAGGGACCGGGATTTCCAGTGAGATAGTCCCGCAGCGGATAGATGCCCTCGTCCTGGTCAAGCGCCTCCCGCCGCATCCGGATGTGGACCGCCTTCGCGGCTGAGGGGGGCGCGGCGGCCCGCTCCTGTCCGCCGGGGGGCATTTTATCGTATTTGCTTTTCAGGCGCTTGAGGCTCAGAAGCGAATCAGGGTAAAAGACATGGCGGTTTTTGAAGGAATCCATCTTTACTTTACCCCGCAGGGCGGCTATGGTGTTTTCTTCCAGTTTGTCCCGCAGTTCGGCCCATGATTTCGGAAAAAACGTAACCCCTATCTCACCGTTATAATCAGCCAGAGCCGCGGAGGCCATTTCCTGGCCCTTCTGGGTCTGAAAGGACCGTATATCTTTTAGTATCCCGATAAGGAGATATTCCTCCTGCGGGTCCGCCGTTTCCGGGCGGGACAGGTTCAGCTGTACCTCAGCTTTCCAGGCGGCGCGGTACTCGTCCATTTGCCGGCTGAGGACATTTTCTTGTTCGAACAAGTCATCCGCGCCGGCCGGGTCGATATACTCCTCGGCGATAAAGCCCCGGCGATCCCTGTCTTCCTGGTATTCGATTTTCCCCTTGACCACAGCGATCTCATCTTCCTTGATTTTGTCCTGGCAGTTCTCCCAGGCTCTGGGAAAGAAGGTCATCTCAATTTCACCGTTGTAGTCCGCCAGAGTGGTAAAGGCCATTTTCCCGCTTTTAGCGGGAATAGTTTTAACGGTCCTGACTACTCCCACCAGCACAGCGCTTCCGCTCACCAGGGTTTCAGGTTTCCCCAAATCGATCTTTACCAGCTTCCGCCAGAGTTCTTTATATTCATCCATAGGATGACCGGAAAAATAAAACCCGATTAACTGTTTTTCTATTTTCAGTTTTTCAACACGGCTTATCTCAGGAAAGTCTTCAAACGCAAAATCGGGAACCGCCGCTTCGTCTGAATCGCCAAAGAGACTGGTCTGGCCGAATTGTGCATCTTCCTTTTGAGCGTCGGTGTACTCCACCGCACGCTCAAGATTCCCAATCAGGTTTTCCCTGGAAACGCCCAGGGTGTCAAAGGCACCGGTCTGGACAAGCCGCTCAATGACGCTTTTACCCACCGCCTTCAGATCCACCCGGCTGAGAAAATCAATAAAGCCCTTGTACGGCCCGTCTTTCCGGCAGCGCACCATTTCCTCCGCCGCGCCGTCACCCAGGCCCTTGATCCCCAAAAAGCCGTAGACAATACGTCCATCCACAACGGTAAAGAGTTTATCGGAACGGTTAATGTCCGGCGGATCAATGGCAAGGCCCATTTTCCTGGCCTCGTCGATACATACGGAAAGTTTGTCTTTATCGGCGCTGTATATCTCGTTGGTAAGGTTAGCCGCCATAAACTCGGCGGGGAAATTAGCCTTGAGGTAAGCGGTTTGGTAGGCGATCACCGAGTAGGCCGCGGCGTGGCTCTTGTTGAAGCCATAACCCGCAAAGGGAACCAGCATGTCGAAGATCTCCCCCGCCTTGGCTTCCGAATAGCCCTGCCGTACCGCCCCGGCGAGGAAGGGGATTTTCTCATTGTCAAGAATATCTTTCTTCTTCTTCCCCATGGCGCGGCGGAGCAGGTCTGCCTGTCCCATGCTGTAGCCAGCGATGATCCGGGCGACCTGCATAACCTGTTCCTGGTACACGATGACGCCGTACGTTTCTTTAAGCACATCCTCAAGGCTGGGATCAGGGTAGCGTATCGCCTGGCGGCCGTTTTTAGCGGCAACGAATTGGGGGATATTCTCCATAGGCCCCGGCCGGTAGAGGGAGTTTAAGGCGATAAGATCTTCAATCGAATTGGGTTTGGCCTGTCTGAGAATATTCTGCATCCCCTCGGATTCAAACTGGAACACCTCAAAGCTCTTCCCCTCTCCCAGCATCTTGAAAGTCGCCTCATCGGTCTCCGGTATAGCCTCAACACTGAACCGCGCGTATTCCCCGCCCCGCAGGCGGATAAGCTCTTCGGTATGCTTTATCACGTCCAGGGTTTTAAGCCCCAGAAAATCCATCTTCACCAGGCCGCGCGCTTCCAGAAAGTTCATGCTGTACTGAGTGGCTATGCCCCCGGTCTTGGGATCTTTGAAGAGGGGAACAAAGTTGTACAGCACGGACTTGCCGATCACCACCCCGGCGGCGTGGAGGCTGGAATGACGGTTGAGTCCCTCAAGTTTCCGGGCCAGGGCAAACAGCTCGGCGTACCGGGGATCCTGCTCCAGCTCCCGCAGTTTCGGCTCACCCTCAAACGCTTTCTTCAACGTGATCTTGGGATCCCTGGGGATAAGTTTGCTAATCATGTTCGACTCAGGGATAGAGATACTCAGGGCCCGGGCCACATCCTTGATCACCGCCTTAGCCCCCATAGTTCCGAAGGTGATGATCTGTCCAACCCGGTCGGCGCCGTACTTTTGGGTAACATACTTAAACACCGCGTCCCGGCCCTCATTGGCAAAGTCAATGTCGAAGTCGGGCATGGATATTCGCTCGATGGTGAGGAACCGCTCGAAAACCAGTTTGTACTTAAGCGGGTCAATGTCGGTGATCCACAGGGAGTACGCCACAATGGAACCGGCGCCGGAACCCCGGCCTTTTCCGACCGGAATACCGTGCTCCCGTGCCCAGTTGATAAAATCCTCGACAATAAGAAAATAGCCGGTGAAACCCATCTTAATGATGGTATCCAGTTCATATTCAGCCCGCGTGAGGATGTCTTCCCATTTATAGCCGCTTTCGCCCGCAGCGCCCGCCGGCGCGCGCCCCGAATCGGCGGCCGCCTTTTCCCTGGAGTACCGTCTGGCAAGTCCCTCCAGCGTCAGATTCCGCAGGTACGTGTCCGCGTCGGCAAAGCCGGGGGGGATTTCAAATTCCGGCAGATAGCGGGCCAGATCCCTGGTTTCAACCGTGGGGACATCGGTTACACAACGCTCGGCGATCCGCAGCGTATTGGTAATAGCCTCAGGATACTCGGGGAACAGGGCGGCCATCTCGTCGCCGGTTTTAAAGTAGAACTGCTCCCCGTAGTACCTCTTCCGTTTTTCCTCTTCGCGGGGCTTGCCGGTACCGATGCAGAGCAGGATATCGTGGGCAATATGATCCCCCTGGTTCAGGTAATGCACATCGTTGGTAGCCACCAGAGGGATGCCGGTCTTGCGGGATATGGCCACGACGGCCTTATTAATAGCCTTTTGGGAAAGGGAACTGCCCTTCAGCTTTCCCGCGGGAATGCCGTGGTCCTGCAGCTCCAAATAAAAGTTATCGTCCCCAAACAGATCCCGGTAAGCGCGGGCCTTTTGCTCCGCTTCCTCTGTTTTCCCCGCCTGAATAAGCCGGGGTATCTCACCGGAAACGCAGGCGGAAAGGGCGATGAGGCCGCCGTGGTACTGCTTCAGCAAATCCTCGTCGATCCGGGGCCGGTAGTAGAAACCTTCGGTATAGGCAAAAGAGCAGAGCTTGACCAGATTGAGGTAGCCCTCCCTGTTTGCCGCCAAAAGGACCAGGTGATAGTACTTATTATCGCTTTCCGTCCCATTTTTCTCAAAACGGGAGCCGGGGAAAACATACACCTCACAGCCGATAATCGGCTTGAGGGGCTTTTTCCGCTTTTCATGCTGCCCCTCCGCGTTGACGGTCTCCCTGCACGCGGCAAGCAATTCCATAGCCCCGAACAGGTTCCCATGGTCCGTGAGGGCCAGATGGCTCATACCCAGGGCCTCGGCCCTGTCCGCCAGGGCCGACACCGAAACAGCGGCATCCTGCAGGGAGAAATCGGAGTGTACATGAAGATGGACGAATTCAGTCATATATAAGGAATAGTACCGGGAAAAGCCGCTTCCTGCAAGCGGAGGGATTCAACGCGGGGCATCAATGTACACAAGCTTCCTCTTTTGTTTTTCCCCCTTGAAAAATCAAATCCATCGCCTTTATCAACGGGGCGGCATCGCCAAAATCAAGCGCCCGGTGATCAAACACAATACAAAACGGTATTATTTTTCTCCCCGTAATCCGCGATTTATAAACCACCGCTTTTTCCTGTAAAGCACCTATGCCTATCGCCATAACCTGCGGCGGCACAAGATTAATCACCGCCGGAAACCCGCTGGTCCCGCGCGCCGCCGCCCCTAAATTTGAAACAGTAATAGTACCCATATTTAAATCATCATTACAAAGCCGGGATTCTTTAGGCGTATTATTATACGCGTCCCGTTCATATTTACCTGTTTTTCCCAAGCGGTTTTTTCCCATCAATCCCAGTATCCGCCCCATCGGGGTAAAAATATCTCCCTGCTTCAGTTTTTTAATAGTATCCTCCCATCCAACATTCAGCAAAGCAATATCAATATTGGTATTTTTTAATTTATTCAGCAGCCGGTTATGGCAAAACGCAAGCTCCTCAAGCGATTTATTGCCGCAGTCCGGTAATTTAACCGTGACCATCCGCTTATCAGGCAGTAAAACCGGCGTATTAATATCGATCCGGTCAAAAACTTTTACACGTCCCGCAGCAAGCCATTTATTGTAAAAAACATGAGCGTTTACACAGGGCGCCGCTTTTATCCCTTCAACAACAACCCTCATTAAAAGCGTATTAAGCGTAATTTTGTTAGCCCCGCTGCTTTTATCAATGACCGTATCTAATTCCGCCAGCCATTCAGTTACATCCGCCTCATAAACATAACTAACGTGCGGCGCCGTCCACCCTAAACTCGTACTGCTCGCAATAACCTTTTGCCGTATATCAAACATACCCGTATTATCGGCAGCCTCTCCCCCGGACCTGAAATTCGCGGCTTGATATGATGTCCGGTTTTTGGCAAACTGTCGTATATATCCTGTAGAGGGTATTTTATGACAAGCGTAACGGTAAAGAAGCCAGGCGGCTCAGTAATGTTTAAGGGGGAGCTTTTCTATGATTGCGGGTATTATCGGCGCGACCGGTTATGCGGGTGCCGAGTTGACGCGGCTCCTTGCGAGGCATCCTGAAATTGACGAACTGCTCCTCGCGTCAATAAGTTTTGAGGGGGAGCGGATCGAGGATATATACCCTAACTTCCTGGGGCGGGTTTCAGCCTCACTTTTGAAGCCGGAAGCGGCGGCGGCCGGGGCTGACGTGGTGTTCGCAGCCCTGCCCCACGGCGTGGGGGAGCCTTACGCCAAGGCCTGTATTGAGCGGGGCGTCCCCTTCATCGACCTTTCCGCAGATTACCGTTTTGATGATGACGAGGCCACATTCAGCGCGTGGTACGGAAAGGCCTACATGTACCCTGAACTGCGGAAACACTCGGTATACGGCCTGCCGGAGCTGAACCGGGCGCGGATTAAGGAGCTTGCAGCTGAGGGACCGGTGATTATCGGTAATCCGGGCTGTTATCCTACGGGCGCGTCTTTGGGGGCCTTTCCGGCTCTGGCAAAAGGCCTGGCGGCGGCGGGAACTATCGTCGTGGATTCCGCTTCGGGCGTCACCGGCGGCGGCAGGGAGCCTTCCCGTTCCTTCCATTATCCTGAATGTACTGATTCGGTAGCCCCCTACAAAGTAGGAAGCCACCGGCACACACCGGAGATTGCCCGTAATTTCGCGGCCATGGCCGCAGGGACCGGCATCGCGGAGCGGGCGCCCGTTCTGATTTTTACCCCTCATCTTGCGCCCCTGAACCGGGGTATCCTGAGTACCATCTACATCCCCCTGAGCGCCGGGTGGCGCCTGGAAAATGGTGAAGCGTGGAGCACGGTCAGGCCTCCCTCAAAGGAAGTCCAGGAAAAGGCTGTGGAGATCCGCCGGGTTTACGCTGATTTTTACAGGGAGGAACCTTTTGTACGGGTATTGCCCGCAGGCTTGACCGCCTCCACCAACCGGGTACGGCAGTCCAATTACTGCGATATTTCGGTACATACGGACCAGAGCGGTTCGACCTTGATCATCGTGAGCGCTATTGACAATATGGTGAAGGGCGCGGCCGGACAGGCGATTCAAAATATGAATGTCATTTTCGCCTTTGATGAAAGAACCGGCCTGGAAACTATTCCGGCGCTGTTCTAACGGAGTGGTATTATGAAAGATATTGCGGGCGGCGTATGCGCGCCCAGAGGTTTTAAGGCGGGCGGCATCTGGTGCGGTATCAAGGCCGGCTCAAGGAAGCGGGATCTTGGTCTTATCTATTCGGAAAAAAGATCTGTGGCGGCGGCCATGTTCACCACCAACAGGGTGCAGGCCGCCAGCGTACTGGTAAGCCGGGAACACCTCACGGGGGGAGGACTCCACGCCATTATCGCTAATTCGGGTAACGCCAACGGCTGTACCGGTGAGGCGGGACTTACCGCGGCACGGCGCATGGCGGAACTGGTTGCGGACGAATTCGCCATCAGCTCCCGTGAAGTAGCGGTGGCTTCCACTGGGGTCATCGGCGTACCCCTGCCCATCGCGGCGATTGAGAGCAGCGCCGCCGCCCTGGCAAACAGCCTCAGGGGCGACGAGGCCGGCCACTCCGCCGCCCTGGAAGCGATTATGACCACCGATACCCGAAAGAAAGAGGTTTCGGTAGAGATTGAGATCGGCGGCGTTCCGGTACGGATCGGCGGCATGACCAAAGGTTCGGGAATGATCCATCCCAACATGGCCACTATGCTCTGTTTTCTCACCACCGATGCGATGATTTCCCGTGAAATGCTGGATATGAGTCTGCGCCGGGCCGTCCGGCGTTCCTTTAATCGCCTAACGGTAGACGGTGATACCTCCACCAACG
Organism: Treponema sp.; assembly: GCA_031266095.1. The sequence continues at coordinate 17,396 of JAISBR010000079.1, read as the reverse complement.
ACACGGTGATCATCATGGCTAACGGCGAGGCGGGGAATCAGCCCATCGGCGCCTCAGGCGGGAATCAGGCAATATTTGCCGGCGCCCTTGAGGAAGCCTGCGTCCGTCTGGCCCGGGCTATGGCCCGGGACGGCGAGGGCGCCTCAAAACTTGTTACCGTTACCGTTAACGGCGGCGCCGGTGAAAGCGTCGCCGAAACCCTGGCAAAATCAGTAGTCTCTTCCAGCCTGGTCAAGACCGCTTGCTTCGGCGCCGACGCCAACTGGGGCCGGGTACTCTGCGCCCTGGGTTATGCCGGCGTCGAGTTTGATCCCGATAAAGCCGGGGTACGCTTTAAAAGCCGGGCCGGTGAAATCACCGTATGCCGGGATGGCGCTCAGGTTCCCTTTTCAGAGGAGGACGCCAAGCGTATTCTTTCCGAAGAGGAGATTGAGATTATCGCCGGCGTAGGCAGCGGTCCGGGCAGCGCGACCGTGTGGGGTTGTGATCTCACCTGCGATTATGTGAAGATAAATGGGGACTATCGTTCTTAAAAAGGGATATGCATGGAAGAAAATTTGATAAGCAACAACAGCCGGGCTGATGTACTGATTCACGCCCTACCCTATATACAACGCTACCGGGGTAAAACCATAGTGGTCAAGTACGGCGGCAACGCCATGATCAACGAGGACCTCAAGTCGGCGGTGATAGAGGACGTGATCCTCATGGCCTGCGTGGGAATCCGTACCGTACTGGTCCACGGCGGCGGTCCTGAAATTGAGGCAATGCTGAAAAAAATCGGCAAGGAAAGCCGCTTTGTTAACGGCCTCCGCTACACCGACGAAGAGACCATGGAGATTGTCCAGATGGTCCTTTGCGGCAAGGTGAACAAGGAGATCACCGGCCTCATTGAGCTTGCCGGGGGCAGGGCTATCGGCCTCTGCGGTATAGACGGCGCTATGCTCAAAGCCCGCCGCCTTAAGGGGGATGAAGATCTGGGGTTGGTAGGTGAAATCGAGAAAGTGGACGCATCCGTACTGAATAGTGTATTGGACGCAGAGGCCATTCCGGTAGTGTCCTCGGTGGCGTTTGGAACAGGGGAAGACGAAGGGCGGGCTCTCAACATCAACGCCGACACCGCCGCGGCCAGAATCGCCGCAGCGCTGAAGGCGGAAAAACTCGTCCTCATGACCGATGTGAAGGGCATACTTCGGGATCTGCGGGCCCCTGATTCCCTTATCAAATCCGCTTCCCGCCTTGAACTGGAAAAACTTAGAAAACAGGGTATCCTGAGCAAGGGTATGATCCCCAAGGCCGAATGCTGCGCTCTTGCCCTGGACTGCGGCGTCAAAAAGGCCCATATCATAGACGGTCGTCTTCCACATGCCCTTTTAATTGAGTTGTTTACCGACGAGGGCATCGGAACCATGCTTGAGGGCTAACTCTTGGGAGCTTGTTTTGAATAAAGCAAAAAAAATCGTTTTTATTGTTGTTCTGCTGGGTTTGGGGATGGCGCTTGCCGCCCAAAGCGATGAAGAAGAGGGCCGTGGAGAAGACCTTACCCTTAAGATTGCCGTCATGGGCCCTGGGGATGAACTCTACTACTGGTGGGGACATATTGCCCTGTTGATCGACGATAGCCGTACCGGTCAGATTCGTTTTTATGACTATGGGCTTTTTTCATTCGAGAACGAGCATTTCTATACCAATTTCGCCTTTGGAAGGCTCCTCTATAGCTGCGGCGTCTCCCCGGCCGATATTAATATCGCGGGTTATGTGAATACCAACCGGGATGTAACGCTTTATACCCTGGATATTTCTCCGGAAAAACGAGCGGAAGTGCGGGATTTCGCGGAGACCAATGTACTTCCTGAAAACCGGAATTATTACTATCACCATTTTAAAGATAACTGCTCTACCCGGATTCGGGACATTATTGATCTGGCGGTAGACGGCCAGTTTTCAGAACAATTCGGCAGGGCGCCGGGCCGTTTTACCCTGCGCCAGCATGTGCGCCGGCATACATGGTTTTCTCCTTTTTCCGACTGGATTCTCAATTTCTTGATGGGTCAGAACATCGATACCCCCATTACAGTCTGGGAAGAGATGTTCCTTCCCGCCGAGGTTGGAAAACGGATCGATGATTTTTCATATATTGATCCGGAAGGTGTTACGCGAAAATTGGTTTCCGGCGTGGAGACGGTTTATCGTGCCGTCGGCCGGCCACAGGTGCTGGATTTTCCCCGCAGGCAGTGGCCCAGGGAACTGGTCTTCAGTCTCGCGGTTTCGGTTCTTATTGCCTTCTTCTTTTTTCTGCAGGCAAAAAATCTCAGGGCGGGGCGGATACTGGTCGGCGTCAGTCACAGCCTGGCCGGCCTGGTGTTCGGTATTGCCGGTTCGATTCTCTTTTTTATGACCTTCTTTACCAACCATGATTACACCTATCACAACGCCAATCTGTTCTTTGCCAACCCTCTGCTGCTCGCCGCTATTCCTCTGGGCATCCGTTACGCGCTGGCCCGCGACAGCGGCGGTCGTTTCGCTTTTGAGGCGCTGCTTAGACTGCTCTGGCTGCTCACCGTGCTGGGTATCTTTGTTTCCATGCTGATAAAGCTCCTGCCCGGGTTCTGGCAGCAAAACCTCACCGATCAAATGTTGATGCTTCCCATTGCCCTGGTGTTTGCCTTTGAACCTTCAGGACTGCGGAAAATACTGACGTCAACGGAACTAAGCCTCTTCCGCCGGCGGAATTAAGCCTTTTCCGCAGGGACCGCCCCCATTCAGGACGGTCCCTGTTGATTCGTACAGAGGGTTTTCAAAACCCCTCCGGCTTGAAAAGGCTCAGATAATATTTTTCAGGACTATGGTCTTGGTCAGGGTCACCTCGTCAAAGGTTGACATGACCCCCTCGGTCCCTATACCTGAGTATTTGTAGCCGCCAAACGGCATCTCGAAACTGCGGAAGAAACTTGCCCCGTTGATGATTACCCCGCCGCATTCAAGCTCACCGGCCGCCTTCCAGGCGGTTTTCATGTCGGCGGTAAAAATACAGCCGCACAGGCCGAACTTGGAGGCGTTGGCGATTGCAATGGCCTCTTCCAGGGTGTCAAAGCCGATGATTGGCACAACCGGGCCGAAGATTTCCATGTCCTTGGCCACATCGGCGGTCTTGGGTACATCGGCGATCACGGTAGGTTCGTAGAAAGCGCCGTTCCGCTTGCCCCCCAGGATGAGCCGGCCCCCCTGGGAAACGGTCAGGTTCACCTGCCGTTCAACCTCAACGGCGGCCTTTTCGCTGATAAGGCAGCCCAATTGGGTCTCGTCATCCGCCGGATCCCCCTGTTTGATCCGCTTGATCCGTTCCACAGCTTTTTGGGCAAATGCTTCTTTCAGGCTATTGTGGACAAAGAAGCGTTTGGAAGCGCAGCAAACCTGACCGGTATTGTACATGCGCCCCCAGATCATTTCCTCCACCGCTAAGTCGACGTCTCCGTCCTTCCATACAATGAAGGCGTCATTGCCCCCCAGTTCCAGGGCGATGTGGGCCAGGTGACCGGCGGCGTTCTTGTAGGTCTCGATGCCCACCTCGGTGGAGCCGGTGAGGGTGATGGCGTGGACATCGGGATTCCTACAGAGCCAGTTCCCTACCTGAGAACCGCGGCCGGTAATAATCTCAATAGCGCCGTTGGTCACCCCGGCCTTGACCAGGAGTTCGGTGAGCATACAGAGGGTCAGGGGGTTGTCGGTTGAGGGCTTCACAATGGCGGCGTTGCCCGCAAGCAGTGCGGGCGCGACCTTCTGATCAAAGAGATCGCAGGGGAAGTTGAAGGGAATTACGCAGACCACCACGCCAATGGGTTCCCTCACCGTCAGGAGCACGTGGCGTTCCTGGTTCTTCTCCTGTCCGTTGGGAATGATCTCGCCGTACAGGTGCTTTGCCCGTTCCACAAAGGCCTTAAAAGAGATGGGAATATTGGCGATTTCCCCCCTGGCTTCGCTGATGGGTTTTCCTGTTTCACGGGAAAGGGTTCCGGCCAGTTTTTCTTTGTGCTCTTCCACGAGGGCGACAAACTTCAGCAGTATCTCGCCCTTTTCGTGTAGCGGAACCTTCGCCCAGATTTTCTGCCCCTGTTTCGCTTTTTCTACCGCCAGCTTGACATCAGCCTCAGTAGCCGCGGGGACGGTGTCGATCACCTGCCCATTTGCGGGATTAGTTACGTCAATAACCGCGCCGTCGGAGGCGCCAGCCGCTTTTCCATCAATAATCATTTTCATACTATATTTTCCTTTCTTGCCCCTTTGCCGTTATCACGGCGGGGTGATTCATTGGGCAAAACCCGTGTAAGACAGCATGAGGCCGCCGGTGGTATTGTTGCCGTCATCCTCATAACCGTATTCACCAAAGGTGAATTCCATGATAAAGGGAACCCCTCCGGCGGCTTTTTTGACGCCCTGGGCTACTTCCCCGATCCTCTCGCCGATGCCGGCCCTGCGTCCGCCGCAGTGGACAAGGTGGAAAACGGCGGGGGCGGCGCCCATTTTGGTTTTCAGATCCTCAAGGGTTTTGGCCGCCGACGAAATAAGTTCGTCCACTGAGCCCGCCATGCGGATCACCGCGGTTTTTTCCGCGAGATTGGCCCCGATGGCCATGGAGTAATCGTCGTTGCCGTTCATGGGATGCCGGATAGCGGTAAGATCCCCGAGCCTGTCTTTTATCCCCAGGGGCGAGGTGATGGTATGGACCAAAAGGTTACCGCCTTTCAGGGTATCGGGGTCCACTTTGGCCCATTCGGCGTATTTTTTGAGCGCCGGAACCCCGTCGATCTCCACCAGGGTACGTTTGTCCCTTACCTTGGTGATGATCCCCACATCGCCGGTTTCACGGTATGCGCCGGTAAAGAGATTGGTCGCCGGCTTGTCCGCGTAGAAGAAAGCTAGGGCGATTCCGTCGGCAAAGACCTGCTGATTGGCAAAGAGCTTCCACTCCCCGGCTATGGCGTTATCCGCGGCGCTGCCCCCGAAACAGGGAACCCTGCCGATTACGTCGCTTACGCCCTTGAGGTAGAATTCCTCTTCTCCCGGCGGGGCGGCCATGTAGAAATAGGCCGGAGCGCCGCTCTTTCCCGCGTTCTTTATGGCCTCTTTGGCGGCCTCTCTGCCGGCTGCCCTGGCGTCGGCAGTCTTAGCCCTGCCCGCCACGCCCACGGTTATATCATCTCCGCCCAGGGCCATAATACCCACAAAGCCCTTTTCCCCGGTGATGAACCCTTCGGGGGTGATGATCCCGGTAAAGGAGGTATTTCCTAAAACCGGAACCCCCGGCAGCCCCTCTCCGATACCCTTGAGCATTTGCTCTAAATCATAGGTGACGCTCGCATAAGCAAAAGCCAGTTTAATGTTCGAGAGCCCGTTTTTCGCTTTTTCAGCCGCTTCTTTTCCAGCCGTCCTGGGATCCGCAGCAACGCTGGAACCGGTATTACCCTTCATAATAATACCTCCTTAAGAATATTTGTAGAATATTCACCGAATATTCACATAATAGTAACACCACCCGGTCTATCTGTAAACCACGCACTTTTTTGTTTTATAATAACAATGATATTACCATGCAAGCGCTTACAGAACAAGTATGAATTGAAGATACAATGGGTATAGGAGCATCCTCGAATCGGGTAAGAGGCTGCTATTACTTGGATAGGAGGTTCGCGACGGTACGCAGGCGGCTTTTCCAGGCGTTTTCATTGCCACACTTGGTCTCCGGGGATTCCCGCATAAGGGAGATACCGCGAAATCATGGGGGGCTTTTCTTTCCGGCAGATTCTATCTTAATGATAGATACCCTTATTCTTGGTTTTGGAGCAGAATTTGGACTTCACCGTTTCCTTCTATCAAGATTGTGATGGGGTTGAACGGTCGAGCTGTTCTCCCTACCGAGCGTGTCGTGAAGATACCCTGAAATTTGCTCCTGAGTATCTCCATTTTCTGGGTTCAGTTTTTGGAGGGAAAAATCCTCCCCGGTCTACCGGAGGATATCCAATCTATTCAAAGGCAGCGGCGAGAGAATAGAGAAAACCGAAATTTAGCTCGGAAAGCATAATGACCACTATATCTGGATGATACTCAGTGACTGGATCTTTGAAATACTCTTTATAAGCATTAGAATAACCAGCGATATTGAATGCATAAAGAGTTTCGAAATTTAAAGCGGTGAATCCCCTCATAGGAATATTGAATGAATCGCTAACGATTAATAATTTCTTCTTTACCGGTGCTTCTTCATTGCTGAATTTGGTCAAAATATTATTCCAATTATAAAACCCATCATAGGGATGCTGGGTATAATAGCCCCTTGGGACATATTGTATAATAACATCGTAATACGGCCCGGTCTTGTCATAATTCCGTTCAGGAACCTCCATTCTTATATTTGTATCAAAATCCGGGTAAATAACGCTGATATCGTCAACACCGGCATAATAAGAACCGACTCTTTTACCTTCTGATCCTAACCACCATTTTTTATAAAGTTCAATTTTATAGTTCTTGATATTTGTATGTTTTGGGGGAATCTCACCTATTATTTTATGTTCCGTCAAGTATTCTAAAATTTTTCTGTTGGCCCAAAACGCGGTTTCAGGTTTCCAGTGAAGATCTACCTTAAAAAAAGCATCGTAATAGTTTATCTCATCCTGTCGTATTTCTTCCCGTAAATCTATAGTATCTATTTCGATGCTTCTAAAAAGACTCAACAAATTGTCTATCCGTTTATTTGTATAGTCGGTGGTTCCAAGGGGTAGTTCCGGATCATATTTATTTACTTTATACGGCGCCTGAACATATACCAATTTTATACCATTGCCATCACAAAAATCTTTTAAATTGGTCAGACCCGGCAAAAGGCCGGGCATGGACATATCCGCACTTGCGTTAAGTGTCGTCAGATATCCGTTGTTTAGCTTAACCACGCTATTCATTATTCGTTGCCCCATTATCCGGGCCATAAGGCCATTTAAGTTGATATAGGATCCCCTGTTTATTAGTCTGTGACTCTTAAAATCCAGCATGTTTTGATATGCGGATTCTATCTTGTTCCTGGTATTTGTAAACCGGATATTCAAATTTTGTCCTGAAAGAGCGGTAAAGTCATTAATCGCCTGAAGTACGATAGGCAGGGAGGTGTAACCGATAACAAAAACAAGAGACACGAACACAATGGCTAAGGCTGTTTTTTGATTTAGCGGTATACTTGGTCTTTTCACGCAGCTTCTCCTTGCAGGGCTTTTCTAAAAATTAAAATATATAAAGGGATTATGAGCGCCTAGAATTATAAAAGAAAAAGACCAGAGAAAAATAAAAATATAAATACCAATGGAGGCTGTATTTACGGCAAATTGTAAAATTCCACCTTTCCGTACTGCCGACTTTCCAATAAATTTTAGGAACGGCGTCGAACAGATCAGGGAAAAAAACAGAAAACCCCAATATTCTCTAAACGCGGCAACCGTATTTTGGCAAAAAAACGGATTACCTCTTAAGCCAAACATAGTTAAGCCGTATTTTACGGCTGCCTTAAAGCCCAGCGCACGGAACAAAACCCAGCCGCCGCATACCGCAAATATCGTAAACACTCGGTACAGCAATTTTGCCAGAGGACTTGAAAATTTTTCCGGTATTCCGGTAAGTTTTTCAAAACTGATTATCACAAAATAAAACAAACCCCAAAAGATAAAATTCCAGCTTGCCCCATGCCAAAAGCCGGTTAAGGCCCATACGATAAAAAGATTAAAAACAAGTCGGCCGGTAGTAACACGCGAACCGCCCAAAGGAAAGTAAACATAATCCCTGAACCATGATCCCAGAGAAATATGCCAACGACGCCAAAATTCAGAAATAGACTTTGCGATATAGGGATAATTAAAGTTTTCAGGGAACTTAAATCCAAACATACAGCCAAGGCCGATAGCCATATCCGAATAACCTGAGAAATCAAACAGTATTTGAAATGAATACGCTATCACGCCAAGCCAAGCGAAGGCCACGGAACGTTCCGAATCTGGGATCCCGAATGCCTTATCCGCTATAAGAGCCATGTTATTTGCAAGGAGCATTTTTTTGCCAAAACCGATGATAAAACGGCGGACTCCTTCGGAAAAATCGGCAATATTTTCTTTCCGGTCTTCCATGTGTTCGCCAATGGTACTGTAGCGGATGATGGGGCCAGCGATAAGCTGAGGGAAAAATGAAATATAAAGTCCCACATGGACAAAATGTATCTGTACGGGTACTGTATTTCTGTAAACATCAATCACGTAAGAAATGGCCTGGAAAATAAAAAAGGATATTCCTATCGGAAGTACGATGTTTTTGAGAGGCAACGAAAAGCCGAATCTATTTACGGTAACGATAAAAAAGTTAGCATATTTGTAATAGAACAGGATAAAAAGATTTATAAAAATAGTTAGGCCAAGAAATAGACGACACAACTGTTTTGTTCCCCGATTTTTATCAATAACCAAAGCCATCCGATAATTCAAGATGATGACGGCGGCCATGCATATCACAAATTTGGGTTCTCCCCAGGCGTAAAAAAAGAGACTCGCGAGGAACAATAACAGATTTCGCGGTCCCCTCTTATAGAGGGCATAATAGAGGATCAATACAAGGGGAAGAAACAAAAAAAGAAAAATATTACTCGAGAACAACATGTCATTCCTCTCTTGTGGTTTTACAGAAGCCACCATTTTAAAATATATGCCAATGGTATAAAATCAACGCTATTGGTTTATTAAAATTATGTCAAGCCTTTAGCATGATTATCATGCTAAAGGTAGAAGATGACGGAACTAGAAATTCGCGGTATTTTGGGGCAAAATGTAAAGAAATATCGTAAGGTAAAGAAATTTTCCCAGGAAAAACTGGCGGAAATTCTTGATATAGCCCCAAATTTCTTAAGCGACATCGAAAATGGAAAAAAATGGGTGTCCCCAACCACCATGGCAAAACTAACTGAGTCTCTTGGGGTGGAAGCATGGCAGCTTTTTAAGGGTGAACAATCAATACCGGTAAATGTTTCGATGCTTTTAGGCCAATTTGCTGGTGATGCGCTTGAGATGCTGGACAAGTACCTGCGGGAATTACGGGATTATTATAAAAACTTGTCCTAAAAGAAAGCTTTGCCCTCCAAACCCATTTCCCCGCAGCAGTACAGGAGTCGCTACATTCGGTCGCCCCATGCAAAAGACAGACTGTGGCTTAAACGCAGTCTGGGAAACTCGCCTTCTCCGGTACAATTTAACCAAATTTTAACAATTCATTCACAAGTCCCTAACACAGGCCTGATAGCGTTAACCTGTCCTTAGTAACAAGGACTAAGATCAAACAAGACGGCTGTTTGGCCGTCCAAATTAAGGAGCGAAAGAATTATGAAAATTCGATTAATCGCCGTTTTGATGGGTGCTGTCGCCCTGTGTCCGGTTTTCGCCGGAGGTTCGAGGGATTCCGGCCACCAAAGCCAAAATGCCGCCCCGGGCGCCGCGTCCTATACCATTGAGGTAGGCGGGTCCACCTCGGTAACGCCCCTGATGGAACTGCTTGCCGCCGACTACCAGAAGGCCAGGCCCACCATCAAGATCAACATCAACGGTACCGGTTCCGGTGACGGGATCAATAACGCGGGCGGGCTCTACCAGATCGGTATGTCCAGCCGTGAGCTGACTCCGGCTGAACAGGGCAAGGGACTGAAAGAAGCGACCATTGCCATTGACGGAATTGCCGTGATTGTGAACAGTTCCAACCCGGTGGGGAATCTCAGCCTTGAGCAGATAAAGAATATCTACACCGGGGCAATCACCGACTGGAGCCAGGTTTCAGGTGGCGCAAAAAATGGAAAAATCGCGGTGGTAAGCCGGGAGGAAGGTTCAGGTACCAGGGGCGCTTTTGAGGAACTGGTGGGCTTCCAGGGCCAGCTGCTCCAGGGCGCCAATGAGTCCACCAGCACCGGCGCCATCAAAGCGGGCATTGCCCAGAATCAGGATGCCATTGGTTATATCTCCCTGGGTTCTCTGGACAATACGGTAAAGTCCGTTGATGTAGGCGGAGTCGCTGCTACCAACGCCAATGTGGTGAACGGCTCCTACAAAATAGCCCGGCCCTTCATCGTAATGTCGGGGAGCAATGTACATCCCGAAAGCACGGCTTTCCTTGAGTGGATACTGAGTCCTGCGGGGCAGGCGATTGTAAAGACAAGCTGGATACCGGTAAAGTAAAAAGAAAGAAGTAAAAGGTAATGAATCGTAAGTTTGTAGACCTGTTCTTCAAATACCTTTTCAGCGTTGTGGCCCTCTTTTCCGTGCTGGCATTGGGGGCCATACTGCTGTTTGTGTTTGTCCAGGGGAGTATGCCTTTTTTTATCCCCACCGCCAAAAACATACGGCTTGTGGCCCAGAGGATCGACGAGCTTGCGGTCAACGGAACCCCGTACCAAAATCATTCAACTTTTATTGACCTGCCGAAAGACGCTTCGCTCATTTCGATTCGGTTTCCATCCGATGGGGGCGAAGAATTGCTGGACATAAGGGTTAACACGGCTGAAAAAGATCCTGAAAAAAAACTTGTGTTTGTACGCAACGAACGGGGAGAGGTGACTTACCCTGAAAGTTACGTGTACACCGTAAGCTGGCCGGGGACCATCGCCGCGCTGAACCGGAAGCTTCACATAATACTCCCGGAACCGCCTTACAGTTTCGGGAGATTTTTGACCGGCCTTGACTGGCGGCCCAGCCGGCAGAAAATATTTGGCATTTTCCCCATGATCGCGGGAACCCTGCTGGCAAGTTTTGGGGCCATTTTGCTGGGGGTTCCTATTGCGCTGCTTTGCGCCCTTTTCATGGCGGAATTTCTTCCTGCAACGCCGGCATCTCTGGTACGAAGCGGCATAGAGCTGCTGGCGGGAATCCCTTCGGTCGTCTACGGCTTCTTCGGCCTTATGGTGATAGTACCGGCGGTAAAGAATATATTCAGTGTACCATCAGGCAACACCCTCCTCTCCGCGATAATCGTGCTGGCGCTGATGATTCTTCCCACAGTTATCACCATCGCCGAAACTTCCCTGCGGGCTGTACCCCTTTCGGTGCGGGAGGCGAGTCTTTCACTGGGGGCAAGTAAAATGCAGACCGCCTGGAGGGTGGTACTGCCGCATGCCAATTCAGGGGTAATCGCGGGCATCATCCTGGGTATTTCCCGGGCGGTAGGTGAAACAATGGCGGTTATCCTGGTGGCGGGAAATTCGCCGCAATTGGTACATAACCCTCTGCAAAGCGTAAGAACCCTCACCTCCACTATTGCCATGGAGATGGGATACGCCTCGGGCAGGCACAGCGAGATGCTTTTTTCAATCGGCGTGGTGCTTTTTTCGATCATTCTGATCCTCAACAGCATGATTCTCTGGTTCCGCCGCCGCACGGAGGCAGAATCATGAAAAGCGCCTTGCAAAAACGGAAAATCCTTGACGGTTTGTTATACGCAATTATGGCCATGGTCATGGCGGGCGTCATAGCCGTCCTTATTTATATATTGTTCTATATTCTCAAATCCCAGGCAGGCTTTCTCAATTTTTCATTTATCGCCGGCGGCGAAAGGGGCATACTGCCCATGATAGTCACCACCCTCTATGTGGTACTGGTGTCTATCGCCGTTGCCCTGCCTGTGGGGATCGCCAGTGCCATTTTTCTCAATGAATATTCGGGCAATTCGGGACTGATCCGAATCCTCCGCCTTGCCATTGAAACCCTGGCGGGAATCCCCTCGATCATCTATGGCCTTTTTGGGCTGCTTATGTTTTGCCGGCTGCTCGGATTTGGGCAGTCCATTATCGCCGGCGCCCTCACCCTGAGTATCATGATCCTCCCGGTGATCATCCGTACTACCGAGGAATCCCTCAAAGCCATTCCCGATACTTTCAGGGAAGGTTCCCTTGCCCTGGGGGCGACCAAATTTCAGACCATAATCCATGTAGTGCTGCCTTCGGCGCTGCCGGGCATCGTTACCGCGGTGATACTTGCCATAGGCAGGGTAGTGGGGGAATCCGCGCCGGTGCTTCTTACCGTAGGCCTTACCCGCAATATGCCCCGGACTATTTTTGAGTCAGGCAGAACTCTGACTATTCACCTCTATTACCTGACCAACGAAGCGGTCCATCCCGAAGATTTCGGTATAGCCTTTGCCACCGCCGCGGTACTGGTGATCCTGGTGGTGATTATCAATACCGCCACTAAAATAATCACCGGTGGATTCAGAAAAACCAGGGGAAAAATTAATGAGTGACGAATACGATACAGTCGCTAACAAACTGGATGTCCGCGGCCTCGATCTTTATTACGGGGATTTTCAGGCGCTTAAAAACGTCAATTTTTCCCTGACAAAGCAGGACGTTGCCGCCTTTATCGGTCCATCAGGCTGCGGCAAATCCACTTTTATCCGGGTCCTGAACCGCATGAATGATCTCATTCCCTCATGCCGCATAACAGGAGAGGTGCTACTGGACGGCAAAGACATCTATGGTTCCATGGATGTTACCGAGCTCCGCAGCCGTGTGGGTATGGTATTCCAAAAGCCCAATCCCTTCAACATGAGCGTATTTGATAACGTGGCCTATGGCAAGCGCATGCAGGGACTGAGGGACAGGCGAAAACTCGCGGAGTTAGTCGAAACATCACTGCATAAGGCGGCGCTCTGGGACGAAGTGAAGGACAGGCTGAAAAAACCCGCGCAATCCCTTTCGGGAGGCCAGCAGCAGCGGCTTTGCATTGCCAGGAGTATCGCCATGGAACCTGAGATTATCCTTATGGATGAGCCGACCAGCGCCCTGGACCCCATCGCCACCGGCCGCATTGAGGAACTTATCGGGGAACTAAAAAAAGAATACAGTATCATTATTGTAACCCACGCTATGCACCAGGCATCCAGGGTGAGCAATAAAACCGCGTTCTTTCTGCTTGGGGAACTGATAGAGTTCAGCGACACCAAGGAGCTTTTTACCCAGCCCAGGGACAAACGGACCGAGGATTATATTTCCGGGAGATTTGGATGATGAATACACGAATAATGTTTCTGGAAGAATTGAACCGGCTGCGGCATGACATACTGGCAATGGCGACCCGTGTCGAGGAAGACCTGGGGAAGGCCCTTTCCGCCCTGCGGAACAACGACACGGAGCTTGCAAAAGAAGTGAAGGCCGATGACGCGGTGGTAAACGCCATGCAGCTCAAGATCGAGGACGAGGCCGCCATTATAATCGCCACACAGCAGCCGGTGGCCCGTGATTTAAGAGAACTGGTGACTATTTTTAAGCTGACCGGTAATATCGAACGTATAGGCGATCACACGGTGCATCTGGCAAAGACCGCGATCAAGCTGTCCGGCAAGGAGAGCTTCCAGGCGCTGGAACATTTGGAACGGATGGCCGAAACCGGCAAGGAGATGATCCGCGCTTCCATTTCCGCATACCTGGCCCAGGATCCGGAAGGGGCCAGAAGGGCCGCGGCGCTGGATGATACCATCGACGCGGAGCACAAGGCCCTTACCGAGGAGGTCTTGGGGTTGATGAAGGAACATCCCGGACTGATTAAAAAGGCGGTTCGTCTTCTCAATACCTCAAACTACCTGGAACGAATGGGAGACCATATTACCAATATCTGCGAGGCCATCATCTATATGACCGAAGGCAGGCATGAAGAGTTGAACGAGCAATGGCGGCAAAAGCTATAATTCTCATCATTGAGGATGATCCTGATATTCAGGAACTGCTTTCCTTTGCCATGACTAATGAGGGCTGGAAACTGTTACAGGCAAAAACCGGAGAGGAGGGACTGGCCTTCCTGAAAAAAGGGCCGGTCAACTGCGTACTGCTGGATATTATGCTTCCCGGCATGGATGGACTCAAGGTGTTGAAAAAAATAAAAGAAATCGAACAGTGCCGGAATATTCCGGTGATCATGACCAGCGCCAAGGGAGAGGAAGCGGACATCATTACCGGCCTGGAACTGGGGGCCGATGATTATGTGGTAAAGCCCTATAGTCCCAAAGTGCTCGTCGCCCGAATACGGGCCGGATTGCGGCGTCAGGAAGAAGGGGGCCGCCGGGAGGCGGCAACGGTCTGGAAGCAGGGTCCGCTGAAACTTGACGCGGCGCGCCACGAAGTGTTTTGCGGCGATAAGCCCCTGGATCTTTATGCCTCCGAATTCTCCCTGCTGCGGCATTTTCTTTCTCATCCGGATATCGTGTTTTCGCGTAACCAGATCATCGCTGCCATCAGGGGGCCTGATTATCCGGTTACCGACCGATCGGTGGATGTGCAGATCCTGGGTCTGCGGAAAAAACTGGGTAAGGCGGGAGACATGATCGAAACCATACGGGGCGTTGGCTACCGTTTCAGGGTAACAGAATGACGATATTCCGTAAAAACCTTATAACCTTAAGCCTTACGACCCTGGGACTCTCCTCCGTATTGGTAATCTCGGTACTGGCTTTCATGAATTCCCTGTATTATGAAATTAATGCCCTGGGACTGCGGAATACCACGAGGACCCTTTTCTCGGTCATCGGTGAAAAGCGCGTCAGTGATTATTTCGACGCCGGTACGGCGGGCCCTGAGCTGATAAGCGGCAGTACCTTTGCCCATGCTGCGGATGACGCCTACCGCCTGACCCTGATAGACCGGGCCGGCGATGTGCTTTGGGACTCTCAGGTTGAGGGGGCGCTGGTCAATCATCTGGACCGGGAGGAAGTACGGTCCGCGCTTGCGGGCCGAGAAGGCGGCGCCCGGCGGGATTCCCTGAGTACCGGTATGCGGCAGATCTATTCGGCCCTGCCCGTGTTCGACGCCTCCGGCAGCGTAGCCGGGGTATTCCGCCTCTCTCTTACGGTACCCAGTTTTTGGCGGCGGATATCCGCGGCGGCCCTGCCCTTCCTCCTCTTTGCGTGCCTGCTTGTACTGGCCGCTTTTACCGCGATTTTCGTTTTTTCCCGTTCCCTTTCCGCTTCTCTTAAACGGCTGGTGGATATAGCCGCCGCGGGTGAACCGCTGCATGAGCTTAGCCGGCAAAATATCCCGCTCTCCGGGGAAGCTCAGGAATTTATCGCTTTGGAACAGGCCCTGCGGGGCATAGCCGCGGAACTAAACCTGCGCCTTGAACAGGCCAGGGCCGAGGGAAGCCGGCTTGAGGCGATCCTCAATGGTATGTCCGAGGCGGTATTCGCCATGGACAGCGGCCTCATGCTGCATCTGGTTAATCCCCCGGCCCGGAAGCTCTTCAGCCTGGGCGGCGGCGATGTGCGCCGTCTTTCCCTGCTTGAGGCAACCCATTCCACGGAACTGGAACAGGCCGCCCGCACGGTACTCACCGGGAACCGTTCCATGGAAATGGAACTGAAACTCCGGGACGGTCAGGAACAGCGCTTTCAGGTTTACGCCGCCCCTCTTGCCGCCGGCGCGGCGGATAAAACCGAAACCTGCGGAGGCGTGGTACTGGTCATGGCGGACATTACCCGTCTGGTCCGGCTTGAACAGGTTCGCAAAGATTTTGTGGCCAATGTTTCCCATGAACTGCGTACCCCCATTCAGCTTATAAAAGGGTTTTCCGAAACCCTGTTGGATTCGCCCTTGGAGGAAGCGGAACAGACCCGCCGTTTCATCGGAATAATCCGTAAAAACGCGGAAACCATGGAAAATCTCACCAACGATCTGCTGACTCTGGCGAGCCTTGAAGATGGCGGCCGTCACGATATGGAAGAACAAGGGCTTGCCCCGCTCTTTGCCGAAGCGGTGTCATCGGTAGAACTCAAGGCGCGCCAGAAACAAATTGAAATTATAGTGAGCTGTCCGTCTGACTTGCGGGCGAAGCTCCATGGCTCTTTTATCATTCAGGCTCTGATAAACCTGCTGGACAACGGAATAAAATACTCCGCGGAAAACTCAAAAGTCCGGGCCGCCGCGTACCAGGAAAACGGAGAGCTGGTACTGGAAGTGCGGGACGAGGGCATAGGGATCCCGCCTGAACATCTTGAACGGATTTTCGAGCGTTTTTACCGGGTTGACCGGGCCCGCAGCCGGGAAGCCGGCGGTACCGGCCTTGGGCTTTCCATTGTGCGCCACATCGCCCTGCTCCACAACGGTACAACCAAAGTGGAAAGCCGCGCCGGTTCCGGTTCGGTGTTCAGGATTATAATCCCCTGAGGCGATAAGCATCAGCGGAACGTGACGGCGCAGGGCTGCCGGGCGGCCCGCTTCGATACGGGCAGATCCGTCCGCTCCACCTGCGGCGTGTCGAAGACTCTGTAATGCGCCGGGTGACCGCAACATGCTCAGGTTTGGAGCCCTATGTTTCGCTTGCCGGATATTGCGAGGTCTGTTAAGACTGTCAAATTAATCCCCCAGAAACAGAATAACCGCTAATATAGTGTATTTTTAGTTGGTTATACGCTATACATAGTACCTCAAGGTCTTAAAACAGACTTTTTTGACAGCCTCATTATGTGCAGTTTGAGCAACTACATTTTCAATTCAATAATTGAATATTTGCGTTTTTTATATCAACAGTGATACCAGTATAACCATCACATTTACCAACAACCATAACGGTTTGTCCTTTTTTCAAATTTGCAATTTTATTCAACTCAGAAGCATTAACATAAACGTCAACAGTTGCAAATGAAGAAGTCCCTTCAATTTCAACATAATAATTATCAAGGTAGTCTTTATTTATTCCAGCAACAACCCCAGTTACTTTTACGGTCTTATCTTTATACGTCATATCCGCTTGCAATTGATTAGCTCTAAAAGCCTCATACAATTGTTTCGCGGTAATTTCAATAGTACCCGATGGTACAGGCTGTGCTTTATATGACTGCACAAACTGTTTTAATGCCTCATACGGTACTCCAAGAGTAGTAGCCGCCTGCCTAATTTGTGCGTCTGTTGCTTGAGCAAACAATCCAACCATCATTATGAGACCCAGAAATAAAAGCAATACAGCCCTTTTCATAAAATCCTCCTAAAAGCTGATTTTTACAGAATACTATTTTTATTCTGTAATGTTCATACAAAAATTTTACTTTATTCATATAATTCAACTCTTTTCACATAAAATTTCAAGTTTTATGCCGCCTAACGTTCCGGCTACATGCGACGTTTTGACCGCCCGAATAAGCAAATGCGTAGCATTTGTAGGGCGGACAAAATATAGGTGGAGTGAGGCGTGGGAATGGAGCGCAACTGAATGACCTAGCCGAACGGAACCTTGGAGGCGCTTTAGCGCCGGAACGCATACAGACCTGTTATGCACAGTTGTCCGTATTTCAATATCTATAATTTTTCCAATGCTATTACTTTTGCCTCAGATGCATTTATAATCATAGTA
>JAISBR010000015.1 GCA_031266095.1 Treponema sp. | reverse complement strand
TGAACGCGCCAGCGAACAGAACCTAAAACGCAAGCGAATACAGACCGTCCAGCTATTACAAATAGTGAAACGGCCTTACAATCCAAAGACCAAAAACAGCCCTGGAAACACATCCGGTTTCGTTTCTTAGGGCTTCCCCTTATATCCTACAGCCCTTCTCCAGGGCTTTGATGGGGTAGCTGGCCGTCAAGACCTCGACCTTGCCACGGACAGCCCCGCCGCCGCCATGCGTCATTGCCGAGGCCAGGCGAAATTCTACCGTGTGCCAGCCGTTCCGCCGGGTAAAGTCCGCCAGGTTTACGTTATGGAAAGAACTCAACAGGAACTTCCCCTTAATGCCCTCCAGCAGTCCCAGGAGAGTGTCAAAGTCCATCTGGGTATATCCATCATAGTGACCCATTTCAGTTCCAACATAGGGCGGATCAAGATAAAAGAATGTCTCCGGGGTATCCCGGCTTCGAATGATACGGAGGGCATCACAGCACTCAATTTGTACCCGTTGCAAGCGGATCGCGTAATCGACATTGAAATCCGCCCGTCTAGCAGCCAGTTTATTACTTGTGGTGCCTGTGCGATCATAGCCGAACCCGCCGTCCAGCTTACAGCCATAAGAGCCGTTGGCCAGCATCCATATGGCCCAGGCTCTTTTGATCCGGTCAAACATATCCGGGTTTTCGTAGACTACCCTTGCCTGCCGGTGTTGCTTCCGGCTATGAAGGCTAATTTCGATTTCCCGCTCCAAGGCCGGAAAATCCCGCTTCAGGGCTTCGTAGAAATTGATTACTTCCCCATTGGTGTCGTTAATAATCTCGACCCTAGAGGGTTCCTTGGCAAAAAATATCGCGGCCCCACCGCAAAAGGGTTCGCAATAGATCTGATGTTCCGGGATCATGCCCAGAATCCTGGTGGCAAGCTGCTGCTTGCCCCCGTAATACGATAAAGGGGTTCTCATTATGAGAATACCTCCTGTGTATTACGGGCTAAAACCTTGAGGCCCGGTTGCCGATAATGAAACTACCCTATGTACAAGGGTTCGGGTGGGATCGGGGGCAACCCTGAAGGTGTTTCAGCACCTGCCCGGCAGGTCGCACTGCCGGGTTTCTGCCCGTTTTTATTGCCCCGGTGGGGCATCCGGCAACGCCGGGTTGTAAGCTCTATGCGGCGGACAGGGTGTTGATTTCCTGCCGCCAGGCTTGGCGCTGGGCGATCTCTCCGGCATATTCCTCAATAGTCGCCGCCCCCTCCGCAATTTTCGCGGGAATGTAATCCGTATCCGCCAGCATTTGCTTCAGGGCGGTAATCCGCCGCCCGTTCTCTTCAGCCTGTATTTCAGCGGCGGTTTTACCGAGAACGATTTTACCGCCCACCAGCCGGACAAGGCCGTCAGCGGCTTCAAAATCAGCCTCGCTGACCGTCATGTCCGGGGCAGCCGTAAGGCCGTCAAGCCGGGCCGCCTCTGCCAGATCGGTATGGTGGTAGACCATACCGTCTTTTTTCCACAGATAAATCATCTGATACCTCCTATGGGTGTATATTTATGAACAACTCATTATAAAGCCTGTCCAGGTGCCCTATACGATAATAGTCATTAAAACGTTTTATGTAATTGCCCCGCCAGGATTGATAGGCCGTCCGCAAATCCGCAAAGCTCATTTTACCGGACGCGATTAGGGATTTGAATTTTCTTAACTTCCGGCGTATCCGCTTGCTGGAGTCTTTATCGGGAAGCCGCAGTACTTTCCCGGAAGGGAGCAGCCGATATTTCCCTTTCAAGAAGTTTACACCAGAGCTTAATTTGACGATTCGGGTCTTTTTTTTATTGATGATGATTCCCAGGGTATTACAAAATTCTTCTATCCTGGCCAGGCAGTATCGCAGGTAATCCTTATCGGCGTGGATCAGGTAGAGATCGTCCATATACCGGCCATAGAATTTAATGCGCAATTTTTCTTTAATGACGTGGTCAAGTTCATTGGGATAAAAGATAGCCGCGATCTGGGAAACCTGGCTTCCCAAACCCAGGGACTTACCGGGGCCGAAGACTGATATAAAACGGCATACTAAATCCAGAATTCGCAGATCGGTAATATGCCGATCCAATAACGCAAAAAGAACATCATGCCGGACATTATCAAAAAACTTTGAGAAGTCAATGAGCAGGGCATACCCATCATTGGAGAAACCGTTCTGGCGGTAAAATCTGCACAGGTGGGTGATGAGGCGGCGTATCGCAAAATGAACGCCCTTGCTTTCCACGGATGCGCCATTGTCATAAATCAAGGGGTATGTCAGAACGGGGGTCAGAACATTATCACAAAGGCATTTCTGTACGATCCGCTCGGAAATGTGGACGCTTTTTATATGCCGGATTTTTCCCCGCTCGCGTAGCTCGAACTCCACAAAGCCGCTCTGCACATTCTCCCCGGCCAGCAGCTTCCGGCGAATATCGGCGATATTGCGCATGGCGTTGGCCTCAAACCGTTGAACCGATTCTTTCCAGGCAACTCCGCGCATGGAACTCCGGAAGGCGGAATACAGATTATCCACATCGGCGACTCGAGAAAAATCATCGCAGGACTTGAGTTTCGCCGCCCGTTTTTCTTTGCGCCTGGAATTCCGCCGTTCATACCGCGCCGCCCGTCTTTCGCTGCTTGTCATCTATCAATATATTCCTCATAAAAAAATCAAAAAAAGCCTTGTACGGCATACGCACTTTTTTGTGCGCTTTGCGTAGTATACCGCATAACGTCACCGGGCATGAAAGGGCTTAACGCAATCCAGCCCCCATGCAAGAAGCGTCCGCCCGGACGTATCAAGGCGAATATTTGCGGGCAAAGCCCGCAGGACATTTTCTCCTTCTGTGTCGGGTGCCTCGGTCGTATCGGCTGTCAAAGCAACTGTACGACCTACCGTGCGGCACCTCACGGAATCGGGGGCGCAGCCACCCACTGAACTAGCAGTGTTATTGTTGGCATTACCATTGTTGTTACTATTACAGAAATAGGCCGCAGAACCAGCATAGTTTAGAAAATGCCCTTATTGACTCTTTTGTTCCCTCTCCTCCTTCTTGTTTTTTCGCTCGGTAATGAGTTCCTCAATTTTGTTATTGGCTTTTCGCCATCCTTTCAACAATTTAATTTCAAACTCTATCTGTTCAATATAAGGCATAAACCTGGAAGCCTTCACCGGAATTACATCCTCACAATAGAGCATTTCCTGTAAAAGTTGTTCACAGGCTATGATCGCCCTGTCCTGATAAATCCGCCGCTCCTGAAGTTCTGTGCTGTTGACCGGGTAAATAGTATTGGCAGCCGTAATATTCCACATCATGTTCCGCAACAACAGACGGACATTTTCTGAAAACTCCGCGATAAGCTCATCATAGAATCCTTCAGGTTGCTGGCTGCCGGTATCCGCCTTAAACTTCTCCCCCCGGCTGTGAATGCCGAAGTCCCGGAGGACGAGCATAGTGATTTCTCGCCTCATCCTCCTGGCGTTATGGTAAAATTCGAGTTTGGACAGCCCTCGCCTGTTTTTCAGCACACTCATTTCCCAAGTATAGCCCAAAACTTAAATTTTTTTCGACCGCCGCTTCGCGGCGGTAAGAGAAGGGCCTCGGCTCTTCACCCAGAAAGCCCCATCCTCCTCCCTCCCCACAAGGGGGAGGGAGGCCAGATTATCCGTGTCGCTACGCGACACAGAAAGCGGGGGCGCAGCCACCCACCCCAGACGCATGTTGGTGTGGGCATGACCATAGCCGGCAACATGACAGAAATAGACCGCAGAACCAGCAGAAGGCGAACTCAGCCACCACCAGTCCCTGGAGCCGTTGTTCCGCTTGATCCGGTACAAGTAGGAATCCCGGTACAGCGGAATATGCAGCTTCTGCCCGTCCCCATAACCACTCTCGCCCCAGGCCGATTCCCCAAATACCTCATCCTCGCTCGGCAGCCAGAGACTACAGGTTACCCACGCCCAAATCACCTTATTGGAAAGCAAGCGCCTGACCGGAAGGATGTAATCCCCTATCTGGGCTTTCAGCGCGTTCAAAAAGGCCGCCGTGGTTACCCCGGACTTCCCCCCGGTTCCGTCCCCGTTGACCCCTTCCAGAAACGCCCGCATTTCCGATGCCGGATACCCGCCCGTATTGTCATTACCGGCATTCATCCGACCCCGCAGGGGCACATTGGCAAAATCAAACCGGACGTGGTTCTGAGCCACTTCCGTATCACCCACCCCTTTGTAGGGGTTAAAGGCCGACAGCGTTATGCGATTGTTTTTGTAACCATCGCTCCAGACCTGGCCAGCCGTGCCGTCCCGCTCGGCGGGGATGGCCGAAAGGTCAAGCCCGTCAAGATAATCCCCGATCTGCAAGCCGGAAAAGTCCGGCTCCCCGGTTCCGTTGCACCGCTCCCGCAGGGCGGCCATCGCGCCGGAAATGGTGGTTACTCCCATAGGCGTTAACTTATGCGGAACTAAAAACACACAGCTGAGGTTTTCTTTTCCGCTTTGAATCGGCACATGCCTGCGATAATTCTCCCATACATACATTCAGGTTGAGAGGACC
>JAISBR010000212.1 GCA_031266095.1 Treponema sp. | reverse complement strand
GTGGGCTGCGATCCTACGGGGGTGAGCCTTCATATCGGGCACATGGTTCCCTTCTTTGCCTACCGGCATCTCAGGGATGCCGGCCACAAAGGAATAGCCCTTTTGGGAGGCGGTACGGCCCGGATTGGGGATCCTTCGGGCAAGTCGGAAATTCGAAAAATGCTGAGTTATGAACAGCTCGACACGAATACCGCTTTCATCAGAGAGCAGCTTGACCGTTTTCTGAGTTTTGACGGGGATCGTTCCCGGTGGGCCAACAACCGGGACTGGCTGGCGGATCTTAATTACATCGACTTTCTGAGGGAAATCGGGAGCCATTTTTCGGTAAACCGCATGCTCAGTTTTGAGTCCTATAAGATACGCCTGGAAACCGGTCTTTCTTTCATCGAATTCAACTATCAATTACTGCAAAGCTATGATTTTCTGGAACTCTACCGGCGTTACGGCTGTCGCCTCCAGATAGGCGGGGACGATCAATGGGGGAATATCGTCGCCGGTTCGGAACTGATCCGCCGTATCGAAGGAGCCGAAGTCTTCGGCCTCACGTTCCCGCTGGTAACCACGTCGGATGGCAAAAAAATGGGCAAGACCGAAAAGGGCGCGGTCTTCCTGGACCCCAATATCGTAAGCCCCTACGATTTTTTCCAATATTGGCGTAATGTCCAGGACACGGACATCCGGCGTTTCCTCCTGATGTTTACCTTTTTGCCTACCCAGGAATGTCTCCGCCTTACGGAGCCGGGGAAAAATCCCAACGAGGCCAAGGAACGCCTTGCCTGGGAGGTTACCGCCCTGATCCACGGCAAAGACGAGGCGGATAGGGCCATGACCGGCGCGCGGGCCGCCTTTGGGGGCGGCGGAGATACCTCTGCCATGCCGACGGCTCAGTTACCCCGGTCCCGGTTCGAAGCCGGTTATCCGGCCATAGACCTTTTCACCGATACAGGGCTTACCCCTTCCAAGAGCGAAGCCCGCAGGCTGGTCCAGCAGGGCGGCGCCTTTGCTGCCCCTCATGGCGGGGACCTTGCCGGTATTACGGACATGGCCGCCCTCATTGGCGCGGACGCCCTGGACGGCGAGGGGAGTATCATCCTCCGGGCAGGGAAAAAGCGTTACTGCCGGGTGATAGCCGTTTAGCGGACTGCCTGATTATACAACTTCCCGTGCGGCAAGGGCTTTGGCCTTTTCGTGGGCATAGTGAAAGGAAAGCGTAACAAGAGCGATAAGAAGGACGCGGCTTTTTTTAAAGCCTTTTTTGCCGCCCCGGGCCCGGTAAGAGCGGTTAAGATCATTCCACAATTCAAAGAGCGCGGGGATAAAGCTCATCATAAGCGCCGCCCCGGTCCCCAGTTCCGTTTTGAGAGAAATATTTTTTGCAAATGGTAGTTTTTGTATCCAGGAACGAATGTATAATTCCCAGGTACAAAGAGTTTCTTTTATTTCGATTGATGTTGTTGTACGAAAAAAGAGGGCGGAAAGCTGCATGACGAGGAACAGCCGTACAATATATAAAGCGTATTTATGTCCGGGATAAAAGATTCCGGCAAAATCTTCCGGTTTCAGGAGGCCGGGGGAAAAAGAAGACATGTTGGCAAAAATACCGATCATGTATAGAAAAAAAGCGTAAAACAAAACAGGTTTTATATCCGCAAGCTGTTCACCCGGCGTAAGGCCGCATAAAAAAGCGGAAATTACAAGCAGGATGATTCCCGTGCACGCGGCGTATAAAGGCAGAAACATCACGGTTCCGGCGAGAACCATGAGCAGCAATAGTTTTACCGACGCAGGTACTCTGTATAAAATGCCGTTTCCTTTTCTGTATCTGAATACAATCGTTCTTTTCTTCATATCCAGATCAAATCCTCAAGACAGGAGGAATCGCGGCGGGGGTTGTGAATGCCCCACTGTTCAAGAGGAGCGTTCAGGCCCTCTGTCGGCGTCCCGTTAAAGACGAGTTTTCCTTCAAACAGCACGGCGAATTTTTTTGCCAGAGCAAAACATTTTTCAAGCTCGTGAGTTAAGATAACTATGGTTTTATTTTTTGCCAGTAAATTGTTGATTAAAGCGTTTACCTGCACAATGCCGGGGTAATCAAGATTCGCGTAGGGTTCGTCAAAAATGATGATTCCCGCGTTCATGGCGAGAACCCCCGCCACGGAAAGGCGGCGTTTTTCCCCGCCGGAAAGAAAATGCGAAGGAAAATCGGCCCGTGAAAGGAGGCCCGTATCCCGGAGGGATGTTTCGACAACAGACAGTATCTCTGCTTTCCGGAAGAAAAATTTCCCCCTGACGCCGATTGCGATGTCTTCCCGGGGGGTTTCTCCCAAAATCTGGCTGTCCGCGTCCTGAAAAACCAGTCCCGTCTTTTCCCGGACTTCCGCCCCGCCCGAATCAGGTTCCTCAAGACCGGCGATTATGGACATCAAAAGGCTTTTCCCCGAGCCGTTGGCTCCGGCTACAACCGTACAAACACCTTGTTCAATTTCCAGGGAAACATCATCAAGGGCGTAAAAAAAACCATCCCGCACGCGGCCGTCCTCCGTCCCGCTTTCAAGCACAGGGAAAGTTTTTGTGATATGCGAAAGACGGACGGCGGGCCGCGTCATGCGCCGGGGTTTATATACCGCGCCGCTATGGGACGCAGGGCAAAGGCAAGGGGTATTGAAAGGGCAAATTTAATACTGTCCCCGATGGCAAAAGGTATAATCCCGCCCAGAAAAGCGTTTACCATTGTTTTGGGCATTTCAGTTTTACTGTTAAGATACATGAGCCAAAGGGCGCCGCAAACCAGGATAACGAGAAATCCCAGCAGCAAAGCGGCCACAAGCCGCAGGCTGTAACCCAAGCCCGGTTTTTTATCCCGAATCCGGGGCGGGCCGGCGATAAAACCCGCGGCCAGGGCGCCCAGGACATAGCCGATCATGTAGCCCCCCGCCGGGGACAGAAACGCC
Source organism: Treponema sp. (assembly GCA_031266095.1). The sequence goes on along the minus strand of JAISBR010000212.1, from coordinate 825 downwards.
CCAATACCGCCGGCATTGACAAAGACGGGAAACCCCAGGATACCGGTCAGGAGAAACAACGCGGCCGCCGCGGCTCCGCGCCAGGTTCCCAGAAGCGCCCCCGCGAGAACAATCACCAGATTTTTCAGTACAATAGGTATGCCGGGCAGCAAGGGTATGGTCCAAAAACCGGACACGCAGATGAGGGCGGCAAAAAGCGCGATAAAGACGCTCAACCGTTCGGTTCGGGTTATGGTTTTTGCCGGGGCCTTATTTGACGCGATCAAAATCTACCTCCATGATGGTTGGCAGGTTAACGAAAAAACGGAAATTAATCAATAGCCCGCAGCCTGCCCCTGAACACCCGGGAACGGCCCGCCATAGACGTCGGGCGGTTTACCTTCGACCGCGGACTCCCACCTGTAGACGGCAATCCGTCCGCTATAGACAGCGAATGACGCTCTATAGACGGTGAACGGCTCACGGTAGACAGCGGACGGTCCGCAAAAGACAGCTAATCATTCACGGTAGACAGCGGACGGTCCGCTGTCGAAAGACATCGGTAGACAAGAGCCGCCAAAGGGTTTACGCTGGCTGTAGAGGCTCTCCCTACAAATTACGAATGGAAAGGAGCGGGTTATGGCGCACAATAAAGACTTTGTCCCCGGAGCGGACGCTCAATTTGGTATCTGGCTCGAGAATTTGACCGGTTATGTGGATGCTATGCTTGCCGCCGGGACATGGACGCACATTCCGCCGGACAAGGGAACGGTTTTGAAACAGCGCCGCGCGGACTGGCGCACGGCCTATGGCAGGACCCGCGGCCCCCATACCTCGGTGGACACG
>JAISBR010000195.1 GCA_031266095.1 Treponema sp. | reverse complement strand
CTTGAAATTGGCCGCTCAAAGGGGTATCACAGGAGAAACCGCTTGAGCGGTTCGGCTGGATTTCTTAATTGTGGCGCACACTTTTTTCACTTAGATTTTATTTTGGCGCAATACGGGGCTACCGGAATGTTGACAAAATCGTAGTTCGGATATTTACTATGCAAAGGTATCATCCGCCGGAACCATGGCTGTGCATTGTGGAGGCTTGTTTATGAAGCTGCGCAAGAAATTAATAATCATTTGTATCCTTATCTCCATTCTCCCCCTACTTGCGGGGGTGGGAATCATCCTCCTGCGGTCAACGAGTACCATCCGTCCGAACGCCCAGGGCTTTCTTTCGGAATATTCCACCGCCATCGCCCGGGAGATCGAGGCGTTCTTTGAGCGCAAAGTGGGGCTGGTGGAATCGGCGTCGTTCTTTCCCGGCCTGGCGGAAATGACCTGGACCGAAAAAAAACAGGCCCTGGCCCCCCTGGCCGACAGGCTTGCCGGGAGCGACAGCATCAGTACCTATCTGTACTGCAATCCCGACGGCAGTTACTACCGTTCCGACAATCCGGGGAACCCCGCGCTGGACGGGCTGATGACCGGGGACAACAGCGACCCGGCCTCGTCTCCGAGCCTCCTCAATACCCGGGATTATTTTACCCATCTGGTGGGAACCAATACGGCCGGGGAACCCCGTACCTATGTTTCCAATCCCATGCTTTCCCGGTCGACGGGGCAGAAACTCGTGATCGTCGGAGCGAGCGTTATTGACCGGGCCGGGGACACGGCGGGGCTGCTCGGTATGTATGTGGAGGATCATACCATGGAGGAACTCCTGGACGCCCTGACCGCCAAGATCCGGGACAGTTTCGGGGACCGGCTGGTCTTCCTGGTGCTTTCCGAAAACGGTACGATCCTGTCCCACCGGGAATTCGATCCTGCCCAGGGAAAATACAGCGAGCGGGCCCTGACCGTAAACGACGACATCACCATCGACAGCCTTTCCGGCGGTTTGCGGCAGGCCTGCGGGGAACTGTCGTCCACGGACGGCGCCGCCCTGTCGTACCGGGACGACGGCGGGGAACAGTACTACATGATCGACAGCCCGGTACGGGGCACCGGTTACCGGGTGGTCGTGACCATCCCCGAATCGGTGCTCTACGTCACCATTCTGGATATCCAGTGGGCCGCCCTGATGGTTCTGGCCGTTACCGTCGTCATTGTTTTTTTCCTTTCGTTCTTCTTCTGTGGCCGGATTACCGGGCCCATTGTCAAAACCGCCCTGGCCCTCAGAGATATTTCCGAAGGAGAGGGGGATTTGACCAAGGCGCTCACCGTTACTTCCGGGGACGAAACCGGCGATCTGGCCCGGTACTTTAACGCGACTCTGGAGAAGATCAAAAAACTCGTGGGAGCGATAAAAAACCAGGCGGTGGTTCTTTCCGGCATCGGCGCCGAACTTGCCGCCAACATGACCCAGACCGCCGCGGCGGTCAACGAGATTACTGCCAACATTCAGGGTGTCAAGGCCCGGGTTACGAATCAGAGCGCCTCGGTAACGGAAACCAACGCCACCATGGAGCAGATTGCGGGGAACATCAACAAGCTCAACGGCCATGTGGATCGCCAGAGCGAAAACGTCTCCCGGTCTTCTTCGGCGATTGAGGAAATGCTTGCCAATATCAAGTCGGTTGCCCAGACCCTGGTTAACAACGCGGCGAACGTCAGGGAACTGACGGAGGCTTCCGAGGTGGGCCGTACAGGTCTCCAGGATGTGGCCGCGGATATCCAGGAGATAGCCCGTGAATCCGCGGGGCTTTTGGAGATCAATTCGGTGATGGAAAATATCGCCAGCCAGACCAACCTGCTTTCCATGAACGCCGCCATTGAGGCGGCCCACGCGGGCGAGGCGGGGAAAGGGTTCGCCGTGGTGGCCGACGAGATACGAAAGCTGGCGGAGAATTCCGGGGAGCAGTCCAAAACCATTACCGCGGTGCTGAAAAAGATAAAGGATTCCATCGACAAGATCACCAAATCTACCGAGAGCGTGCTAAGCAAGTTTGAAGCCATAGACCGTGGGGTTAAGACCGTATCGGAACAGGAAGAGCATATCCGCAACGCCATGGAGGAACAGGGGGCGGGGAGCAAGCAGATCCTGGAAGCCGTCGGCGAGCTGAACGATACGACTCAAATGGTCAAGAACGGATCCGAAGAGATGCTTGAGGGAAGCGAACAGGTGATTCACGAAGGGAAGAATCTGGAACTGATAACCCAGGAAATCGCCGGCGGGATGAACGAGATGGCCGCCGGGGCGGATCAAATCAACACGGCGGTGAACCGGGTCAACGAGATCAGCGGGAAAAACAAAGAAAACATCGATATTTTGGGTACGAAGGTGTCAACCTTCAAGGTGGAATAGGGGTACAGAGGCCCCCCTGTCCCCGGTTCCGCTGTCACAGTCCTTGCGGTTCTATAAGGGGTTTAGGGGGGATAGTTGCAAAAATGGTTTTTGCAAGAAGTAAATGCCTTTGCATTTTTCTCTTATATGCGTTATGCGGGACCGGCATACTATTTGCCGGCGGCCATTATGAAGACAGGATCGGCGTGGTATCGGCGGATGAATTATACGAGTATGATTTTAAATTGTATGACAGAATACCAAGGGAAATTAAGGAAGAGTTAGGGTACGCGGATTCAATCAACGCATATTGGTATAACTCGGAAAACAGCGCAAAAATATTTAATAAAGCATATTTTTATTTAAAATGGAACAAGATTGTGCAAATATCATTATCTTCTGTTATAGGATTGGAGAGTGACTTTACGCTTGAGGAATATAAACCTGAATATGTCATGAAAGTCTGTAAAGATGCGTATGGGGAACCGGAAACAGAATGGAAAAGATACCGCTCCGATGCTGATTACCCGGCAGGAAAAAGCCTGGCATGCAGGTGGAAAATAAATAATGTGATAGTTGAATATTCTTATTTGCCCTATAATGATTTTAATGAGTTAAAGGCCGCCGCTTTAGGAAGGGGGAGCGTGGCGTTTCACTTAAGGTATTTTATACAGAAAGACAAGTAATTCAGAACACACTCTTCAGGGGCGGCTCCCCCCGCAAGGCTTCAATGCAGGGTTTCCTTCAGGAGGGCCAGGAACTCCGGGCGGCTCATCGTTTGGCCCCCCAGGCTGCGCAGGTGTTCCGTGGGGACCTGGCAGTCGATAAAGCGGACCCCGTTGTCAAAGAGGCGCCG
>JAISBR010000187.1 GCA_031266095.1 Treponema sp. | reverse complement strand
TCATCGGATTCAAAATCTTTTCCCCAAAAAGAATCTATGCCAAAACAGACATCCCCTCCCAGCTTAATTCCCAGCGATCCCGCCGCAGTTTGGGAAATAATCCGCAATGCGTGGAACGGTCATAATTGCCGTTTTACCTGCGACAAAATCTATTTCAACCTTTCCTACGACCAGCGGGAACGGGTACGGGGAAGCATGGCGACTTATACGCCGGGGCAGATGGTCAGGGCGATAGAAAAGTATTTTGAGGAACGAAAGGAGAAGCCTGACGGCTACGAATATAAGTCGTTTTACCTTTTCGTTGAAAAGGGCATGGATTTTTACACGGAGGCGGTATAAGACATGGCAACCAACAGAAACTTTCAGGACGAAGAGGCCGGCGGAGAAACCAAAAAACAGTATACCTACTGGGTTTGTCCGCAATGCGGGAAAACCGCAGACATGCGCCGCCATTATTGCAGTTGCCACGCCGACCTATCCCGGTCAAAAGGCGTTGCAATGTCTTCAAAGCCTCCCGATGTCTTCCCCTGTAATTTTGAAACGCCGCGGGTTACCTGCGACGACTGCCCCGAAAAATGCGCGTGGTGTCCCAGCTTCGCGGCTTTGGAAACAAATAAATATGGGTTTGGCGGCAAAGACTGCCGGGGCAGAGGAACTACCACCCGGTGTCTTTGCTGTCAAACTCAAATAAAAATCGGCCTTGAGATCAACGCCGAGATAGACATTAACGCTTTTTTGTATCCCAAAACCGGTATCGGAGAAACCGATACCGGTGGGGAAACCGAGGAAAAAAAGGATCGCGGAAAGACTATGGGCCAACTGGCGAAAGTAATGCGGGACTACATGGAAAGGCCGGTTCTGGCGCGGATTAATCACAATCGCGGACAGATCGGATAACAAGGGAACGCCGCCCCGTCCGGGGCTGGTACATACAATGAGAGCCCTCCGGGGCTCTTTAGGGAGGAAGTATGAGATTTTTTAGACTGAGATGTTTTCTGTACCGGCTTGCTATAGCCATGAAAGACGCCGGGGAGCGGTGGAACTTCCCGCCGCTAATCCGGGCAGGACTGGCACTGAGGAGCAAAACATGAGAATCACCGTCAATCTTAATCTGAAAGTCCTGATATTCCCTAACCTCCAATCCTACCTTATCAGCAACTGCATCCGTTCCCTCCGGGACGGGACACGGAAATTTGACGAAGTAGTCCGCACTATCCCCGGAGATTTCCCCTATGACCCGCAGTATTTCCCAAAAGGCCTATGGAAAATCACCGGTGTTGAATGGCAAAAGGATAAAGGCTTTGACTCCCGCATTTACGGCCCGGTAAAAATCCGAACTGACGCCTGGCAGTGGGTGAAGGTGTGGCAACTGGATGAAGACGGAGACTATCTGAAAGAGACGGCCCAGCTTGTCCGGGATACCGGCTATTTACTGCACTACTCCGATTCTAAAACAACCTGGGGTTGCATCCGCCTGGCAAGCCCGGATGACGCAACGGCTATTGGAAAAGCCATAGAAAACGCCCTTATCCGTGAAGAGGTTTTACTGGAGGTGGTATGAAAAAGCGCCATTCTTTCATCATTGGCATCATCTCTCTTTTAGGGATTTATTTTGTTACCCTGGCCGTGGCCCCCGATTCCATAACCGCCATAGGACCGGCGGTCATAGCGGGAATCTTGGGGGCCTGCGGGTTTTACCAGGGGGCCGGTGTGGCGGATAACTGGCAAAGGTCAAAATATTACCGGGCGGAACTGGACGGGAAGGAATAGGGGATTCTCGTTTTGAAATTAGTTAGTTTTCACCGGCTTGCCCGTATGGGCGGCATATAACGGCGGATGGGAGGGATTTTGACAGTTTGGTCATTAGGGCATGGCGCGGCGGGGCACGGCCACGCATGGCAAGGCAAGGATTTTAATACATGGAGGAAAAATGAATGGCAACAGCAAAACTATCGGACACACGGCTGGAGACAGTAACCAGGCGCGTAACGCTGACCGGAATGTCGGATATTATGTTCGACCGGTTCTCGGGGGACTTCAAAACACAGTTAACATGGGATCAGAAAATATACCTTATCCCCGAAACGGATGTTTTATGTCTTCCGGTTATAAACATCGTTTCTGCGTTATCAAGCCATAACACCAATAGCTTTCCCAAACGGCTGAGGGACGCGAGGCAGTTCAAAAAAATTGCCAACGCCTGTCTGTCTTTCACCCAGGTAACAGGCGATAAGAAAAGCCCCGAATATATCCCGTTTACCCGGAACGGCGAGGCAATAACCGTGGGAAAATTCGGGGAAGCGAAGGAAGAAAAATCCGGCATTTACTTGACCCGGCACGTAGCCCGGCTTGATAAGGGGATACCGAACCCGAAAGAGCGGCCGGTACTGCCGTTGCCGTGGGAATTAAGTTTTCAGTTTTCTATCTTCCCGAACAACGAAATAAAGGAACAGGAAATAATAAACCTGTTCACCGAGGGCGGTTACGCTATCGGGCTTGGTACGTTCCGGGGTGTGTACGGGAAGTTTGAAGTAAGCCGATGGGAATAGTGGCAAGGCGCGGCAGCGCGTTGCGGGGAGAGGCGTGGCAAGGCTCGACAAGGCATGGCAAGGATTAACCGGGAGGGATTTTGGAACTGAACAGACGACGAAAGCGGGTATGGGTAGACGGTATCGAATATGGAACCGAAAAAGAAGCGGCGGAGGCGGCGGGGGTGTCCGTATCAAGCATACACGAAGCCCTGAAAGCGGGCGGCCGACCCGTGAAGGGACGGATGATAACACTGGAGCCGTTACCGGAACCCTGCGCGGCGGAGCTTGCGATGGCGGAGAAACTCGAAGAATCGGATATGTTTGTCCTGTTGGGCCGGAAGCCGCTGATCCGTTACCCTCCGGGGGAGGGGCCGTTGTACTGCGGGCTCCGGCGGTGGTCGTAGAAGATTTTACGGAAGATGAAAGCAAGGTGAGCCAGAAATGATTTTATTTCGTTATTTGGACCCTACAAGGGATGTGGCAAATTGCGGATACTGGTTTGAGTACGGCGGTATTTTGCGGCCTACCGCTCCAATATGGATAGCGCCTATGGAGTTAGACCCTGGCCGTAACAAGGATTTTGTTTGCTGTTGTAAAACCATGCGGGAAGTAATGGCTTATTTCCCGATAACCGCACACGAGAAAATGAACGGCGTGTACGGTATTTATGAGTATAGCGGCAATCTGATACAGCAAAGGGACAGTATTTCAGAGTACGTTACGGCGGATGCCAACAAGCTGAAAATTATAGATATGCTTTCGTTTGACGAAGCGTATAAAATGGGGTGAGGTTATGATTAAGGTATGTGAGGTAACTGTCCAGGGTCATATACCGGTAGAAAGCCAGCGCTTTACCATAACGCTTGAGAATAACCATAAGTATCAGTCATTTGCGGGCTGTTTGGGAACTTCGATGGTTTGACGAATCAAAAGAAGGGGTATAGGTTCTTCTGGGGAATTTTTAGAATATCTATCGTTTAGTCCCCCTCTCCCGCATTTTCAGTCGATATTTTTATATAGATAAAAATTTAACGATATGTGGTATAAATAAGACATGGCAAAGTTACTAACCATTCCGAAGTTTGCGAAACAATACGGCGTAAGCCAGCGGACGCTCTATAATCTCACCAGGAAAGTCGAAGTCCCTGATTATTTTGTCCAGGATGAAGATCACCACTGGTTCATTGACGTGTCCAAAGCCGGGGCAAAGAAACTCATGAAGGAAGGCGCTCCTCCTGGAGAACCGGTAACCGCCGGTGAATCCGCCGGCCGCCGCGTCATGCTGCAAAAAGCCCGTGAGGACAGGGCTATAGCAGACGCCCATATCAAACAGTTTAAAGCCGCTCAGGAAAAAATAAAGCTCGACATAATGACCGGGGAGTATGTTGATGTGGGCCTTATGCGGTACTACTTTTCATTTTTTCAGCGGGGTATATCCGACAGCTTCGCCGCGATAAAAAAAATATCTGACACCTTAAAACGCCTCTACGCCGCGGATAAAGACAAGGAGGCGGAAAAGGTCTTTCTCACCGAGCTAGGCATCTGCTTTTCAAACGCCGTGCGGGCGCTTGAGGATGAAATAGCGGATGATATGGGGAAAAAGGAAGTATCCAAAAAACCACGGAAAACCCCGTAGGGGCTTCCCGCGCGTCTGGCGGGCTGTTCTTGCGGGCCGCGGCTATTCTTTCTGCCTGGATTTTAGGTTGACCAAAGCGGCAACGACAATGGGAACTATCCCGCCTATAGCGGCGGTAATGGCTCCGGCTTCTATGCCTCTAAGCGCAAGCAGGGTACAAACTCCGAAACCAACCAAGCCGAGCGCAAAGGAAAATATCTGTCCGTTTCCAATGGCGGATGACTCCTTCAGCTTCCGCTTTACATCGGCGGCGACGTGGGCCTCGGCCATTTTCATGATTCTTTCGGGAAGGTCAGGGCTAATCTCTCCGTATTGACGGAGAACGGCAGGGGGCGGAATGGGGCCGGAAAATATCTGCTGCGCCTGAACGGTAAGGCTATCTTGCGGGGTGGACGGGTTTTGGACTTTCCTGCTCATACATCGCCATCGCTTTTCTCATGTTATCCCCGGTGGCCTGGAACGCGTCACCAACAGCCCGCCACGCGGACTCCATATTAATTTCGCCGGGCTCCGAGGCGGGGGGGAAGAGATTAAAACTGCCCATACCCTTTATAAAGGCTCTTTTGATACTGTCCATAACTCTACTATAAGGCCGGTTTGGAGGTTTTTCAAGCCCCCAAACCGGGCTATTTCTTGCGGGGCCGGCCGCCTTTGGATACTTCACGGATCAGATCGACGCAGGATGGGTCATACAGGGCGGTAGGCCCGGCATACCCGATGGGCTTTATTTCTTTCGTTCTGAGCCTCATTTTGGCTGCTTTTGGGTTAATCCCCAGGGCCGCGCCTATCTCATTGACCGTCATACCGTTCATAGTATCAGTTTCGGCAAAAAAAATCAAGAAATTTATAACAAATGTGTAAAAGGTTATTGACATACATTTTACACTAGTGTAAAATGTTTTTAAGGAGATCAACCATGACCGCAAACATACTTGAAAAACGTATCCTGGCTTGCCAAAACGCCTATTATAACGGCCAGTCGCTCATTTCTGACGCCGATTTTGACCGGCTCCGGGACAGGCTGGGGCGGGAAAAACCCCAAAGCCCGGTATTGGAGAGTGTGGGGGCTCCCGCAAGCGGCCCCTTCCCCAAAGCCCGGCATATCGCCCCTATGGGAAGCCTGGACAAAATCAAACATCCGGTACGGCTCCGGTATTGGCTGCTGGACATGGGGGCTCCCGCCTATTCGGTACAGTTCAAACTCGACGGGGCCAGTCTGGAACTCCAGTACCGGGACGGCGTGTTTGTCCGGGCCGTTACCAGGGGGGACGGCGTAACCGGCTCGGACATCACGCTTAACGCCCTCCGCATGGGCGGCGTGCTTCCCGTGCTGGATATCCCGTTTACCGGGGGGATCCGGGGGGAAGTGCTGCTCCCCCGCGCAACATGGCGGGAAAAGTACAACGGCAGGAAGACCAGCCGGGACATCGGGAACGGCATCATGCTCCGCAAAGACAGCAGGGAATGTGAAGAGCTGGTATTTATCGCCTATGACGCCGCCGTTTCCGGGGATGACGGCTTTTTCACCAGCGAGACGGGGAAAATAATGTGGCTCCGGGAGCGGGGATTTTCGGTAACCGAAACAAAGGAATTCTCCGATCCCGAGGCGGTTATCGCCTGGCTGGAAGCGGCGGAGAAAATACGGCTTTCCTATCCGGTGGATAGTGACGGCCTGGTAATAAAAGACTGCCGCACCGATATGAACGACCTGCGCCGCCCCCGGCCCAGAAAGCAGATAGCTTTCAAGCCCTGCGAACAGCCGGAGGATGCCGCCGTATGACCCATACGGCAAATAAATTATAGACAAGGAGCCCACGATGAAGAAACAAAAACCCTTCTTTGACCACGAAACCGCCGAACGCCTTTTTTGGATGAGGGAATTTATCGTCCATGCCGAAGAAGTCCGGCAAAAAGTAAATGACGAACCTCTTCGCTCAATCCGCTATCTACAGGCGGCTTACGACGATCTCAATCCCACGGAGGAGGAAAAGCGGAAGTATTTCGCCATGATGGGGCATATCGACCCTATAGACAGGCTCCGGCATGACTTTTGGAAATCCGGGGGAACGGACACGCTCTTTGAAAATCTCGGCAACCGTGATTTTTGGAACCGATTCCGCGGCTTCCTCAACCCTCCGGTTACCGAAGAAGAAATAAAAGACAAGGCGGCCGGAGAATGAACAAACCCATAAATACTGAAAACCGCCGGAAAATATACCCGGAGGGCGCAAGCCTCTACTTCAGCGTGCCGCCTCGGATAGGGAACCGATCGGACGCGCTGGAGCTTCTGGATGATCTTATTAAGGCCGACTACGTGGAAAAAATGGATATAGCCCTTAAGGCCCTGCGGGACGCCATAGAGCGGGAGGTGATCTAGGTGTATGGCAGCCCTATTGACGTTTCGGCTGGCCTATCGGACGGTAAAATTAAGGGGATGGAAATGAACGGGATAGCGATACAGGGAGACAGGCGGATGACCCTGCGGCAGGTGGCCGCGGCGACCGGAGCGTCTTATAGCACCGTAGCGGCCTATGCGAAAAAAGCGGGATGGACTGAAAACGGAAAATTGACCTTGCTCACTGAGGAACAAGTAACGGTGATCCTGGAAGCCATAAAGCGAGGACATGCCGGAGGGCCGAATAACGTCGCGGGAACCTTACGAACTAGTTTAGAAGGTACGGAAACAGCCTTGACACCAGCCCTAAAACTGGCCGAGCTGGCCGAGCTGATTAAACGATCCTACGAGCAGATAGACGAAATCAAGACCGCCGAAATCGCCCGGCTCAACACCGACCTGGCCGCTACCCGGCAATTACTGGACTACCGTACCGCCGGGCTGGAGACCATCCAACGGATCGCCGAGGCCGGGGGCCTTGTTATGAGCGACCGGGACGACATAGAGGCGACTTATCGGAGGGGAAGGTGAACCCATTTGGCATTATCTACAAAGCCACCGGGCCGAGTGGGAAGGTGTATGTGGGGCAGACTACCTACAGCCTGAAAAAGCGGAAAAGCGAACATAAGTTTATGTCCCTGAAAAAGGACAGGCGCACAGCCTTTCAACAGGCTCTTCTTGACGAGGGCTTCGATAATTTTACCTGGGAACAGATCGACACCGCTGAAACGCGGGAAGATCTGGACCAAAAAGAAAAACACTGGATCACTTACTACGACAGCATGAACCCCGATAGAGGGTATAATCTCGCCCCCGGTGGCCTTGCGTGGAGCCCGAGCGAAAAGACCCGGCGTAAAATCGGAGAGGCGAACAGGGGAAACAAATATAATCTTGGAAAGCATCATTCTGAAGAAACCCGAAAAAAAATCAGCGAAGCTAAAAAAGGTAAGCGCCCCTATGTTATGACCGAAGAAATATGCCGGAAAATCAGCGAGGCAAGGAGGGGAGGACTGGTATGGAACAAAGGCAAACACCACACAGAGGAAACGCGCCGCCGCATGAGCGAGGCGCACAAGGGGAAAAAATATTGTCTTGGCAGACACCTTTCAGAGGAACACCGGCGCCATATAAGTGAAGCGAATAAAGGACGTGTGGTATCCCCCGAAACGCGGTGCAAAATCAGCGAAGCGAAGAAGGCTAGATTCTCATCAAAAACGCGGGGAGCATAATTATAAATGGCGGCGGATATAATAGCGGAAGTTGATAAAAGAATAAACGACAACACTTTTTCCCGAATCCTCGAATTTGCCCGCGCACTTACGATAGACCCGGCTATCCCAACAATTACGAGCTGGGCGGGAAAATACCGGTATCTCTCCGATGGGAGCACTGAAAAACCCGGCATGTATGACCCTGCCTTTATGGCCTATCTTCAGGAGCCAATCGAAAATTTACACCCCGACAATTTTACGAGAGTAACAGCTATCATCAAATCCACCCAAAGCGGCGCGACAACGGGGATAGAAAACGCGATAGGACACAGTATAAAATACGGACTGCATAATATCCTTTACGTCATATCCGATCTGGACATGGCGAAACTCCGCAGCCGGGGGGCCATAGACCTTCTCATCGACTTCTGCGGGCTTTCGGAATATATCAAGCCCATCACCAAACGGGACGATCAACGAAAATCCGGGGACACGATACTCTACAAGGAAATGTTTGCGGGCCGCCGGTTTCTGATGGCTAGTTATGCTGCTATTTCCAAACTAAAATCGTTTTCCTGGGACCTTATTATCATGGATGAGCTTGTACAAGCGCCCAGTCAGCTTGCCGACCAGGGGGACCCGGAGGACATTATCATAGCCCGCGGCAAGACCATCCGCGATCTGAAAGTGGTAAAGCTGTCCACTCCAACGGCGGCAGGGAATGATCGTATATACCGCGCCTTTAATTCCGGCGACCGGCGGGAGTATATGATCCCCTGTCCCCGCTGCGGCGGTTATCAGCATCTTGAGTTTATGCACAGCGCCCGGCAATGGGGCCTATACGGGGATTATGAGTTTGATAAAAAAGGAAAAGGCTCCCTCATCGCCGGAACCGCCCGGTATAAGTGCCGCCATTGCGGGGGTGATTTTTTCGAGTATGAAAAGCCTGATTTTATGCTCTGTAAAGACCTGGGCGGCCCCGCGTACTGGGAGCCCCAGGTGGCGGCCCAGGACAGCCGGGATCGTTCCTATCACATATCGGCCATGATGAGCCCCATGACAAGCTGGGAAAATATTATTACTGATTATTTAAAAACAGATAACGGAAAAAATTTACAGGCCATGCGGAATTTCGTCATCACCAATGAAGGGCTCCACCCGGAGACCGACCGCCGCATTGTATTGTGGGACGAACTCAAGGCGCGGGCCGAGGCGTATCCCGCCGGGCAAATACCAAAGGGTCCCTATGTGATTACCGGCGGCGTGGACGTGCACAAAAACCGCCTGGAGCTGGTGCTTACCGCCTGGGGGCCCGGGATGGAGGCGTGGATTTTTGACCACCAGGTGTTTTTCGGGCAGACCGCGAACCCGCACAGCCCCGCGTGGAGCAATCTTTTTGCCTACTGCGACCGGGACTATATTATTCCCGCCCTGGGGGACACGACGGTTATGATTGCGCGGATCGCCGTTGATTCATCATACAACCCAAACCGGGACGTTACGCTTGAAAATCAGGAACTGCGGAGCGAAGTCAATACGGCGATCCAGTTTTGCGCGAATAACAGCGGCCTTTTTGTCCCGGTTAAGGGCATTGAGGAGGGAAGATCAGCCGGTTTTACCCTGAACCAGCGGGTACACAAGACCTACGGGTGCGTGTTTTATCTTGCCGACGTGGGGGCGGTTAAAGATGTAATTTTTGAAAATATCGACAACCAGGAAGGAAAGGACGCCGTTCATTTTTCAAATGAATTCCCCGAAGATTTTTTCCGGCAATTCGCCTCGGAGTATTACGGGGAAGATGAAAAGGGAAAAACCGGCTGGCACAAGCTGAACGAGCGCAACGAGGTGCTGGACTGCTTTGTCTACAGCCGGGCCGCGGCCATGATACAGGGCTTCCATTTGTGGGACGAGGATGATTGGTTGTATTTTCGGGACACGATACTTGCGGAATAAAAAACCGTTGAAATAAAGAATCGGCTCTTGACAAGTTTTTAATTTTGTTATTTAATAAGGATAACCAACTGTTAAAATTCAACAGACAAATTGACTGTTGACAAAATTCTAGAAGAAATCACATTCTATGAAACCCTTGAGCGCAAAATTGCCTCGAGCGGGAAGTCATACGCTATAAATTCCGGGGGCGGTTCCCGCCAGTGGACTAATCACGATCTCCCGGCCATCCGTAAAATCCTTACCGATCTCCGTAACCAGTTAGAAAACGCCGTACACGGCTCCGGCATCAGCATCGGGGCGGGGTGGTGATATGCTCAGCCTTATAATCAACGGACGGCATATCAGCCTCGGCGGCGCCACTTACAACGGCGAAAAGGTTCCCGGCGATCTTACCGAATGGGTACGCCTCATTTTGGGGAACTCCCCCAACGAGTTTTTATATGGAACCTATAACACGGTAAGCCAGGCCTGCGTTACCCTCTACCATACTTTCGGCCCCGCCGCGGCGGCGGTCAACAAGCATACCGACTACGCGATAGGCGAGGGCCTCTATTTCCGCAGCCAGCCCGACTATGATTTTTTAGGATGGACAAAAGAACGCGCCAGGGATTGGGCCCGGCGGTTTCAAAAACTTATCGGCTACAAAATGTCCGCCATGAACCTGTACCAGAAACAAAACGCCGCTTTTCGCTGGGCTCTTGCCGGCGGGGATACGGTCAGCTACTTCATCCGGGAAGAGGGTGCGCCTCTTGATATTGTGGAATTCCCCGGTACGGAAATTGACGGCGAAAAGAACGACGACTTTATAACCCTCGGCATAAAGCACGACAAATTCTACCGCCGGGAAGGGTTTTACAACCCCGACGGCTCCTATACGGCGTTCACCAATGACGGCCGCCAGCAGGCGGTACACTTCTACCTGAAAAAAGCCCCCCGCCAGCTTCGGGGATGGCCCCTTATTTACAGCCAGATAGCCACCGCGAAAAATGACGACCGTTTTGAAGACGCGACGATAGCGGCGGCTATCCTGGAGGCGATGATCGCCCTGGTAACTGAAACCGAAGACCCGGCGGCAACCAAAGACCAGATAAAACAGCAGGTTATGAAAATGCGCCGGGGCCCTATCGGGAAAGCCCTTGACGCCTTTTCCAGTATCGGCAACGCCGCGAAGCTTGGCACGGGAAACGTACTAAACATAAACACCGGCGGCAAAGTAACCCCCCTTGAAAAGAAAACCCCTTCCGGGACTTACGCCGCGTTCAAGGACTGGCGGCTGAAACAGTTTGGCATGGGGGCCAATACGCCGCCGGAGGTGCTGATGTCGGAGTATTCCACAAGTTACACGGCCCACCGGGGGGCGCTTAACGATTTTATAAAGACCTACCTGTGGGAGCGGGAAGAATTTATCCGGGTATGGGGCAAACCGGTAGTAAAAGAATTGGCCCTGGAACTTATTCTGGAGGGCGCGATTGACGCCCCCGGTTTTATCACCGGCGGCCCCATGATTCAGGAGGCGTACCTTAAAGGCATCTGGCTCGGCCCCGTTCCGGGAGCGATAAACCCCATGCAGGAAATCAACGCCAAAGAAAAAAGCGTTAATAATATGTTCTCCCTCCGGGGGGACGAGATGTTTAACCTTTCCGGCTCCGATTACGAGGACATTCTGGCTGAATGGCAGTTACAGGAACGGCTATTCCGGCAAACGGGAAGCGAAGAAAAAGAACAGGCCATCGCGGAACAGGATGAACGGAACACGGAACAGGCGGAGGAACAGCGGAAAGGGCAGATAAACGAACAGGAGGAAGCGCCATGAAAGAGATCATCATAAAGGGCGTCATAGGGTATAACGTTTTCGCCGAGGACATCAGGAAAGAACTGCCCCAGGGAAGCGGGCGGATACGGCTTTTAATCAACAGCCCTGGCGGGGATGTTTTTGAGGCGTTTGAAATATACAACCTCCTCAAGGAATACCCCGGCAAAGTAACCGCCCGTGTAACGGGACTTGCCGCCTCAGCCGCCGCGGATATATTTTTCGGCGCCGATGACCGCGAATGGTTTAATCACGCCGCGGTCATGTACCACCGGGCCTGGGTGTTCGCTATGGGAAACGCCGTTGAACTCCGGGAACAGGCGGACATTCTCGACGCGCTGGACAAAATACGCATACAGGACTTTGCGAAAGTAACCGGCAAGCCACTGGAAAAAGCCACGGAAGAATTCACCGGCGAGACCTGGCTTATCGGCGATGAACAGATCCGCGCCGCCGGAATCGCCGGAACCCTGGTTGACGGCGGGGAGGAGCCGGAAAAAGTTTCCGAACCCGCCGCCCGAGTCCGGGTCGCCGAAACCTTCAAGTTGCTGCGGGAACTGGCGGAGAAAGAACCCGCCGCGAAATTCAGTGAAAAAATCGCCGCCCTCGTGCGGGCCTCTCAGGATACTCCGGCGCAAGCCGTTGTAGATAACTCTCAAGAAGGGGAAGAACACATGGACTTAAAAGAATTTTTAGCCCAGAACCCCGGAGCCGAGAGTGAGATTTTGGCATACGCCAAAACAAAAATCGGCCCCGAAGCCGAAACGGCCAGGAAGGCCGAATCGGAAAGGATTCAGGGAATCTTGGCCCTTGCGGGCGTAAGAGTTTCTGATGACGTTAAAGCGGCGCTTTCCGGCGGGATGACCCCGGAATCATACGCCGTTGACGCCTTAACCAAACAGCGGGAAATCGAGGCGAAACTTAACGCCGAACATATACCCGCCCCGGCCAGAGTGCCGCAGACCCCCGGAGAACAGGCCGGGGGAAAACCCGAAAAACCGGCAGAGGCCCTCGCCACCGAGGAAAGCGTCAAGACTTTCGCGGCGAGTCTGCGGTAAAGGAGAAAGACATGGGATACAAGACCGATTTTTTCTACCGGCCCGTTGTTCAGAACAACGCGCCTATGGCCGCCGGAACCTACGCCCGCGGGCAGTTCCTGGGCCGCGTTACCGATACCGGCGTATACGCGGCCTATGACCCGGACGGCGACGACGGAACCGAAACCATCCGCGCCGTCGCCGTCAACAGCCAGACCCTGGCGGCGGCGGGCTATGGCGCTATCGCGAAAGGCGAATTCCAGAAAGAAGGAATCATCGCCGTCAATTCCGGCGTTACCATGGACGATGCCCTTATCGGGGCGCTGTTCGACGCGGGAATCATCCTCAACTAAACAAGGAGGCTTAATATGTCCGGTATATCCGACAACACACTGACCCTCACCAGGGCCTTAAAACTCGTTTTTCAGGAAATCCGCCGCCCACTGGCCGACTTCCTGACTTTATTCTGGCCGGCGGTACGCCTGTACGACACCACGGAGATTCCCGCCGATACCATTGTTGAAAGCAGGAAGATCGCCCGTTACCGGGAAGTGAACGCCGGGAGTAACATTTTTGCGTTTGTCCCCGGCAAAGGCGTTGTATACGACCCCGCGACCCTGGATGAATCAACGCCCATCACCGAGGAACTTTCCCGCTCCGTAACGGCGGGGCTTGAGGCAAACGCCCCGGCCCAGCAGCAAATCGTTGAAAAGACTTCGCAGATACAACGGGACCATGACGCGATATTTACCGCCGCCATCGTGAAACAGGCGGTCGACATCATGGTAACGGGGAAATTCCAGCCCACGGGGAAAGGCGGCGTAAATATCGGCGGTCCCTTCGACTATGACCGGGACCCGGCCAATACCATCGCCGCCCAGGCGGACCCGATTAAGGCGCTCCAGGATGCGTGGGATCAGTACAAGATCAAAGGCGGAACCCAGGGCAACGCCTTCGCGCTTATCGGCCCTGCTGTGCTTTCCGCCCTGGAGGAAAGCGATGAGTTCATGGACGCCCTGAAACTCCAGGGGCTTTACGCCGGGCAGTCCCGCCTCGTGGGTGAAAACCGCGTAGTCGCCGATATTATCCCCGGCGGTTTCAAAATCCCCGGACGGGCGGCCCGGATAAACCTCCTTTCCTTCGATGAGGCGTATGAAGACGAGAGCGGCGCCCTCGTTCCCTTTATGCCCGCGAAGGGGATCGTCGTTTCCAGTCTCAACGCCCCCCGCGTCCGGGCCTACGGCGGCGTGTACCTGATAAACAGTTCAGGCTCCGCTCAGGTAATGAAAGGCGAAATCATAAGCGACTCGTTCTGGATTAAAAACCCGGACGGCTACATTTTGCGCAGCCAGTCCCGCCCGATATGCGTACCCGGTGAGATTGATCACCTCGTATACGCTTCTATCACCTAACGGAGAATGAGGATGCCGGGACCGTTTGACGACGACTTACAGCACATCATCACGGCATCCCCCTTCACGGAAGAATTTACGGTAAACCCCGCCGGCGGCGGGGAGCCGTTTACCATCCGGGGCATTTTTGATGAATCGGTTTTAACCGTGGACGGAAAACAGATGACCCGCCCCTGCCCCCGGATATTGTTACATGAAGTTCCCGAATATGAATCGGGAAAAACGGAAGTTGTCGCGCGCGGGAAAATATACCGGGCGCAGAAACATGAAGTTGACGCGAACATAGGCGCGGTACTTTTTTTAATATGAGGTTGTTATGAAACCATATAAGACGGACAGTGAAGTTTCTATCTGGAATGACGCTCCGAATGACGGGAAAAAATATGTCAGGTTTAAAGGCCAATGGGTCGAATCCACTACCGGTACGACCAATTATAACGAACTCTCCAACAAACCCGCTATCGGCGGAACTACTCTTACTAAAGACAGTACCGCCGCCGGACTGGGGCTTGAAACTGTTGCGGACGCGGAGGCTATGGAAACCCGGATCGCCGCGACAATCGGGGCCCGTGATTTTGAACAGAACCACTCGTATAAGCAAAATCAGTTAATTTTTTATAGCAACAAACTCTATCGCGCCCGATATGCCTTTACCAGCGGGACAGATTTTAACGCTCCTGACTGGCAGAAAGTATCATCCACCGAATGGGGAGATATTGACGGAACCATCACCGACCAGGCGGACCTTGCGGCGGCCCTTAACGCCCGGCTCAATAAATCCGCCGACCACGCCAACGGCAGTACGGTAATCAGCAACGATGATGCCAGTAGCGGCTTCGACATTGCCACGGTTCAGGACGACACCGGGACACATTTCAACTTCGGAACCAACACTGACGCCGGGAACCCGGTTCTTGGCGGCATGGACGCGCGCCCGGCGGCATCCACCACCACGGGAACCCGAAGGCTCCTTTTTGTTACGGACAGCGGCGGGAATATCCGGGTACACCTGCGGAAGGATAAGCCCTTCCCGTCCGCGGCCTCCGATTTAAGCGAAGATGACCTTATCCTCAACAAGGGGGAAATTCAGGCCATTGTAAACGACATCATGGCCGCCCTCTCCCAGGGACTTAAAACGCCGGGAGTTATTGACAAGGAAAGTAATCTCCCTGACGCCTCCGAGGCGGATAACGGGACTTATTATGTTGTGCAGGAGCTTGACGTAACCGCTCCGGGACAGCAGGGGCGGGCGTGGAAGAATGATACACTTTCCCCCGATGCCTGGCAGGTGGTGATCGACAACGTATATGCTCCGGACGAGGAATGGATCAACCTCACCCAGAGCGGGGCGCTTACTCTTGATGCCGATAAACAGGCGCTCATTAACGAGGCCCTGCAAAGCAGTCAGGTAGAACAGACGCTGCCCGAGAGCGACGATCAGGCCGATGAGACAAAGCTCATATCCAGGCGGGCGGCCTTCGGTCTCGTCCCCAAACAGCAAGACCCTGACGACGAAGGGAAGGCCATGATTATCGGGAGCAACGGGAAGCTCACTCCCGGCGTATCCGGCAAAGTGGACAGCGTAAACGGCATACCGCCTGACGAAAACAAGAACGTTAAAACCGATTATATTTACCAGACGGAAGCGGACTTTGAAGCCGCGAAAGACAATATCCCGGTTGGCGCAACGGTGATAAAGCTGTATGAGTACCCGAAGAATTTGTCGCCTGTTCCACCTATAGGGTTCCAGTATGTGCAATACGCAAGAGTGGAAAGCAATGATTTTGACGTTGCGTTTCCGCTCGGCAAGCGCCCCGAAAGTTTATGGCCCGGTACGTCGTGGAGCAAGCTCTGGGAAGACGAGCAAGTATTTTTCAGGACAGGCGGTTCTTTAGGCAGCCAGCTTAATAGAACAGATGGAAAACAAGATCAAGCGAGCCAGTTGCCCAGCCATACCCACAGCTTGTCGAACCATACCCACAGCGTACCAAGCCATACTCACGGTTTTGGCTATAATACACCGGGAGCGGCAGGTGTAGGGTTGGATGGAGGAGCAGTCCCTATATACGCTTTTAGTGGTGTGGATGATGCCCGTACTGGTACTACCAACAGTGGTGGCAGCGGTACTTCCGGCAGCGGCGGCAGCGGCACTTCCGGCAGTGCCAGCAACAGTACCGAGACTAGGCCCGTAAACAGGCTGATGGTTATCTGGGAACGAGATAACTAATAAAAGGAGGAAAGAATTATGGCAACAATAAGCAAAAAAATATCAGAGACGGATTACGAGCGTATAGGCGACACGCAGGGATTGATGATACCGGCCCCCTTGAAGTCTACAGTATTCAAGCCTGTTGTTCCTGGTACTATGGCGGCGGGTACGAATTATATACTTACTCCTGAACAGATAGTATTAAACGATTTGGGAATAGATTCAGACGGTTTTATACCTGTAAAGACTGGAGACTGTTTGATTATAGAGTACCCCCAAATGCAGTTTACAGCTTCCGGTACTCCATCAGGGTCGTGGTTTATAGACTGTTTTCTGGCAGATAAGACTACAGTGTGGGAAACTTTGTCCCCGTGGGCTCCCACTTATAACAACAACTTAACGCCTAGCAGTACGTATGTTCGTATTAT
>JAISBR010000177.1 GCA_031266095.1 Treponema sp. | reverse complement strand
GGAGGTACGTGAAGTATCAGGAAGACGCCGAGCGGCAGGACGAAGACCACGAACTACGAGACGGCCCCTTCTAGGGGCCTCCCTCTCAAGCCACCGCCTTTGGCGGTGGTTGTTGACTGATCCCAGCTTTTGAGCCCCGGTTTTGCCGAAACATCAGGAGATATTGTTTCCCGGACGTCCTCCTCGCAGCTTGTTTACAAGGGGAAAGTAAACGGGATAAGGGCAGTAGTTCCGGGCTCGGCTGCCGTTTTGATTCCACCGACTTTCCTGAGGCCGGGCGCGTTGACCGGAGCCTGAGCGCCGGCCTTCGTTTCCGTCAAGTATTTTCAGTTTCATATTTAGGCACCTTGTACAGTGTAACTTGATTATCCAGCAGCGCCGACTCGGCTTCTATGGGGATTCTCTCATCGGTATATACGCTGGAAACCTTATCAAGCCGTACCAGGCCAAGCGCGCCCTGGCGCTGGAACTTTTCCGCGTCGGTCAGGACGATTACTCCCTGGGCGCGTTCCGCCAAATCCATCACCGTCTGTACACGCATATGATCTTTTCCGGTAAACCCGAACTTGGACATAAAACCGTCGACCCCGATAAAGAACTTGTCTGAGAAGAAGATCTCGCCGCATTTGCTGGTCATCGGCCCTACCAGTACCTGGGACTCAGGCTGATAATAGCCTCCCAGCAGGATAATTTTGATATGCGGCATGTGGCGGACAAAGTTGGCGATAAACGCCGAATTGGTTACTATGGTAATATCCCTCTGGGATAGCGCCAGCTCTTCCGCCAGAAAGGCGCAGCAGGAACCGGATTCGATCATCACCGTTTCACCCTCATCCACCGTCGCGGCGGCGGCTTTGGCAATCCGCCTTTTGATAGCGTAGTTATACGCCATGCGTTTCCCCACATCGTCCGAGTGATCCAGGCTGGCGTATCCATGGATACGGCGGATCAGGCCCCGTTCCTCAAGCTGATCTAAATCCTTTCTCACTGTCACCTGAGAAACACCCAGTAATTCCGCCAAAATGGTCACCTTAACACGCTGGTGTTTGGACAAAACCTCAAGAATCGTCGTGTATCTGTTTGTCATCTTTTCCTTCTTTAAAATTTTGTTTTTGTGACAGCGCTGTTTGAGATTTGGTTTTATAACCATCTCATGCTTAAAAAGAAACAAAAATTACTAAAATAGTCAAGAAAATTCGACTTCATTTGAAAAGGATTTTTTCAGAGAGGAATTAGACCTTAGCTTTGTGATCCGTGAGCTGTTTACAGAAAATACCGGTCTTTACCACGTAAATTCCACACCCAGTCCTCCAGGGAGGCTGAGGAGTTCCCCCATGCCAATCGCCAGGGAAACCTTTTTTCCCGGTGAGACAAGCTGTACCGCCGGAACTGCTTCAGGCGTTAATTGGAGGGACGCCGTCCCGGTCACACTGAGGCTCAGCCGCAGTTCATAGCCCCGGGACAGTTCCCGTACCAGGGTGAGCAGCTCCTCGTCGGCCGCAGCGTCCCATGCTTCCAGCAGAGTAAAGGCCATTCGGTTTGTTCCATTTTCCCGGACAAAAGAGGCGTGTTCTCCCGACGCGTCGAGGAAGGCCAGCAGGGCGTTGATGTTTTTGAATTCCAGTTCAGCCTTGTTTATAATGTCGCCTCTATTCGCGGCGCCATTCGCCGTTCCTTCCCTGGTTGAAAACGAGATAAGGCGCATGTCCGGAAGCCGGGCCAGGGTCCGCTCAAAATCGGCGCGGCCCACCGGAATGGTCTGCCAGCGCTCGTTACCATCCAGTCTGCCCAGGGCTTCGACCATACGGGAAACACGGTATTCCAGGGAGATTCTCCCTGAACCGTCCTCACGGACGCTGATATCCGCCGAAACGCCGATGCAGGAACTTAATACCATAAATAAGAGACAAAATACCAATTTAAAAACCCGTATCATCATACTTCCACGTGGGGAATTGGGGAAAGATTTGTCCTGCTTATTCATTAAAATTCCTCCGAATGAATGCTTATGTCCTGAATACGGACAGGAAGTTCCCGTTCCACCATCTCGAATGCCTTGTGGAGCACGGATTCTCCAAAATCACGGGAATTGGATACCAGTGCCCCCCCGATCTGGGCAAAAGACAGCGAATCCTGGAGGTCCACCTCTGCGGCGCTCATGTGAAAACGGCGCTGTAGTTTGTCCTTTACGGACCGGATGATACGCCGCTTTTCTTTGATGCTGTCTACTTCGGGAATCTCAAAGATCATCTGTATCATTGAAACAATCATGACTCCTCAACCGGTTCTGCATTTTCCGCTTCTTCCTCTTGCTCCATCTCCATCTCCTCACGGACCCGCCGGCTTTCATCAATAATGATTACCAGGCTCTCCTTGTTGGCGGCACTGATCCGCTCGTCCTCAAGGAGTTTTTGCATGGCTTCGGTATCGGTATAGCCGTCGCTGACCGCGCCTTGCAGTTCGGTGATCCCCTCGGAACTTTCGCGGTCGGCGATGAGGAGCAGCCGGGCAATGGCAAATCGCAGATCCGGTTTTTTCAACTCACTGCTGCCGGAATCAAGCTCGGTGAGGGCGCTACGGTACTCCTCAAGGGCACGGGCGTAGAGTTCCTGGGTTTCAAGGAATTGGGCGTATTCATAACGCACCTGCGGGTCCGAATTGTCCATGAGCCACTTCGCGAAACTATCCACCGCCTCCACTTTACCCTGAGCTTTCTGGGTACGGGCGTAGAGGAGCAGCGTATCGCTGTTATCCAGCAGGGAAAATTGATAGCCGCTGAGGACCCGCTCCGCGTCGGCGTATTTCTCCATGGCGTATAACACCAGGGCGTAATTATAACCATCGTCGGCGCTTTCCGGCGACAGGGCCAGCACTTTCTGGTAGTACTCTTCCGCGAGCTTAAGTTCGCCGGTTTTGATCCGCGTATAGGCCGCAGCCTTGAGGGCCAGAAGGTTTTCCGGATCCCGTTTCAAAATCGCGTCAAAATATCCGGCCGCTTCCTGATAACGGCCGGTCTCAAACGCAATCCGCCCCAGGTTGTATTCGGAGGCGACCTGGGTTCTGTCAGCCATCCTCGCGCGGTTCAGCCATTTCTCGGCCTCCACAAAATTCCCGACGTCATAATAGGCCATGCCGATAGAGTAGTATTCCTCCGCCGAAGCCCCCCAACCGACGCAGCCATTCAACGCGAGGATAGCGAGCGCCGCCCACAATAGCATGCGTAAACGGCCGGGGAAGATATACTGTCTGCGCGATTTATATGCCGTCATTTTCCGATATTGAGTACTGTATCCCCAATTTCCTTAAGCTGGGCCCGGTACAACTTGGCGATGTTGTCGCCATAATCCGCAATGAGTTGGATGATATTCCTGGGATTGGATTCGGCGTCCCTGCCGTTGATGCGGTCCCCGGCATCGCCCAGACCGGGCATGATATAGGCCTGATCGTTGAGGATCGGGTCCATCCAGAGGGTATACACCTCACAGTGTTCCAATGCCCGGACCACCCTGAGCGCCCCCTTGAGTGCGGCGATAACGTTGAAAAACAGGATGGAACGGGGCTTGACCCCGGCGTCCAGCAGGTACTTGACCACCGTCACCAGGCTTCCGCCGGTGGCGTTCATGGGGTCGGCAAACACCAGGTCCCGGCCGTCCAGGGCCTCAAGGCTGAAGTAGGAACGGTTCAGGTCCAGGATATACTCCATATTGGTTTCTTTTTTGCCGTCATCCCGCCTGATCCTGAACAGGGCAAAGGGCGTCACATAAGCGTGGGAGGAATACTCCTCAATCTCCTTACTCATGATCATCGAGGGCAGCAGAGCGCCCCTGAGCATGACACACATAACGGTATTTTCAATCTTATCGTCGATATTGGTAATCTTGTGGACCGCGTAATTCCGCGTCGGAATAGTCACCGGTGTTTCCACGATGAGGTAATTTTTATTGATTCCAGGCGTCCCGCCCCAGGCCAGTTTGAAGAGCATCTCATAGGCCCGCTGGATGTAATAGACAAATTCCTGGTTTTCGGTCCGCACATCCCTGAGTTTAGCGATAAGCCGGGACGCTTCGGGATGGCTTTCCTGAGGGGCAAGAAAGGAATACACATGGATGTTGGGCGCTTCCCGGCATATTTCCTGCATCAGAATGCCCATCTCATTGTACAGCGCAATAAGGGTATCCTCGGCGCTCCGCCGCTCGGCCTGCAGTCCTGATGAAAGCCGGGAAAAAGTCTTCATTACGGTTCCGTAGATCCGATCCATCCGGGAAAGGTATTCTTTGTCGGCGGCGCTCAGGTACCCGTCCAAGTCTTCCGCCCTTAAGATGACTTGACTCATTATAGAAAAAGTATATTTTCAAGCGCGGTAAGTTGCAAGCGGTTTTTAGAAGAACCGGTTTATCCCCTTGAACCTCAGAGCTTGGAGGGTACAAAACGGTAGCCCGAACCATCGGGCTCAACCGTACCCACAGCCGGATAGACCAGGTGCATCCCCGCCACGGGTATTCGGTTCTGTACCACATATTCAAGGATACTCTTGCGTACCGCCGCCGCGGCCTGAGGGTCCGTGTCGTAGGTAACCGACACAGAGGGAGCGGGAAACTGTATGCCCTCGACATGCATCAAGTCTCCCCAGATGAGGAGCTTACTGCCGCCGGAGTCAAGGAGAAACACCGTATGCCCCGGCGTATGACCGAAGGCTGCGGCGGGATAAAGACCCGGAAGAAGCTCAGCCAGTCTGCCGCCCAGTTCCCCCGGAAGGAAGGTCTCCACCCTGGAACCATAGGGCGCCAAGGCCGCCACCGCGCCCTGGTTGATGCGGGTTTTTGTCCAGTATTCCCGTTCCTGGGCCGCGAGATAAATCTTCGCGTTGGGGAAAAGGGCCCTGCCGTCCTTCTGCAATCCACCGATATGATCCCCGTGCATGTGGGTAAGGAGCACGGCGTCTACCTGGGAAGGATCTACCCCCAGTTTTTGCATGCTCTCAAAAATCGCGCCGCCGAATCCGGTATCCACTACCACGGTCTTTCCCTCGCCCCGGATAAGGAAGGTATTAGTCTCGGACTGATAGGTCCCGCCGGGGAGGTAACGGTTTAACAGCGTCTCATTGGCGCCAATGAGAATACCGCTCCTCCCCTGTCCCTGGTTTTCAACCAGCATGTACACATCAAAGCGACCCACCTTACAGGAAAACACGGCTCCGTCACCGGCCGCAAAAACATTCATCGCCATCGCGCATAAAAAAAGCCCGGCCAAACAATTTTCCATAATTAACTCCCTCTCCAAAATCCGCAAGCGCACAGGCTTCCGGGATTCAAAATCTCACTTAATTGTACTCTGTTCTTCCGTAAGGTCAAGCGGTTTCTCATTCCGGTCAGCAATTCCGAATTCAACCGTCCGGGACAATACCGGAGACCGCCAGGAACAGGAAATGAGTTATTCCGCAAGGTTAACGGCAAGAAATTAACAACCGCACGGCAGAGCTCGGACCTCCGGTCCGGCGCGGTATGCTGTTCTTTTTATGCTCGAGCTGAGGCGATAATCATTCAACCAGGAAGGCCGTGCCTTTCTGGTTTCCCGCGGTGAGCGCCTCAAGGCTGCGGGGTTTGCCGCCGTGGGCCAGAATGGTGGGGATGCCGTAGGACAAGGCCCGTTGGGCCGCGTCGAGTTTGGTGGCGATGCCGCCGGTGCCGAAATTGTTTGCGGCGCCGGTACTGATATTTTTGCGCACACTTTCAATATCCCGTACCTCTTCCAATAACTCAGCGTCAGGGAAGTCCTTGGGGTTTTTGTTGAAGAGGCCGTCGATGTCGCTGAAGAGGACCAGGAGATCGGCGCTCCAGAGGATCGCCGATTGGGCCGCCAGGGTATCGTTGTCGCCGATTTTGATTTCTTCCACCGAAACGGTGTCGTTTTCGTTTATGATGGGGATGATGCCCTCGTCTACGAGGGTGAAAAGCGTGTTCCGCATATTGAGGGTTCTGATGGGGTCGCCGAAGTCGTCCTGGGTGAGGAGGATCTGGGCGATGTGGAGGCCATGCTGTTCAAAAGCCCGGCGCCAGGCGCCCATGAGTTCTACCTGACCTACGGCGCACAGTGCCTGGCGATAGTGGATGTCCCGCTTGCGGGCCCACTTGTCCATGGTGGAAAGTCCCGCTACCTGTGCCCCCGACGACACGATGATGATCTGTTTGCTGTTCCGTTTGAACGCCGCGACCTGATCGGCGAATTCGGTGAGAAAGACGGGGTTTATCCTGCCGTTCCCATCGGCAAGAGTGTTGGAACCAAATTTGAATACGACTTTTCGCGCGTCCGCCAGGAGTTGTGCTATCATTATTTCACCTAAGTCCGTATGTGTCCGGCTCCGCTGATAAGGTACTTTACCGTGGTGAGGGCTGCAAGTCCCATAGGACCGCGGGTGTGGAATTTCTGGGTACTGATGCCCAGCTCCGCGCCAAACCCGAATTCGCCGCCGTCGGTAAAACGGGTGGAGGCGTTAACATACACACAGGCGGCGTCCACCCGGGCGCGGAATTGCTGTGCCGACTGTAGGTCGTTTGTGAGGATCGCCTCGGAGTGTTTTGTACCGTAGCGGTTGATGTGCGCAATCGCCTCATCGCAGCTATCGACGGTTTTGACGGCGAGAATATAATCGAGAAATTCAGTTCCCCAGTCTTCCTCGACGG
This sequence comes from Treponema sp., assembly GCA_031266095.1. The sequence continues at coordinate 31,947 of JAISBR010000177.1, read as the reverse complement.
CGTCCTTGAGTGACAGTCCGGCGGGCAATGTACCGGCGGTGTTAATAGCGGCCTTGGCCGCGGCGTCACAGCGGAGTTCCACTGTGCCGGCGAAGCGCACCGCCAGTTTGGGCATCAGTGCCGCCAGCGCGTCCCAGCGTACCAGCAGGGTTTCCACAGCGTTACAAGCGCCCGGCTTCTGCAGTTTCGCGTTGGCGATAATTGCAACAGCCTGGTCAATATCCGCGCTGCCTTCCACGTAGATATGACAGTTGCCTTCCCCGGTTTCAATCACCGGAATCCGGGCGTTTTCTACCACCCGGCGGATCAATTCTTTGCCGCCCCGGGGGAGTACTACGTCGATCCAGCCCCTGGCCGCGAGGATTTCATTGACCTCGTCCCTGCTGCCTGAGTCCGCCAGAGCAACTGCCTCCGCTATGCCGCCGCCTTCCTCAAGGCCGGACCTGATTGTGTTCACCAGGGCCTTGTTTGATTCCAGCGCTGAGGAAGAACCCCGCAGCAGAATGGAACAGCCCGCCTTGTAAGCCAGGGCCGCGCAGTCGGCGGTAACATTGGGCCGGGATTCGTAGATGATCGCCGCCACCCCCAGCGGGGTCGTGATCCGCTCAATCAGCAGACCGTTGGGCAAAGTCCAGCCCGCAGCAACTGTACCGATGGGGTCTTCCTGGCCGATCACCGTTTCAATCCCCGCGATAATACCGTCTATCCGCTTGTCATTGAGGAGGAGCCGGTCAAGCAGGCTTTCCTTCATGCCGCCGGAACGGGCTTTCTCAATATCCTGGGTATTAGCGGCCAGGATAGCGGCCCGGTCCCGATCAATGGCGGCGGCGGCGGCGGAAAGGGCCTTGTCTTTAGCGCTGCGGTTCTCCAGCGCCAGCCGGGCCTGGGCGCGCTTAAGAGTGGAGAACACTAGTGTAAGGGAACTCATATATGCTATCATAACACAGGGCAGGTTTTAATGAAATACTTTCGCGCCCTTCTATGTATCATTTTTGCTGTTTTGCCGCTGGCCTGCGCCAGCCGGAAGGCTGTTTATCGCGAATCTGAGGTCACTTTCTCCCAGCCTGTTCAATCTGTTCTTCCGCCTCTGCCGGAAGAACGGGACGATTCCTTTGAGCGGGCCCTTGTGTATGTCAAAAATGATTCGCCGCTCATCAGGAAATATTTTCAGCTTAACCCTGCCGGCGAAGACGGTAAAAAGAGTGATCTGGAAATTAATGTTAAAGGTGAATATCAATCGGCGGAAGATCAATTTTCAATTGTCTACGATTTGGCCTCAGCGGTTAAAACCGGTGACGACAGATTCCGGATTGAGTTTTCTCTGGAAAACTCGAAGGGCGTTTCCCTCCGGGATGAACTTTTCTGGAGCCTCGCCGACAATAAGGCGGGGCTGCTCCTCTCCCTTGATGATGATTATTGGCAGAGCTGGCGGCAATACTTCGATATGTTTGAACATTACGGCGCGCGGCTCACTTTTTTCCTGCAGGGAACGCCTGACAGCGTTGCCGATTTTTGCGCCGAGGCCCTGGCTCGAAATCACGACATAGCCTTTCATACCAGGTCACACTATGACTTGACTAAAGTATCCCGTGAGGTATTCGACCGTGAAACCATTGAGGCCGCGGAAGATTTCCGTAGCGCCGGTATTCCTTTAAGCGCCTTTGCCTGGCCTTTTGGTTTTTCCGAGCCTTGGATGCGGGACGCTCTGTCCCCGGTCTTCAAATTAACCAGAGGCTACGGCGCTAATTTCCGCCTTTACAATACGGAAGAGATACGCGGCGGGTACATTGTGTCTAAGGCGATTGACAATATTATGTATCCTGATGATGACCTCTTTGAACGGAATATTCGGCTGCTGCTTTTCACCGCGAAATTTACCGGTACTATTGCTCCCTTTACCACCCATGACATTTCAGACGGCGCTCAATGGGGCATCAAGCCGGAGCGGCTTGAATATGTGCTGCAAACGGCTAAGGAACTGAAACTGGAGTTTTATACCTATAATGATTTTCGGTAATCCCGTTTGACTTTTTCAGTCATCCGGTTTAATGTGATTTACACTTGATGATGGAGGAAAACAAATGAAACTTGCAATTCGTTATGCTGAACATCCCGAAGACATGAAATTGTATGATACACAAAAAATGAGAGAACGCTTTTTGTTTGAACGGGTCTTTTCCAAAGACGAAATCAGTCTCTGTTACACCCATTCAGATCGGGTCGTATTTGGCGGCGCACATCCGGTTGATAAAAAACTGCGCCTGGAGGGGGGTAAAGATTTCGGGACCGATGTTTTTCTGGAACGCCGGGAACTGGGGATCATCTGTATCAACGGCACGGGGATCATATCTACGGACAGCGCGGAATACGCGATGAAAAAAGGCGATGGCCTCTATATCGGCCGGGGAGTAAAAGAAGTTTTATTTTCAGCCGTCGACAAGGCAAATCCCCCGAAATTTTACCTGGCCAGCGCGCCGGCCCATACCACCTATCCCACGGTGTTTATTCCCATTGAAAAGGCCAATCCCCGCAAACTGGGGGACACGGCGTCGGTGAATGTCAGGACGATTTATCAGTACGTGCATCCCGCGGTCTGCCAAAGCTGCCAACTCGTGATGGGTATGACTATTTTGGAAGAGGGATCCGTGTGGAACACTATGCCGTGCCATACCCATGAACGCCGGATGGAGGTCTATTTTTATTTCGACATGAAGCCGGGCGGCATTGTCTTTCACTTCCACGGCCAACCCGGAGAAACCCGCCATATCGTGATAAACAACGAACAGTCGGTGATTTCTCCTTCCTGGTCAATCCACGCCGGGGCGGGAACCGCAGCCTACACCTTTATCTGGGCTATGGCCGGGGAAAATCAAACCTTTGACGATATGGATACGCTTGATGCCGCGGCTCTGAAATGAACTGCGGGAAATATCATAGAGGCGGTTGCAACATCCGGTAATCCGGATACAATAATAGGGAATCATTAACATTTCGTGTTATTGTCCGATTACCATAAGCGGCGATGCCGCCGCTTTTTACAGGAGGAATAAATGAGCGGCGTTGATTTTTCATTAAAAGGTAAAACGGCTTGGATTACCGGAGCTTCCTACGGCATTGGTTTTGCCATTGCCCAGGCCTATAGCGAAGCCGGGGCGGCCATTGTGTTTAACGACATTGGACAAGCTCAGGTCGAGACGGGTTTGGCCGCATATCGGGAAGCGGGTATTTCTGTCCATGGCTATGTCTGTGATGTTACCGATGAAAAAGCTGTCAATGATACAGTTGCAAAGATTGAAAAAGATGTCGGAGTTATTGATGTTTTGGTCAACAACGCGGGAATCATAAAACGGATTCCTATGACGGAGATGAGCGCCGCGGATTTTCGCATGGTCGTGGATGTTGATCTTAATGCGCCCTTTATTGTTTCCAAGGCGGTTATCCCCGCGATGATTAAAAAGGGCGGCGGGAAAATTATCAATATTTGCAGTATGATGAGTGAATTAGGCCGGGAAACAGTAAGCGCCTATGCTGCCGCCAAGGGAGGGCTTAAAATGCTCACCCGGAATATCGCCAGCGAATACGGAGAGTTCAATATCCAATGTAACGGCATCGGGCCGGGCTATATTGAGACCCCCCAAACCGCTCCCCTTCGGGAAAGACAGAGCGACGGCAGCCGGCATCCCTTTGATCAGTTCATCATAGCCAAGACTCCGGCAGCCAGATGGGGAACCACCGAAGACCTTAAGGGGCCGGCGGTATTCCTCGCTTCCGAAACCTCGAATTTCGTAAACGGTCATATTTTATATGTGGACGGCGGCATCCTCGCCTATATAGGAAAACAGCCTTAGTACATCAGCGCCAAGCGCGGCTCATAATATGATCCCCTTGCACAGGCTTGAAAAACTGCCCCGCCATCAGCGGCTGCGGAAAATGAACAAGATTTTCACCGAAGCGGAAAATCGGCTTTGCGCGGCAAGTCCTGCAACGGACGCAGCGGTGAATTGGAGTAACGGTCCTGTTTTTAGCGCTGATGAGTGTATGTTCTTTGCCGGAATCGCCGAACTGCTCGCCGGGGACCCTGGTTTCCGGCCCGAGGCGCTTGAGGCTTTTGCTGACGCCGCTTTGGTTTTCAGGCGGATGACAGAGACGGCATTAGAGTCTGCGGCCGGGCCGCTTCGCCGTTCTCTCAATACGGTCCGCCATATCCTGCTTGCGGAAACCGGCCGCAGCCCGGCGGACTGGGATTTTATCGACGCCGAAGGCAAACCGGACCCGTCGCGGCGGCGTTCTTTTCCAGGGATGCTCGTGTACCTTGAGGATATCCGTTCGCCTTTCAATGTGGGGGCCATATTCCGCGCCGCGGAATCTTTCGGCGTTGAAAGACTTTTCCTTTCGCCGCTTTGCGCCGACCCGCGCCATCCCCGGGCAAAACGAAGCGCCATGGGCTGTGTTGAGACGCTGCCCTGGGAACGGCGGGATTTATTCGCCGGCCCTTCCTGTGAGGCCTCCGAAAACGCCGGGCCGGCTTTGGCGGATGCCATACCGGTGTTTGCCCTGGAAACCGGAGGAACGCCGCTGGGGGAATTTGCTTTCCCCGCTCAGGGACTCTTGATCGCGGGTTCAGAGGAACTTGGGGTCAGCCCCCAGACGCTTGCCGCGGCGGACGCCTCTTTGGGCAGGGTATCTATTCCCTGTTACGGGGCAAAGGGCTCGCTTAATGTATCTGTCGCGTTTGGGATAGTGATGCAGGCCTGGGCGGCGATAAGGAGCCGGGCATTCATTCACGGCGAGTTTAATACCCCGCGGCTCAATTAAAAGCCGGAAGCGTTCAGTACAACAAACTTCCAGGAGAGAAACAACATGGTTATAGATTTTCACGCCCATATTTACCCTGAAAAGATCGCGGCCAAGGCCCTTGCCAATGTTTGGGAATTCTACAAAATACCCATGCAGTTGGACGGTACGGTGGGAACCCTGTTGGAAAACGGCCGTCGGGGAGGGATAGACCGCTTTGTGGTTTTTTCACCCGCCGCCGTTCCCGAGCAGGTGCAACGCATCAATGATTTTATAGCCGCAGTCTGCCGGGAACACCCTGAACTGATTGGCTTTGGGACCCTGCATCAGAACATGCGAAATCCCGGTGACGAGATCGTGCGGATCGCGGGGCTGGGACTCAAGGGGATCAAGCTGCACCCCGATATGCAGCGCTTTAATATTGACGACAATTGCCTGATGGAAATTTATGCGGCGCTGGAAGGAAAGATGCCGGTGATCTTTCATACCGGCGATTACCGGTTTTCTTTTTCTCATCCTTCGCGGCTTGCGCGGGTATTGGACAATTTTCCAAAACTCGTTACGGTGGCGGCCCATTTTGGCGGCTGGTCTCTTTTCGATATCGCCATGGACCATTTGAGTGAGCGTTTCTGTTATTTTGATATTTCCAGTTCCCTGCCTTTCCTCGGCAAGCGGCGCGCACGGGAACTTATCCGTTTTTACGGCGCGGAACGTTTTCTGTTTGGCTCCGACTATCCTATGTGGAATCCCGCCGCCTGTCTTGGGGATTTCCTTGATCTGAATCTATCGGAGGCTGAAAAGGATCTGATCCTCTACAAGAACGCCCTTGTACTTCTGGAGACGGACTTGTAATCAGCACTTTCGCGGAGAGCGAGTGTGTCCGCAGCCCTGCCGTTTGGGAAATCCTGTGCTGCCGCTAAGCGGCTTTTGAGGCGTCAACTATAGTATCGCTTTTGCGTTTTCTCCTGCGAAACATGGTGCGCAGGTGATAAACGCTGATTAACGCCGTTAACCCGAATGAAATTATCGCGTATATGGCACAGACAGCCGGATTGAGGCGGGCATACGGTAAATACGGAAAGAGGCCCACCGCCAAACAAAGTATAACAATTGAACTAACCGTGTACGCAATGATCACAATAAAGATCGTTTGTGATATATGCGACTTTCCCCTGAAAAACCCCCCAAAAGCCATATCTCTTTTCCTCCTCTGAGAATCTCAAACAACAGCCTAAAGACTGCCGCGCCGTATTGTTAACTGAGGTCTTTTTAAAACTTCAGTTTTGAAACAGCAGTTTTTAAAAACTGTGGTTTTACAGGCCATAGGCCGAGAAACCACAAGAGCTTATGAAAAACCAACCGGGCCTTGAAACAAGCTTAACTGTCTTTACCCTGCCGTAAACCTAAGAACGGTATGATCGGGTAAAAAATACACTTCTAATTATCGTGTATCTATAATTAAAAAATCAATTACCATGAGCCTTTCCCAAAAACTGCGGCTTTGGGAAAGCCTCCCTTGACGGCGAACTATTTCACGTTACCGCTTTTCCGTCTCTTCGGCCTCGTTATTGTTTCCCAGGGCGCGGAAGATCTCGGCGGAACGGAGGTAGGCCTGCCGGGATTCCTCGTCTTTGCCGGCCTTTTTGAGGACATCACCCAGGGCCCGCCAGTCGGTGGCAAGGCCGTAGGAGTTTTCCACCCGCCGGTCAAGGGCCATAGCCGATTCCAGGGCCTGCCGGGCGCCATCGTAATTACCGGACAGGGAACGGAATGAGCCTATCAGATACCAGTCATAGGCGGCCAGTTCCAGGTTTCGTTCGGCTTCGTGTATTTCCTGGCTCCGGCTCAGCGCGGCTTCGGCTTCGGCGTAACGGCCCATCTCTTTCTCCGAAAGACCGATCACCATATAGGCGAAGGCGGTGTAGAGACTGTCTTTAACCGCCGTCATTTCCTGAATAGTCGTTTCCCTGACGGCCTGGGCGGACGCGCCGCCGCCGGGAGAAAGGAGGCTGCCTCTGGCTTTGTGGATACGGCTTACCGCGATAAGTTCCGGGTTCCCCAATTGCTCCGCCTCGGCAAGGGCGTTTTCCCAGCCGGCGGCGGCCTCACTGTTTTGTCCCAGAGCAAACAATACATTACCCCGGGAAAGACCGGTTCGGATCCTGAGGCTTGGATCATCGACGCTCACCGCGATGCGTCTCGCCTCGTTAAGCATGAGCAGGGCGGTTTCATAGTTTCCCCGATACGCTTCTTTGGTGCCCAGATCGAGTTGGGCCTCCGACTGGTTCCGCAGATCGTACATTTCACCGGAGTTTTGCGGTGCGGAGGAGCAGGCGTATAAAAACGGGAGACTCAGGCAGAAACAGACTACGCTTATTCGCGTACCGGTTTTGGTTATCATGCTAGAATTCCACATCCCGGGGCCGGAGACCGTCGGGCCTGGTTTCCTGGCGTTGGGGAATACCTCCTTTCAGCAGAGGATTGTTGGTCAGGGCAATAAGCACATCCTGGGCGGATTTAAGGGTAGCCTGTAGATTTGCGAGCAGCAGCGTGATCTGGGGAAGCTGAGCGGGAATAAAATCAGTGGTTGTTTCCAGGTTTTTCAAAATGCCGGAAATCGCGCTAAGGGAGGCGATTAACTCGGTATACAGATCTCCCTCGGAATCGAGAATCGACATGATCGTACCGTCGGGATCAACGATCCCTGCGGAGAGCTGATTGAGATTTTCCAGAATAGGGTCAATCTGAGCCATGATAGTGTCAATGCTTACTCCCAGATCATCAGGAAGTTGTTCGGCTAGTACTCTCAGCCCTCTGGCCGCCGATTCCACCTCGCCTAAAGTCCGCCCCAGACTGGTCCGATCGGTTCCCTCCAGGGCCTCCTGAACTTCGAAGAGGGTATCGTTCAGGACGGTTACAGTACTGTCCAGGGTAACTATAATTCTGTCCATGGTTACCTCAACATCTTCGGGAAGTTTTTCGGACATGACCCTCAGTCCTCTGACCGCCAATTCCACCTCACCCAAGGTCCGTCCCAACCTGGTCCGGTCTGTTCCCACAAAGGCCTCCTGAACCTCAAAGAGAGTATCGTTCAGGGTAGCCAGGACAGTTCCGGTACGGTTCATGATATTATTGATACTATCGTCCCGTTCCGGGCGCACCGCCAAGCCTCTGTCCATCAGTTCCTTTCCCTCGACTGAGTTGACCGAGGGAATGACGGTCCCTTCTTGAACCAGATCAATACCGTTGCCGGGGTAGAACATAAACTGATTGCCCATGTTTATGGGGCTTACCAGCACTTCTACCAGCGAACCCAGTCTGACCCTGTCTATGTAAGTATCAAAGATGGTGAAATACACCTCTACCTCGTCATTTTCCGAGAGAGCGATGGATTTAACCCTGCCGATGGTAAAGCCCTTGTACTGCACCGGCATATTTTGGCTCAGGCCCGAAGCGGAACTGAAATAGGTCTGAAACTGATAATCCCGTGAAAACCAGCGCTGATTTGATCCCAGCATAAAAATTACAAAAATCAGAGCCGCCAGCGCAAGAATGATAAGGCCGCCCACAAGCTGATCGGCAAAGCGTATTGTGAATTTCATGAGGTCATACCCCTTTCCACATAGCGCCTGAGATCCTCATCCTTGGAAATCTGTTCCCTGGTGATTCTCAGGAAAATCTGGCCTCCAATCACCATCGCTATCATATCCGCCAGATCGTTTACTATACGCATATTGTGACTCACAAAAATAACCGAGACCCCCTCGCCCCGCCTGGTCCGCACTATGTCTATAAGCCGCTGGGCCGCGGTTTCATCCAGGGATTCGGTCCACTCATCCAAATAGAGGAGCCTGGGACGGCAGATCATCGCGCGGGCAAAACCGAGGAGTTTCTGTTCCCCCATGGAAAGCTGGGCGGGCCTGATCCCCAGGTCCTTCCGGTACCCCACGTCGGCCACCACCGTCTCTATTCGCCGTTCCCGTTCTTTCCTGGTCATGGTGGGATAGTGTACCCGCAGGGGAAGTTCCAGGATCTGGAACAGATTCTGGTTGGCCCAAAGGGCGGAATCCTGAAAAACCACCGCCCCTATCCGCCGGAATTCCTGGTTTTCGGCCCGGCTCATATTGGCCACATTTTTACCCCGAAACAACACTTCCCCCTGATCCGGTACCAGGAGTCCTGCGGCGAGTTTCAGCATAGTGCTTTTTCCGCAGCCGGAGGGTCCTACCAGGGCGGTGGTGATTCCTTCCTCAAATACAAATGAAACGCCCCTGATCAGTTGCCGGTTTTGGACGGAAAAGCAGATGTTTTTCAATTCAATAATAGCCGCCATACCCCTATACCATCACTATATAATACATGGCGGAAAGAAGAATATCCACCACTATGCAGCTTGCGAAAGTGTTACTCACCGCCTTAAGCCCCGCTATAGGGACCTCGGTACTGGACCGCTCCACGCTGAGACCTTCGGTTAAAGCGACTATGGCGATGATCATACCAAATGCGGCGCTTTTGATAATCGTAATCAGAATGTCCTGAACGCTTAGATTTTGCAGAAGATTGCTGAAGTAATATTCCGCGGGCAGGGCGTTAAATATCTGGGCTACCGCGAAGGAACCGGCCAGCCCAAAGATCGAAAAATAGATATTCAGCAGGACCAAAGAAATGGTAACCCCCAAAAAGCGGGGTACCGCCAGATGCTCAATAGGGTCAACGCCAATCGAAATATAAGCCTCAATTTCGTGGGAAATTACCATGCCGGCGATTTCAGTGGCGATAGCGGTAGCGGAACGGGCAATGACGATAAAGGCGGTGAGCAGGGGTCCCATTTCCCTGGTTATGATAATGATAAGCAGGGAGTAGATGAGCTGCTGCTGGGAAATTCTGGTCAGGTTGGGGATACCGATAACGTTAACCGCCGCGCCGATCCCCAGGGCGAGGAGGGTGGAAATTCCCATGGCCTGTACAAAAGTAAAGATTATCTGCACGATGAGTATCTTGTACGAGGCCTGTCCGCGGAAAATAAAGCCGCCCACTCCTCGCAGGGTACGGGCAAAAAAACCTAAATTATAGAAAAGCCTCCGTATCCCCGCTGATAAATTTCCCATAGTGCTATTATATACATTAAAACCAAACTAAGGATATAGTTATATATCGGCTTCGGCCGTTTTCAAGACAAGGAGTTTTGGTGGGATTTATTATTTTGGCCGTGCTGGGGATCAGCCTGGTGACGGCAGTCTGTGTATACGTTTTCCTGCGCCTGCGTTTCAGTTCGAGACTGCGACAGCAGCAGGCGGCTACGGCGGCGCTGGAAAAGCGGCTTCTTCAGCAGGAGTTGATGGCCGCCCTTACCCAGAGTTTTATCTCCTCCGATGATACCGGAGTACTGATCCACAACGCGCTGATGATGCTGGCTATGTCCATGAAGGTAAGCCGGGCCGCCATAGCGCGGCTCGATCAGGAAACTAACAGTATCGCCTTTGAGTATGAGTGGAGCGATCCCAAGCAGAACCTGCGGCCGCTGCCCCAGGAAGGGGCTGAGTTTACCAAGGGGGAGTTGTTCTACGATACCTTTGTAGGCCGGGGGGATGTAAATCTGATCTGCGATAATATGGACGAAAGTCCCGGTATTGCCCAGAGCCTTGGCCTCGTGGGCGTCAAATACTGCGCGTTTGTACCCATCACGGTGTGGGGACAGTTTTGGGGGATTCTGAGTATTGAGCAATATACCGAGGGACGGAGCTGGAAAGAAGAGGATATCCAGATTCTGAAACTGGTCTCGGGGGCGATTACGAGTCTGCTTATCAGGGCCGAGGCGGAAAAGGCGCTGATACAGGCCAAAGAAGAAGCGGAGCTTTCCAATCAGGCAAAGTCCCTCTTCCTCTCCCGGATGAGCCATGAGATGCGGACCCCCATGAACGCTATCATTGGTATGACCACCATCGCCCGGAATTCCCGCGAGAAGGAAAGGATGGAATACTGTCTGGACAAGATCAGCGAAGCCTCACTGCATCTCTTGGGGGTGATCAACGATATTCTGGATATGTCGAAAATAGAGGCGGGTAAATTTGACTTTTCATATACCGAATTCGATTTTGAGCGGATGTTGAAACGGGTAACAGACATGATCGAATTCAAGGTGAGTGAGAAGCGCCAGAACTTTATCGTCCGCTTTGATCCACGCATGCCGTCGAGGATCATCGCTGACGAACAACGGCTTGCCCAGGTGCTGACCAACCTGTTGTCCAACGCGGTTAAATTTACCCCGGAAGAGGGGTCCATTATCCTTTCGGCCCGGAGGGTAAGCGGTAATAATAATACCGGTACCTTCCGTTTTGACGTGGTCGATTCGGGGATCGGCATTACCGAAGAGCAGAAGGGACGGCTTTTCACGCCTTTTGAGCAGGCCGACGGGAGTATCGCACGCAGGTTTGGCGGGACGGGCCTGGGGCTTGCCATCTCAAAAAGTATTGTGGAGATGATGGGCGGCACGATATGGATAGAGTCTGAGCCGGGCAGGGGTTCCGACTTTGCCTTTGAGATTACGGTGGAACTGGGCAAGGCCGAACAGAGCCGGGGGCGCGGCTTCAGTCAAAAAAATTTGCGCATCATGGTGGTAGACGACTCCTGGGAAGTGCTTGAGTACTTCAAAGAATATGCCCGGCAGGTAGGTATCCACTGTGAAACCGCGGACAGCGGAGAGGGGGCCATCAAGCTCATGGAGGCCGGGGAGGGACCGCCTTTTGACATGGTGTTTGTGGATTGGCGCATGCCCAACATGAACGGTATAGAGCTGTCTGAACAGATAAAGGCCCGGTTCGGCAAGGAAGTGATAGTGATCATGATATCCGCTTCCGAATGGGAGACTATTGAAGAAGACGCGAAGAAGGTCGGGGTTAACGGTTTTATCCCCAAGCCCTTGTTTCCCTCGGTGCTGACCGACACTATCACCCGTTGGATGGCGGGCGATGACGATTACGTTAATTCAGCGGCAGAATCTCTGGCCGGCCTTTTTGCCGGGTATACGATCCTGCTGGCGGATGATGTGGATATCAACCGGGAAATCATCCTCTCCCTGTTGGAAGAAACCGGCGTTGCCATTGACTGCGCCGAGAACGGAACCGGGGCGGTGAGGCTCTTCACCGAAAATCCCGCCAAATACGCCCTCATTCTGATGGATATACACATGCCCGAAATGGACGGCTACGAGGCCACACGGGTGATCAGAGCCGGCGGCGGAGAGGGGGCGCGAATCCCCATAGTCGCTATGACGGCTAACGTATTCAAGGAAGATGTTGAAAAATGCCTGGCTGCGGGGATGAACGACCACTTAGGCAAGCCCATCGACTTTGACGAGCTGATCAAGCGGCTGCGGAAATACCTGCTGGGCGCGGAATAGCGCTAAAACGGCGCCGAAAAAGAGGGCGATACTTTCAGACTTTCGAATAACAACAAGAGGAGTTGAAAATGATAAAAGAAGCGATTTTGCAGGCCGCGAGGCGTGAAAATTTGAGCTATGAAACGGTCGAAGCCGTTATGGATGAAATCATGGAAGGCAAGGCCAGCGAAATCCAGATGGCGGCTTTTTTGACCGCCATGTCGGTAAAAGGTGAAACCATTGAGGAGATCACCGCCGCGGCGGCGGGTATGCGGAAGCACTGTATCAGGATTCTGCATGAATTGGATGTACTGGAAATTGTAGGTACCGGCGGAGATCGTTCCAATTCGTTCAATATTTCTACCACTTCGGCGCTGGTCATTTCCGCGGCGGGAATCCCGGTGGCGAAACACGGCAACCGGGCCGCTTCCAGCAAGAGCGGCGCGGCGGATGTACTTGAAAGTCTGGGTGTTGATATAGGTATTCCGCCTGAGCGGAGCCTCCAACTCCTCAAAACAATCAATCTCTGTTTCCTTTTTGCCCAGAACTACCATATTTCGATGAAGTACGTTGCCCCGGTACGGCGGGAACTGGGTATCAGGACGATCTTTAATATACTCGGTCCCCTGGTGAATCCGGCAGGCGCAAACATGGAACTTCTGGGAGTCTACGACGCGGACCTTATTGAGTCCATGGCGAGAGTGCTTTCCAACCTGGGCGTAAAAAGCGGCATGGTGGTATATGGACAGGACGGTTTCGACGAAATTTCGCTCAGTTCATCCACCAGTGTCTGCGAGCTGCGAAACGGCGAATTCAAAAGTTATGTGATTGAACCCGAACAGTTTGGCTTTAACCGCTGCAAAAAGGAAGACCTGGTCGGGGGAAGTCCCGCCGATAACGCGGAAATCACCAGGGGCATTCTCTCAGGCGTAAAAGGCCCCAAGCGGGACGCGGTGCTCCTTAACTCGGCGGCGGCGATGCACATCGCCCGGCCGGAACTTTCCATCAAAGACGGAATCGCTCTCGCCGCCGGTGTCATCGACAGCGGCAAGGCGCTGGCCCAGCTTGAGCAATTTATCAGCCTGTCCGCCTCGGCGGCCGGCGTATCGTCATGAATTCCCCTGCGGACGGTGCGCGGACAGACAGCGGGATAACAATCCTTGACGAAATTGCCGGCAAAACGAGGCTCCGTGTGGCAAAAGCGAAAGAGATCGCGCCTTTTAAACAGGTACGAAAGCGGGCGTCCCTGTTAGCGGGAATACAGCTGCCCGCCGGAAAAGATGATACAGCCGCCGGCGGATCAGGCGGCCCTGCCGGCGGCCCCGCCGTCCCGTTTCCCTTTGAACGGGCGCTCGGCGCGCCGGGACTTTCCGTTATCGCTGAGGTGAAAAGGGCTTCGCCCTCAAGGGGTATCATTGACGCGGATTTTCCCTATCTCCAAATCGCGCGGGAATACGAGGCCGGCGACGCCGCGGCGGTTTCTACGCTTACCGAGCCGGAGTACTTTCTGGGCAGCGATCAGCACCTGCGGGAGATTGCCTCGGCGGTAAAAATCCCCGTCCTGCGAAAAGATTTTATAATCGATCCCTACCAACTCTATGAAGCGAAACTGTTGGGCGCGGAAGCGGCGCTCCTCATCTGCGCCCTGTTAAATGAAGAGACACTCGCGTCGTATATCAAAATTGCCGCTGAACTGAGGCTTTCCGCGCTGGTTGAAATTCACAACGAGCCTGAAGCGGAGCGGGCGTTACGGGCGGGAGCGCGGATCATCGGAATCAACAACCGGGACCTCAAAACCTTTAATGTTGACCCCGGCCTTACCGCATGTCTGAGAAAGTTCATTCCCGATGGTATTCTTACGGTAGCGGAGAGCGGCATTAAGTCGCCCGAAGATGTCCGCCCGCTGAAAGACCTGGGGATTGACGCCGTCCTGGTCGGTGAAAGTCTTATGCGGGCAGCGGACAAAAAGCGTTTTTTGACGGAACTGAGAGCGGTATAGCCGGGAGTTTGCCGCGCTTCGCGCATAAAACCTTGAGGTAACGGTGAAAATTAAAATCTGCGGACTTTTCCGTGATGAGGACATTGCTTATGCCAACGAGGCCCGGCCCGATTACATCGGCTTTGTGTTCGCGCAAAGCAGGCGTAATATTTCCCCGGCACAGGCGGCCCGGCTGCGGCGCCGATTGTTAGACGACATTGTGTCCGTGGGGGTTTTTGTGAACACCCCTATTGGAGATATCGCCGCCTTATACCATGACGGAGTGATCTCTGCCGCTCAATTGCACGGAGACGAGGATGATGCGTATATCGTCCGGCTCAGAGAGGCGGCCGGGGATGAACAGAAACCAATCTTGATAATAAAAACGATAAAAAGCGCTCAATTGGAATCCGGGAAAACAATAAGTTCGAATTTCGACTACTATCTGTTCGACAGCGGCGCCGGCGGCGGCAAGACTTTCAACTGGGATATCCTTAATTCCCAATGCCGTCCTCCCCATACCGGCGGACAAGAGTCGCCCCGGCGCAGGGCATGGGATTCTCCCGGCAAGCCCTGGTTTCTCGCCGGCGGCATCGGTCTTGGAAATATCGAAAAAGCTATAGCTCTCAAACCCTTCGCCCTTGATATTTCCAGCGGCGCGGAGACGGATGGTATAAAAGACAGGGAAAAAATAATACAATTGACAACAATAGTAAGGAAGGCGAATACATTATGAAAAAAGGAAGATTCGGCGATTACGGCGGACAGTACATTCCTGAAACACTGATGAATGAGATCATCAAACTGGAAAAAGCCTACAATCACTATAAAGACGACAGCTCATTTACCTCGGAACTGAACGGGCTTTTGAAAAATTATGCGGGACGGCCTTCACTTCTGTATTACGCGGAAAAGATGAGCCGGGACCTTGGCGGCGCGAAGATATATCTCAAGCGGGAAGATTTGAATCACACCGGCTCACACAAGATCAACAATGTGCTTGGACAGACCCTGCTTGCGAAAAAAATGGGTAAGACCAGGATCATCGCCGAGACCGGCGCGGGCCAGCACGGCGTTGCGGCGGCTACCGCGGCGGCGCTGCTGGGAATGGAGTGCGAGATTTTCATGGGTAAAGAAGATACCGAGCGGCAGGTCCTCAACGTGTACCGCATGGAACTCCTGGGCGCGGCGGTTCATCCCGTTACATCCGGCACACAAACCCTCAAAGACGCGGTAAATGAAACCATGAGGGAATGGGTCAACAGGGTTCACGATACCCATTACGTGCTCGGTTCGGTTATGGGACCGCATCCCTTTCCCATGATTGTGCGGGATTTTCAGAGCGTGATCGGCAGGGAGGCCAGGGAACAGATACTGGCGAAAGAGGGAAAACTCCCGGCGGCGGTAATGGCCTGTGTCGGCGGCGGCAGCAACGCCATGGGGATCTTCTACGATTTCATTCCCGACACGGCGGTACGACTCATCGGCTGCGAAGCCGCCGGACTGGGCGTGAACACCGAAAAGCACGCCGCGACCATTGCCAAAGGCTCGGTGGGTGTTTTCCACGGCATGAAGTCTTATTTCTGCCAAAACGAAGAGGGCCAGATAGCGCAGGTGTATTCTATCTCGGCGGGGCTGGACTATCCGGGCATCGGTCCCGAACATGCCTGGCTCAATGACACCAAACGGGCCGAGTATGTGCCGGTTACCGATGAGGAAGCGGTTTCCGCTTTTGAGTATCTTGCCAAAACCGAGGGAATTATCTGCGCTGTTGAGAGCGCCCACGCCATAGCCCACGCCCGAAAAACAGTGCAGAACTTCGGCAAGGATGCAATCATCATCATTTGTCTTTCAGGCCGGGGTGACAAAGACGTGGCGGCAATCGCGCGTTATCGGGGGAAAACGATCCATGAGTAATATCGCAAAAGCCTTTCAAAACGGTAAAGTCTTTATCGGGTTTGTTACCGGCGGCGATCCTGACATCGAAAAGACAAAAGAGTTTGTATTGGAGATGATCAGGGCCGGCGCGGATTTGATTGAAATCGGAATCCCATTCTCAGACCCCATCGCCGAAGGCCCGGTGATCCAGGAGGCGAACATCCGCGCCCTCTCCGCCGGAACAACGGTGGGTAAGTTATTCGATCTGGTAAAAGATCTGAGACAAGAGACCGCCGTGCCCCTGGTGTTTTTAACCTATCTCAACCCGGTTTTCCATTACGGCTACGACGCCTTCTTCAAGCGCTGCGGCGTCGCCGGCCTTGACGGAATCATCATCCCCGATCTTCCCTTTGAGGAACAGCCTGAACTGCGTGAGACGGCCTCAAAATACGGCGTGGACCTCATCTCCCTCATTGCACCGACTTCGGAGGAACGGATCAAGGAAATCGCCAGGACCGCTTCGGGTTATATCTACATTGTATCGTCCATGGGCGTAACCGGCGTCCGGGGGGAAATCACAACCGATCTTGCCGCAATCGCCGCGGCCCTCAGATCCGTCACAACACTGCCCGCCGCTATCGGTTTCGGCATCCATACCCCGGCCCAGGCCGCAGAAATGGCGCAAATCGCCGACGGCGTCATCGTGGGAAGCGCCATTGTCAAAATTATCGCTGAGCACGGCGCCGCCTCGGGCCCGCATATCTATCGTTATGTGAAAAAGATGAAGGCGGCTGTGGTTGACGGCGTTTTTTCTGATTCGGCAGATACCGTTTGACCGGTAGCCCGTCCCATAGCCGGTCAAGCCCTCATGCCCGATCATCCGGTTACATACCGCACGTATGTACGAGGGCTTGTATTCGATCGTTCCCTGTGTTAAGGTGTTCTCATGCGTTTAGTATGTCTTGATCTTGAGGGGGTACTGGTACCCGAGATATGGATCGCTTTTGCCGAGGCCGTTGGGATTCCCGAACTGCGGCGGACCACGAGGGATGAGCCTGACTACGATAAATTGATGCGCTTCCGGCTGGATATACTGGGAGAAAACGGGATCAGACTCGCGGATATTCAAAGGGTCATCTCCGGCATGGAGCCCCTGCCGGGGGCGATTGAGTTCACCCGGATCTTGCGGGAGCGGACCCAGTTGATTATTCTCTCGGATACATTTGAGCAGTTCGCCCAGCCGTTGATGGCAAAACTCTCTTACCCCACCCTGTTCTGCAACTCGCTGTTAACCGGTCCGGACGGGCTTGTTTCGGGCTACAAACTGCGCCAGCGAAACGGCAAGCGGGAAGCGGTGCGGGCCTTACAATCGCTTAATATGGAAATCTTCGCCGCGGGGGATTCCTTCAATGACCTCGCGATGATTCGGGAAGCCGACGACGGCTGCCTGTTCCGGGCGCCCCTTGCCGTCAGAAAAGACTGCGCGGACATCCCCTGCGTAGACAGTTATGATGAACTGCTCGCCGGGATAGACCGCTTTCTGGTTACCGCGTAAACCCCGGCCGGAGCAAGTCCGCGCCGCCGTTCCCTTACAACCCGGCAGTTTGCTGCGCAGGAGCCCTGCTGCCTTCCAGTATTTCCCCTGCCATCGCTATGCCCTCCTCCGCTGCCATAAGCTCTCCTATCAGTCCTTGCCGCTCTGGTTCGGTGTAATACTTAAAAATATTCCCCACCGTTCCTTCCCGGTCATCTCCCGGACCGACTTTCCTAAGTAAAGTTCTTTAGCTGTTTTAGAAGGAACGAACTTGCTTTGGGTAAATAATTATGAAACGCTTCGTTATCGTACGACCACATTTCCGCTACCAAGAAACCGTTGTAGTCCATGGCGGCAAGGGTTTTAAAACAAAGAGCAAAATCGACGGTACCTTCGCCAAAGAGTATATCACGGTAAATGCCCGGCTTTGTATCTTTGAGGTGAATCCCTACAATATGTTTTCCTCCCAGAATAAGCTCCCGTACCGGATCAAGCCCCGAGGCGGTGATATTACCTACATCCACATAACACTGTAAATAAGGCGAGTCTATCATCCTTACCAATGTCATGATCCGCTCCACGCTCGCCATAAAGGGAGTATCCATAGTTTCGATAGCCAATATCACCCCCGCCGCTGCCGCTTCCCTAACGCAGGCGTCAAGGGCCCTTAAAAAGAGCCGCCCGGTTTTTGCGTTGCATTTTTCGCCGTGTTCATCATAGCCCGCAAGATGTATAAGCCTGATACCCGCATCATGGGCAAAACCGACGGCTCGCCTTACAATATCCAGCCCCTTTTCCCGGACAGCGTTATCCTCCGAGCCCAGCGGATAACCTCTGTTAGCCGTAAGCGCCATGGTTTCAACGGGAATACCCGTTGCTTTTGCCGCCCGGCATATAGCAAGGGCATCGCTGCCGGTGTAAAGCCGGGGAAGCCTGTCTGCGGCGGCGTCAATATTCAGTTCCATGAAGGAAAACCCGGAAGAACGGACTAATTCCAGTTTTGCCTCCCACTCAAGCTTAAAACAAATTGACTTTTCGTATAATCCAATTTTTGATGTCATGGAACCTGCCTCCTGCTCATTGTAATGACTGTCATCTGAGCTTGTTCCAAAAGCTGAAGTTTTGGAACAGCCTTATCTTCTATCCCTTAATTGAAATTGCAATTTCATCACCGGCTGCTTCATTTTAAACTGAGGTTTTGGGAAGTTCTTTACGGAATACAAAAAACGGATACGCTGTCACAACTCTGCGTTAAATCTGCACTTTGGGATTTATGGTGTTAAAATCCGACTCGACCAGGGCCTTAAGATCTGCGAGAGCTGCGTCTTCGTCCGGGCCGTCCGCGGTGATTCTTATCTCGTCATTTTCACAGACGTTTAAGAGAATAACCTTGAGAATAGTTTTAGCGTTTGCCTTTTTTTCCCCTTTGGCAACTTCAATATTTGACTGATAAAGTTTTGCGGTCCTGACAAACACATCCGCAGGCCGCGAGTGCAGCCCTGTCTCGTTCCTGACGGTAATGGATAGTTCCTTCATGTATAAATCCTATACCCCCCGCCTCTCTCTGTCAATATAGTCATATTTCCTTCTATCACATAATAGACGGACCGGTATATTTAAGGTAGAGTTAAAGAAGATGGAACGGTTTTCCGGAAAGCCGCTTCAGCAGTTAAGAACGGACGGAAGGAGGAATGATGAAGAAAATATTACTTGCCGCGGGCACCGGAATTTACGTAAAAGTGCTGGATCGCCTTGACATCGGATTAAAGCAACGGGGGCTGGCAAAACAATATTCCGTTACCAAGTGCAAGGTTCCTGAACTTAAAAAACAGGCGCCTGGTTTTGACCTTGTTATCCGTACCGCGCTGCTCACGGATAAGGTAGATACACCGGTCATTAACGGCATAGCGCTGGCAACCGGCGGGCAGGCCGCAGAAACCGTATTGGACGAAATAGCGGCGCTCATAAAAGGTTAAAAACAGCGGCTCTTTCAAAACTTCAGTTTTGCAAGAGGCTCAACAGATAGTTCAAAAGTCCGGCTTTATGCCTGAGCCGTCTTTTCCGGCGCGGCGGCTTCGGTCTTCAGCGGCGGCCGGGATATCCCGAGCTTATCTCTTCCCCTGAAGCGCAGTGAATCGGGGTGTACTTTTCGTTCTAAGTAATCAAACTCTTTCAGTAAATCCAGTTTATTGTTAAAAAGGGAATAGATAACCCAAAACGATCCCCGGCGGCCTTCAGAATCGGCAACCCGTACCAGTACCTGATAATTCGGCGTTGAGACCTTTACTCTGAATTTGGTTAGTTTGGCTATCTCAAAACGTTTTTCGCCAAAAGAGGAAAAAACAATTTCCTCGTCATTGACTGTAATAATCCGGGGATTACCCTTTCGTAAAAAGCTGTTTACCAGGGCGTAAACACAAATCACGATGGCAAGCGCCCAGAGAACGGCGTAGGCCGGCTCAAAGATAACCCTGTAAAGAGCATAACAGAGAATCGCGATCAAGAGGTAGTTTATCATCAGCACCTTGTTTCTGTAAGCGTTCTTTTCAAATTCGTACACATGTTCCATCGTTTCCATCCCGGTCACACCGCACAAAAAAACCCACCGCAGCGGCTGTACGGCAGGTTTCTCGATAATCACCAACCCCGGCAAGCGGCAGGGGTATGGACCCTTTGCAGCTAATCAACACCCTCGCGGCAAGCCCGAGCCGTGCTGTTTCCCCGAAGTCGGACTCGGGTTTCATGCCCCTATGACCGCGCAAGCGCAACCCGAAATTCAACAGGGCATGAAACCTTCGTCATGAATCAAAACCCTTATGCCTCGGCTTTGGCTTCCTTCTTGATCATGGTCCGGTTCCAGACCGCGAGAAATACGGAGATTGCCAAAAGAATAATTGCCCCCAGCCATTTGAGTTTGAAAATATTGATAATGGCCCAGGTAAGCGGGTTTGAACCATCACAGATACTGGAGAAATTACCGACATATACATTCGGAGCGTAAGTAGCGGGATCCGCTTTGGCGGCGGTAGTCATAAGAAGCTCTACCAGGCTGCTTCCGCAGTAGAACATGACGATCATGAGAATCAAGCCGATAATCAGCGAGCGGAAAAAATCGCCCTTGGTAATCGGGATAATCAAGACGAAAATATAGGGAATTACCGCGAGGTCCGCGAAAGGCAGCATACGGTTTCCCGGCAGGATAACCGCGAGGAAGATGCTTACGGGGACCAGGATAAGAGCGCAGGTAAGACAGATGGGATGGCCGATACCGATGGCCGAATCCAGCCCGATGTAAATCTTGCCGTGGCTTTTAAAGCGCTTTTCAATAAAGCCCTGAGCCGCTTCGGAAACGGGGATAAGCCCCTCCATAAGCAACGCGGCCATTTTGGGGATAAGCACCAGCGCGGCGCCCATCTGTATAGCCATCTGGAAAACCTGTACAGGAGTGTAACCGGCGAGGAAACCGATTATAAGACCGAAAACCACGCCGATAAGAACCGGTTCACCTAATACGCCGAGCCGCTTCTGGATACTTTCCATATCCACCTTGATCTTGTTGATCCCGGGGATTTTGTCCAGTATCAGGTTTACCAGGGCGGCAATCGGCACGAATGCCGCGGTAAAGCCGTGGGGAATGGAAATGCCCGGCAATTCGTTATACTTTTCAAGCCCCCCCGCGGAACGATCGGCAAGCACCATAACGATCACCATGTTGAGCGCGGCGGCGGCAAGGCCCATCGCGTAAGCGGGACCGGTTCCCATTCCGAGCAGCTGCCCCAGACTATCCACCATAGCGCCGGTGAACGCAAAATGCCAGTAATTCCAGATATCCACATTAACCGTCTGGGTGGTACCGGTAAGAAGCATTATTACATTAACAAGAATACCCACCGGAATGATAAGGGCGCCGATTTGCGACGCAAAAGCGATAGCCGCCGCGGGTACCCAGCCAATGTCTACAGCGTCCATGGTCAAACTGTACCTTGTGACCATAGCCTGTACGGCAGGCCCCAGAGCGCCGCCCAGGAGTCCGGTTACGAGATTCAAACCGACAAAGCCGACGCCGACAATAAGGCCGGCCCTCAATGCCCGTCCGACCGGCGCTCCCAAAATGACGCCGAGAATAAAAATGATAACCGGCATCATGACTGTGGCGCCCGGCGCCTGGATAACATTAAATACTTTAATAATTACACTTAAAAAACCCTGCATATCGATACTTACCTCCTACAATAAGAATTGTAATACAACACCGCCCGGACAGGATTAGCCGCTCCCCTTGGGGAAATCCTAACCATGCGCCGTTCATTCGCAGTGGGGTCTAATACCCCGTCCAACCATCCTGTATTCGTGTCGATGGTTTAATACCCTGTCGAGCCTTCAGTTCGCGCTTTACCGTGTACTTGTTGATTCACGATGGATCTGCCGACCTCTGTACGCTTATGCGGACTTAAGGCGATTAGCATTGGCAACGCCGGCAAAATCAGGCGGCAGATCCCGCCGTTACATAATTTTCGTATGCAGCGAACCTCGTGAACAACGCAGCACCGATAAGATTCATTCAGCCTTGATAAGCTCGGCGATTTCATCCCACACTTTTTCAGCGCCGATGCCTGTTAACAGGGGAAGCCCATTGATGGTTGGGATGGTAACACCCGGGGGCGCCTTGGCATTGGCAATCAGTATGTCAAAATTCGCGACTTTAGAGGGAATTTCAGCAATTTTACACTGACTACACGTGAATTTACCGGCAAGCCCCCGCTTTTTCATCGCGTCATTCAAGCGGCTGGTTACCACCGTTGATGTGGCAACCGCCGTACCGCAGGCAAGCAAGATACGTTTCATATAACCTCCTGGTCAAGGTATCGAAAAATGATACATCTGTTCATGTGAAAAGTCAAATAAAAAGTGTCTGTTTTATACCAGAATCCCTATCATATTATGTCATCTTTTGTTAATTACCGTTGCCGTCTCGCCGCCGGCGGAAGCAGTGTAGTTCCGGGTACGGAAGATGGTGATTTCCGTGGGCGGAAGATGGCAGTTTCCGTCGACGGAAGAGGCGTAGTTCCATCGACGGAAGATGGCAGTTTCCGTCGACGGAAGAGGCGTAGTTCCGTCGGCGGAAGAGGCGTAGTTCCGTCGACAGAAGAGGCGTAGTTCCGTGGGCGGAAGCAGCTTAGTTCCGGGTACGGAAGAGGCTTAGTTCCGGGTACGGAAGAGGCCGGTTTCCGCCGGCGGAAGGGGTTTACCTGCTGCTAGCCTTTATTGTCTGTTCTCAACAGTTCAAGTATAAAGAAGAGGGCGAAAACCGCCATACCTGCGCAAGTGGCTATGATTTTGATTGTTTTGTCGGCCATAAACTCGGGAGCGGCGGCGAAATACACTTGTCCGGCGGCGACATAGGGGTTTTGATCCGTCCCCATGCCGACAATTCGGACAAAATGCTCATCTTCTCCGGCATATCCCAGCCGCCGGGCATGTACCGCCACGGTATCCTGATCATAGAGCAGGCTGTTCTTGGTATTCTCCAGCTTCTCGTTAATGGCGCCCAGTTCCCGCATATTGACCAGCTGTCGTTCCCTTTCGGCCTCAAGCTGGCCATAGGCGGACAAACCTGAGGGACCGCTCAACAGCGATAACACCGAGTAGACAGCCATACCCGTCCACAGCCCTATGAGGTATTTAAAGACTCTCATTGTTCAATTAACGGATATTTTGAGACTATTCTTGAACTTCAAATCGGCAGGACACGGTTTATCCCGCGCTGATCCCGGTTTCCCTGAACGTCCGCTCAAAGAGGGCCAGGGCGGGGTCAATTTCACTGCGGAGACGCTTGAGAAATGAGACTGCGGAGGGGGTACCGGCGGCAAATTCCCCGGGACCGGGACAGCGGCCTCCCGCGCCGGCGTAATCGGGAAAATGGGCCCATAGGTAATCGCACTCACCTATAAGACTATTCAGCCGTTCTGCCCGCGCCTCTCCGGTAAGGATCTTTCGCAGCGCGGTAAGACGGTCTTGCTCTCCTTGAATAAAAGCCCTGAGCCGTTCCGTCAAGGCAGCTTCTTCCGCCGGAAGTATCTCCCCGGCGGTGAACGCCTTTTTGCCCTCCGCCAGCGCGTTGAAGACCGCTTCCGGCAAGAGGGAACGCAGGCCCAAGGGAAGGCCGCTGCCAGAGATATCAAAGAGACGGGGATCGGCTGCGAATTCCCGCTCAAAAAGAGCGCGGTAGTTCCGCATGGCGGGATCACTTCGTACCGGGAGGCCTGATTTGGAGACAAAACTACGGGCGGCAGGACCGAAAGCCGCAATATTGAAGAGACTTTGGAAGCGGTTATGGCGGCGCAGTTTGTCCAGGCGCTCCGGAGTGGAACGGGCATGGTATGCGTCAAGGGTAAAAGAAAAATCAATACCCCCGACAATAATTTTACCCCAACTGAGCCGGCGTGCCAGTTTCACTGCGGTGAGTCCCACCGATCCCAACGGAGGGATATCCGGGGGCAGCAGTCCTGAGGCGTTGAGCCGCTCGAAGACATGTAATTCTGTCCACGGCGTCATAAAGAGATACACCCCGCCTGAGAGTATGTTCCCGGTGGCGGGCAAGGCGGAAAGGTCCATCGCGGCGGGAACATCCCAGCCCAGGCAGCCGACAAAGTCCCGCAGATTCCAGTGTTGGCTTTCAAGGATCACCGCAAGATCAGGGGCAATATTTCGTTCCCGCAGGGTGGGGAGGCAGGTGTCCACACAGATTATTCTGAAAGGCCGCTCCTGACGCCACTGGAGTGTTTCTCCGAAACGGAGGGAAAGACCGTCAAGCAGCGGGTCCAGCGAGGGACCCGCCCCCAGGACCAGTACCGGGTCGCCGCCGAAAGAGAGTTTCTCGATTGAGAGGCAGCGGGGGATAAGGGCGAGATTCCGCAGGGCGTTACGGATATAGCGGCGGCCCAATTTTGTCAGAGTTAAAGCATTGCCCCAATCTGTGGCGATTTCCCGCCGCAGCGCCTCCGCGAGGGAATTGTACAAATCGGGAAAAAGCTGCCAGCCTCCGGTGAGGCGGAGCATCTCCACCCTGCGAAAAACCCGCCCTCCCCATATTTGCCGCACCAAGGCGCAGACGGCGGCACTTTCACAGGTGTCTGTTATGCATAATCGGGGATTTACCGCAAGTGAGGGATCCCGGTTTTTAAGGGACAGATCGTATAACTCGTTATCCGCTTCCACACAGAATACAACCGAATGGGGAGCCTCTTCCGCCAGTCTTTCAAGCAGCCTCCCCAGCCCGTAACCGTAGAGCGGGGAAGGACAAAAGTAGAGGGTTCTATCCTTAAGAGGAATATTTTCCGCTGTTTTTTCCATCCTGCCGATTGGATCAATGCCTGAAAGGAGGGTCTTTCCTTTATAGACAAAACCCCGGCGGGCCGCTGTCAATTATTCGCTCTGGGTCAGGAAGTAGCGGAAGTAAGTTTCAAGAAACCGGTCATCCATCTTTTCACTGTTGAGGAAATAGGATCCCAGGGACTGTCCGCTCATATAGCTCAGCCAATAATTAGAATAGGCCGAAGCGATAGACTCGACGCCGGAGTCTTCAGCCTCGGTTTCCTCAGTGGGAAAAAGCACCAGCACATTACCGCCCTGTACCAGGGGTTCCGACAGACTATTGACCGGAGTTGAAAAAGCGGCACTCCAGAAATTTTCATCTGAGTAAGAACCGGAAAGTTCCGGTATCGAAAAGGAACTGAGGCTGCTAAAAAGATCGATGTTTCCGTAGTTGATGGAGACCGGACCAAAAGTACGTTTTTCAATCCCCCGCTCACTGAGGGATTCGTCAAAACCGGATACATTTGCCTGGGTGATAAAATCCCGGGCTTGCGCGATAGCCCAGTCCTCCATTCGGCCCCGTTCAAAATTCCGTACATAGGCTCGAACCTTGTCCAGCGTCGCTGAATCGGAGATATCCGCGCTTAGAACCTCATTCTCGACCCGGAAAAAAGCCCAGCCGGAACTGACTCTTACCACATCACTGTATTCTCCCCTGCCCAGGGCAATGATCCTTTCCCTGTCCGCCTCTTCGGTGATTTCCACATTCAATTCATGAGCCAGTTTGATCCCCATGTCCCCGCCTCTTTCGGCATAACTGTCCTGTGAATAGGAACCGGCCGCGTCCTCAAAGGTAGTGGTTCCGTTCTTTATTGACTCGAGCACCTGCCGGGCCTCTCTCTCGCTGGAATTGATGGTGATTTTTGAGAGATGGACCGCCCTGAACAGATCCGGATGTTCCAGCGCGTAGGCGGCAAGTTCGGTATCCGGATAGGCGTCTACCGAAAAAGGAACCATATCGAAACTCCGCTGGGGAGACGCCATTTTGCCAATAAAGGCTCCTTCCGCCGAGGATTTAAGCAGCTCGGTAACATCAGAATAAAACCGTTCTTTCGCGAGATCTTCCTGCACCTGCCTCCAGAGGGTAAGCCGGTCATTATTGGAAAGCCGCTGATACAAGGACGCGGAAAAACGGCCGTTTTCCTGAAACTGGGGTAACTGGGCTACTTCCCGGTCAACGATTTCCACGGGAACGGTATATCCGGACTTTTCCATTTCCCGCAAAATCGCCGTATGAACCACGGCAGCCCCAAAAGCCTCCCGCCAAATCTGGTAACTCGCTAACTGGTAATTATTGGGGTCGACTGAATCCTGCCGGTACTGGGCCGCCATTGAATAGTACCGGGCGAAATAATTCCCCGGCACATAACTGATCGGCGCCTTGTCATAAGAACCGAAGGTCAGATCTACATTACCACCCCCGGCATACTCGGGAACAACGGCCGGGACCAGGACAAAGGCAACTATTACAATTATAAGTATGATAATGGTACCGATGAAAATGAAGGGATGAGCCTTAAAACGATGGATAAATTCCGAATCCGAGGGATTTTTTCCCTTAACCGCTGCCTTCTTTTCCTTTAAAGCCATAAAAACCACACCTCGCAGTTGTTTTGGATACTCAAATGAGGCTCTTTCAAGACTTCAGTTTTGAAAGAGCGGCCTTTAAAATACCATACCATTTTCAGGGCGCTTGGTCTAGCAGTTTGTTGCTCTTCGCGCCTAAGACCTCATAAAATCGCCTGACAGGTGAGCTTGTTCCAAAACTAATTGACTATGCGCTACAGCGCATGGTTTTGGAACAGCCTCAGGTGATTTTTACCTTCGAATAGAACATCCTGCAGGAATGCAGCATTGAGGGTTGCCCTGAACGGCAGATAAGCTGCGGTGGACGGACGGCAATACTTGTAGTAAAATGGGAGAGATTCCGGGAGCCTGTTGTACGTGGAGGTTTTATGCACGAAGTGCAGCAAACTCCCGGCGGCTGTCCGCTAAAGCCGGCGCGGGTTTTCCCTGGTGTCTTACACAAACTGTAATGTAACACAACACAAATATTAAGAGGAGTTAACCATGAGTGAGATAATGCGGCCGATTCCCTTTGCGGAGCTGGTAGGCTGGGTACGAGGGGAATATACCAATCACGGTTCGGTTTTCGGCATCAGAGCGGAGAAATTTTACCGTCCCGCGGGGGAACACGGCAATACCGTTCTTTTCGGCGCCCGTATCAGTTCTCCCATCGGACCGGCGGCCGGCCCCAATGCACAGCTTGCCCAGAATATTCTCGCGGCATATCTGGCCGGCGCCCGCTTTATGGAGCTGAAGACCGTACAGGTCATGGATGGTGAGGAACTGCGAAAGGCGGTAGCCCGGCCCTGTATTAACGCTATGGACGAGGGCTACAATGTGGAATGGTCCACCGAACTGACCGTCGCCGAGGCGCAGGAAGAATATATCAAGGCGTGGTTTCTTTGTCATTTGTTCAGGAAAGAATGTAACATCCCCGATACAGGCGGCGTGATTTTTAATATAAGCGTCGGCTACAGCCTTGAGGGAATCAAATCGGAAAAGATCGATTCGTATATTGAGGGGATGAAAAACGCCGAAAATACGGCGATATGGAAAAGCTGTTTCCGTTATCTTGCGAATAACATCAGTTCCTTTGACCGTTTTACCCAAAAGGACCTTGACGCCGTTTCCCCGGCGGTTTCAAACAGCGTTACCCTGTCGACCCTGCACGGCTGTCCCAGGGAAGAGATCGAAAAAATAGCCGCGTATTTAATCACCGAAAAGGGAATGCACACCTTCGTCAAATGTAATCCAACCCTTCTGGGTTATGAAACGGCCCGCAGGCTGTTAGACGAACTTGGTTATGGGTATATTTCCTTTGACGAGCATCATTTCAAAAATGACCTGCAATTCAATGACGCGGTGGATATGTTCACCCGCCTTGCGGCCCTGGCACAGGGACGGAAGCTCAGCTTCGGGGTAAAACTGACCAATACTTTTCCGGTGGAAATAAAACGAAACGAGTTGCCGGGGACGGAAATGTATATGTCCGGCCGCGCCTTGTTTCCCCTCTCGATCAATGTGGCGCAAAAACTCTCCGGGGCTTTCAAAGGCGAACTTCCCATAAGCTATTCCGGCGGCGCCGATTTCTTTAACCTTGAGAGAATCCTCGCATCAGGCATCAGGCCGGTGACGATGGCTACCACGATACTCAAGCCCGGAGGCTATGAGCGCTTCACCCAGCTTGCGGAACTTGCGGAAAAAGTCCCTGAGCGGGCAGCGTCCGCAGGCGGGATCCGCGGCCGTATCAATGTGGACGCCTTGAAGGAGCTGGCCGAATCGGTTTCCGGACAGGAACGTTTCCGCAGGGAATACCGCCGGACTGGTTCACGGAAGACAAAGAGCGCCCTCTCCCTGTTTGACTGCGAGAAAGCGCCCTGCATGGAAGGCGGCTGTCCCATTCACCAGCGTATTCCCGATTATCTCGCGGCTGTGGCGGCGGAAAATTACGGCGAGGCGTTCAAAATAATCGCCCTTGACAATACCGCCCCCTCAATTACCGGGACCATCTGCGATCACCAGTGCCAGCATAAGTGTACCAGGCTTGATTACGATGATCCGCTGAGGATAAGACAGGCCAAACTCATCTCCGCGGATAAAGCCCAGGAAGATTTTATCGCCTCCCTGCGGCCGGCGGAACTTAAAACCGGTAAATCCGCCGCGGTAATAGGCGCGGGTCCGGCGGGTATTGCCGCGGCGGTGTTTCTGCGGAGAAACGGCGTACCGGTAACGGTCTATGAAAAGCGGGAAAAGCCGTTCGGTATTGTGCGGTATGTGATACCGTCTTTCAGAATCTCCGATGAGGTAATACACCGCGATTTCCGTATAGCGGAAAAAACCGGCGTGGAATTCCGGTTCAACGCGCGGGAAACCTATTCGATTGCCGCCCTGCGAAAAAACCACGATTACATCGTCATAGCTGCCGGCGCGTGGAAAGAAGGCCCCGCCGTGGTAAAACAACAGGGCGAAGAGATTCTTGACGCCCTCCGTTTCCTGGAAGAATCAAAGGAATCCCACTGCGGCCTTTCGCTGGGCAAAAGAGTCGCCGTCATAGGCGGCGGTGACGTGGCAATGGACTGTGCCAGGGCGGCGAAGCGGAACAGGGGAGTTGAATCGGTAACCATTGTCTACCGCCGGACCAGGGAATTCATGCCCTCCCAATACGAGGAACAGGAATTGACCCTGGCGGAAGGAGTCGTAATCAAAGAACTGTTGGCCCCCGAAACCTGGTCCGGCGGCGTCCTCACCTGCGCGGTAATGCGCCTTGGCGAATACGAATCCTCAGGCAGGCGGAGTATCGAGTCTACCGGTACAAAAGAGGAACTGCGTTTTGATACGGTGATAGCCGCCGCGGGCGCCGCGGTCGATACCGAATTCTTTACCCATAACGGTATAGCGCTTAACGCCGGAGGATTCCCCCGGACCGGCGCCTCCGGTGAAAGTTCCGTTCCCGGCGTTTATATCGCGGGTGACTGCAGGGCCGGTCCCGCCACGGTGGTTAAGGCCATCGCCGACGGTAAAGCTGCCGCGGCGGATATTCTGCGGAAACTTGGCCTGGAAGCGGATTTTTCCGCCGGGCCGGAGAACGCCGCCCGGAGCGGAACAAGCGCGGCGGACCTGTACCGCAAAAAAGGCCTTATCATTGCGGCAAAGCGGGATCATACCGATGGCTACCGCTGCCTTTCCTGTGATACCCTCTGTGAGATATGTGTGGACGTGTGTCCGAATCGGGCCAATGTGGCGGTGCGGCTGCCCGCAGTCGGCGGCGCGTTCCGGAAGACCCATCAAATCGTACACATTGACCGGAGCTGCAATGAATGTGGGAATTGCGCGACTTTCTGTCCTCACGCGGGGAAGCCCTACCGGGATAAGTTCACCGTTTTCAGCGGCGGGGAAGATTTCGCGGACAGCGGGAACGCCGGTTTTCTTAAAACCGGCGCGGACACCTATACGCTCCGGCTGGAGGATAAATCGGTCCTGACGTACCGAAGGGGAGGAGAGGGCATCCCGGACGGGTGGGCCGCCATGATCAAGACCATTGAGGAGCAATACGGGTATCTCGTGCCTGCCCGTTAATTTAAGGTAGTCTGTCCATAATGTGTCTACATTATGGATAGACACTAATTGGAGGAAGACCATGTTTTTGATTGGAAACGGTAACATTGTTACCAGGGATATATCCCGCCCCTTTATCGAAGGCGGCGCCGTAGCCGTCGGGGGGAATCTCATCAGGGAAGTCGGGGAAACAGCATCGTTACGCGCGAAATACCCTGACGCCGAATTTATTGACGCGAAGGGAAGGCTGGTGATGCCCGGTTTTATCAATACCCATATGCACTACTATTCCACCTTCGCGAGGGGTATCGCCCTGGGGGGAAAGAGCGCGACCACTTTCGGCGAGGTACTTTCAGGACTGTGGTGGCGGCTGGATAAACAACTCAGCCCGGAAGATGTGTATTACAGCTGTATCGGCCCCATGATCGATGAAGTTCGTTCAGGGGTTACTTCGGTAATTGACCATCATGCCAGTCCCTTTGCCGTAGAGGGCAGTCTTTTTAAGATAGCCGAGGCGTCGAAACTCTTCGGCATCAGGGGTAATTTTTGTTATGAGACATCTGACCGGGACGGCGAAAAGACAGCCGCCGCCGGTATTAGAGAGAACATTGATTTCACTCAATACTGCAAAGCGCAAAATGACGATATGGTGACTTCGCTCTTCGGCATGCACGCCCAGATGACGCTGAGCGAGAGAACACTGAACCGCTGCCTTGAGGCCGCAGGCGGCCTTGGTTTCCATATTCACGCCGCCGAGGGTATTGAGGACCTGGTTGACGCGGTTTCCAAATACGGCTTACGGGTTATCGAACGGTTGTACAAATACGGCGTACTGTCTGAAAAATCAATCGCGGTTCACTGTATTCACATCACGGAAGCGGAAATGGAACTGCTGAAAGAAAGCGGCGTCGCGGTGGTACACAACCCTCAGTCCAATATGGGAAACGCCGTGGGGGTCTCTCCGGTTCTGGATATGCTGAAAAGGGGAGTACTGGTGGGCATGGGAACCGACGGCTACTCCGCCGATATGCTTGAGTCCTATAAGACCGCGGCAATCCTCCATAAGCACGTGAAGGCGATTCCCTCTGTCGCCTGGGCGGAACCGCCGCTGATGCTCTTTGAGAACAACAAGAAAATCATGGAACGTTTTATCAAAGGGAAACTGGGAACGCTCGCGAAGGATCATTACGCGGATATCATCATCGTCGATTATAAGGGACCTACCCCGGTTAACGCGGATACCATTAACAGTCACATCCTCTTCGGCGTTTCGGGCCGGCATGTGGACACCACTATCATCAACGGCAGGATCATCATGCGGGACCGGGTACTGCTGAACATCGACGAGGAAGCGCTACTGGCGAAGTCACGTGAACTGGCCCGGAAACTCTGGGACCGGATTTAGGGCGTCTCTAAAAGCCGAGGGTTTACTGCTTGTGGTAGAATTACCCCATTTACCACAGGAGGCACTGATGCACGAGTACTCTATTGGCCCGGATGTCCACGATGAACTGCGTTCATACGGACTCTGTTTTATGGCGGTTTTGGACGACCGGAAAGTACGGTCCACTGAGCAATCGGAGAGCGACCTGATCGCGGCCCTGGAACGAAAAGAAGATCAAAACCGACCGGCGGGATACGGTACTTATCTGGCGGATGTTGAAGCGTGGGGAAACGTCGGCAACAAAGTTGCCGCGGGGATACCCGTACCCAGCCGGGAGGAAGAAGCGGTACGAGACTTTATTCGAAAGTCTGGTTTAATACCCCGGGGTGAACGCGCCAGCGAACAGAACCTAAAACGCAAGCGAATACAGACCGTCCAGCTATTACAAATAGTGAAACGGCCTTACAATCCAAAGACCAAAAACAGCCCTGGAAACACATCCGGTT
>JAISBR010000127.1 GCA_031266095.1 Treponema sp. | reverse complement strand
TCCACCGTGGAGGGCGCGCTAAACAATGAGGCGGCGACGGCGAACTCCGGCAGCATTGCCGCCGCAGACACCGAAGCGAATGTCCAGGCTACCGGGGCGGAGGCTTCAAGCGCCGCGGCCACGGCCGTGGATGCGGAACAGGGCGCCGTGAAAACGAATGCCGCGGCGTTGAATATAAGTTAGGAGATGGTATGGCAGATAAACTTGACTGGTTGCATAAACATTTTGTCCTGATCCGATATGTCTCGGTGGCGGATGCGGCGGAAAAAGAACAGTACCGGCTCCGCCCGGATCTTGCGGAGCTTGCCGAAGGGGTTTCCGGGGCGGAAGATCTGACCTTCCGGTTTGCGAAACACGAAAAGTTTAGGGAAGCCTGCGAATTTATGGCGTATATTGGCCACCGCCGGGCGGCGGTCTGGTGGGTGTACCGTTGTCTGAACACCCTTGTCGAAGAGTTGGTGGAAAATCCCGCGGTGGAACGGGACATTGCCGATATTGCCGCCAATTTTACTCCCACGGTGCCGGATTTCGCCAAAATCCCGATTCCTCAGCCTGATCCGGCGTTGCAGGCCCAGTTGGACGCAGTCTTGGCAAACGCCCGCGCCAAGGTCAAGGCGGCCAGGCAAAAGGCCGATCCTGAGATCCATGCCTTGCTTGAAGACGCAGTGGAAATCGCGTTTCAGCATTTTAAGAAGGTGCACGGCATACATCCCATCGATCTGCTCAAAAAGGTGGGTTCCCGGCTCAACGAGAACCGCAACGAGGTCGATCCTGCCTCCCCTATCTTTAAGGCAGCGGAGGAACTCAAGGTACAGATCCAGGCGGCGCGGAAAGATGCGGTTGAGACGATAAAATCCGTTTTGCCGCCAAAGGTTCCCGAACACGAAAAGAAACTGCGGGATAACGCCATGAACGCGGTGTACCGTTGGATCGTTGCCCCCGACGAGGTGAATAGCAAAGCCTGCCTGGACATCGGCAACGAATGTACCGACACTCCCGCGGGGCTTCTGTCCTTAAGCGCGTTCTGGGCCTTCGGCAACCTCATGCCCGGAGGCGACCAGACCATTCCTACCCCGCCGGGACTTGCGGCTAACGGGCTGGCTCAGACCCTGCTCATGTGCGCCCTCCATAAAGGGGGTACCCGGAAGCTCAAGGAACGGTACGAACTGTACTTTAACATGGGGGTGGATGTATTGAGCGGTAAGGACAACTGGGAAGAGAGCCTTGCCGATGGAAAGACACCCCACGAGATCGCTCAAGCCGTACCGGAAAACGGAAAGCCAGCTGCGGAGAATGGGCGGGTCCAGCTGCCCGCTAACAGCAACGTATACAAACGCTGGGATCCCGCCCCGGAAGAAAAGCCGGCCGCATCCCGGGACGGCGGGAACGGGGCGGCACCCGACTACCAACGCTGGAAGCCTTCACTTTAAAGGACGGATGGATTATAGAGAGGATTTGCGGATGAAGATAAAATGGCGCTTGACCCCTGTTTGGGGGATGGTCATTTTTTGCGCGCTTTCGGGCTGTGCCAGCCAGCGCCGGGTGGTGGTGGGTCTTTCGGCGGACCTGGAGGACTACTACACCATATACCCGTCGATAGAATTCGATGTGGCAGCGGTAACCGCCGATGAGGCGGATCAGGTCAAAAAAGACGGAGTGGACAAGTATTTCGCTCCCGCCAGCACCCTGCGGAAACGGCTTGATCCATTTACGGCCTACTTCTCACAGGAGCAAACCGCTCCTGAAACCCTGTACTTCCGCTCCGATTACTGGGACAGGTGGCTCAAGAAAAAACCCGTAACTCTGATTCTTATAGCGGATCTGCCCCATACTCCCGATATGCCCGATGAAGATCCCCGTATCCTTTCCGTGGATCTTAAAAAAAACGGAGTCTTTACCCGGCCCATTTATGTTGAAATTGAGCACGATAAGGTAACCCGCATTTTTAATCTGCCCAAAGATCCGCAGACAGGCAAGAATGCGGAAGTCCAGCGCCCGGATAACCGGGAAGCGGTGGGGAGGGATCACGAGAATCCCTACGCTCCGGCGGTCAAGCAGGAGCAAGGCGGGGATACCCCCGGCGGAAATACCCCCTAAGACGAGAAAACAAATACATGAAGGTAGTCTATGCGTTTTGAAGAATTATTGCACTGGAACGACGGGCAGTTTTTACAGCCCCACCATTTTCAGTATCAGCAGCGGATAGCCTCAGAGTATGTCCGCATTAACCGTTCCCTGTTGCTGCCCTATTCCTATGGGCTTCTTGATTTTGAGCTTGACCTGGAGTCCCTTAAAGGAGGACGGGTAGCGGTGAAGCGTTTTTCCGCAGTCATGGGGAACGGCATGGAACTTTCCATGCCTGGGAACTGCGTCCTAAAGCCCCTGGACCTGAACGATGCCCTTAAGGAGAATCCCGCAGGCTTTACGATATACCTGGCCGTTTCCCACTGGTCCGAATTTGAGGCGAACCTTGCGGATGAGGATGCCTCCCAGGAAAAAAAATGCTACCTGCCCCAGAAAAAAAAGGTTCGGGACGAGAATTCCGGAGACAATGAAATAACCCTTATCACCCGTCGGATCAACGCCCATCTGGTAACGGACCATGACGACAACAAGGATATGCAGCTTTTGCCCATCCTCAAACTCAATGTCCTAAGCCGTAATATAAGCCAGGTCATGATCAAGGCGGATGAAAATTACATCCCCCCATTTATGATGCTGACCGCCGACGACCCGCTCTTTAACATGACCGCGGGGCTTATACCGGACATACGCCGCTGCCGGGACAAGCAGCAAAATGCCATAGCCGAAGTCCCGAACCGGACCGGAAACTTTTCCCGGGCCGATGCCCTGGAAGATGCCCGATCCTTCCTGCTGCTGCGAACCCTGAACTACTACCACCTTAGGCTTTCCACCCTGCTGGCGGACGGGTTTATCACTCCCTTTGACCTGTACCTGGAACTGGCATCTTTCCTGTCGGAACTCATGGGGATCAATCCCCAGAACGGTATTCGGGAGATCCGGCGCTACGATCATGACGACCGCCTGCCGGTGTTTGCCGAACTCTTTAAGGATATCCGCTCCTTCATCAGAAGCGAAGGGGGAGCGGGGTATATCCGGCTTAACTTTGCACCCACCGAGGACGGCAATTATCTTTTCGCCGGCATCAAGACCGAGGATATCGCCACGGTGAACGAAATGTACCTGGCGGTTAAGACTGCGGCGGAGAATGGAGAGGTAATCCGTGCCCTGGAACAGGGGGATACCTTTAAGCTGATCAACCCCGGGGCAAAATCCCAGCGGATACGGGGGATGAAACTGACTGGTCTGCGGTATCCCCCCCGGTTTTTGCCGATCCTGGAGGATACCATCTGGTTCCGGCTGGACCAGGCCGAATCAGCAAAGGTATGGCGGGATATGTGCGAGGAAAAGGGCATGATAATAGACTATGCCCGGGATCTCTTTCCCAAACTGACAACATCCCTTTTCATAACCATAGTGGAATAGGAGAATACCATGAGCGCCCCTGTGAATATCGAAGAACTCTGCCGCCCGGTTTTGGGTACCTTTTGTAATTATTGGCAGTTGAACCAGGCGGGAAGTTCCCCTTCTATGGGAAGATTCCGGCAGGACATTGAAGCCTCCCTGGAGGACGCAAAGCGTAACGCCGCGGCGGATCCGGCTTTAGACCGGGACTATGAACGGATAGAACGGCCCCTGGTCTTTTTTATCGACTTTATGGTCAAGGAAGGGAATTTTCCCTTTAGCAGGGATTGGCAG
Source organism: Treponema sp. (assembly GCA_031266095.1). The sequence continues at coordinate 3,416 of JAISBR010000127.1, read as the reverse complement.
GAACTGGGCAGGAACTACAACGAACTTTCGGGGGATGAAAAGTTTTTTAACCTGCTCTCCGATGCTCTTAAGGACAACAAATCCCATAACACGCTCCCCCTATTTTATACCATGCTCGGCTTGGGCTTTGAGGGAGCCTATAGCAATGATCGCGGCTATATCGAAAAAACCATGCAGGAATGCGCCTCCCGGTTTCCGGGGGAATTTGATATCCGGAAAGAACCTATTGTCAAGGTTGCCGCGGAAAAGCGGCTCGCCGGACTAAAAAAAAGCCGGGTCCTGCAGCCTCTACGGGTAAGTATCGTTCTTTCACTTTTCCTTTTGGCGGTTTCGCTGATCGTTAATTTTACGGTTTTTTTTGATATAACCCGCCAGTTTAGGAAAAGTCTATCCGACGCCGCCACCGCCGCCCAGAGGCGGGGAATCCAAACTATTCCCCAGGAGATTCCGTGATGTTCGCACAAATTGGTTCTTTTTTCCCGAAGATTATCGACATGATACGGACCAGTACGCTGGCCAAAGTCATTTTGGTTATTGTGCTGCTCCTTATTGTTTTGATGGTGGTTTTACCCCTTATCGGAAAACTCAGGCGGAAACGGATCAAGGACAGGGAAACCAGGGATATTTTTAAGGATCTGACGGTTTGGCGCCATGTGGCCCGGCTTGCCCAAGGAGGGGAAAAACACGCCAAGGCCAAGGAAGAGCTTTCGGATAATATCACAAAGATAGACGAACTGCTCAAGAGGGGTTTTGATCTTGCGGCCATTCACGGCAGGGGCCTGTACGGGGTGCCCTGGTTCATGCTGCTGGGGGAACCCGGTTCTGGGAAATCGGCGCTGCTGGAGCAGAGCGAGCTGGAACTGGTCCCTTCAGCAGAGGAAAAGAAGGCCGGGCCGGACGAAAAAAGCCTGCCGTTGCGGCTGTGGCTGGGGGGAAAGGCGGTGGTCTGCGACGTAAGCGGCAGCGTCTTTTTTGACCGCTGGCTGGAAGGCTCAAGCGCGGAGTGGGCACACATTGTCCGGCAGATATGCCGCAGGCACTATCGAAAGCCCCTGGATGGGATAATCCTGACAATCCCCGCGGATGCCCTGCTGGTGGACAGCAGGGACATGACCCGCAAAAAAGCGACCCTCATGGCCAATGAGCTGGCCCACCTGCTGGATGCCAGCGGTATGCGCCTTCCCTGTTATGTGATGGTGACCAAACTCGATATGGTGAACGGCTTTCGGGAATACGCTCTGGGGATTTCGGAGGAACTGCGGCATCAGATACTGGGGTATGAAAATAAAACCGCCTTTTACCGGGCGGAAGACTTTAAGGTATTTTGGGACAGCCTGGTGGCGCGGCTCCGTTCGGGTTATAAAAAAACCATGAGTTCCCGGGACTTGCAGCTCCGTATCTCAGGCGATTCAAACCGGATGGACGTGGCAGGAAAACTGTTGATGTTCCCCGAAAATTTCGATGCCCTGTTCCAAAACTTGCATATTTACCTTGAAGCCCTTTTTAGCGAGGATACCTTCCACGGAACCAAGGACACGGTTTTCGACGGCCTGTTTTTTACCAGTTCCACCGATTTGGGACATTCCTTTAGTCCCGGCATGGCCGCCCTGGCGGGAAAACGCGCCGAGGACCTCCTATTAACCGATCCGGCTCCCCCGGTTTCACGGTCCTATTTTGTCAGGGATACGCTGCAAAAGTTTATTTTCAACTCCTCGCCCCATGCGGTCTTTGTCAGAAAAGAAGCGGTGAACAGGGCAATACCCATTTTTGCCCTCTGCGGTGTTTTGACAATCCTTTCTTTTATCGGTCTCTTTACTGCTTTTTTCAGGACCAATGATGTGGCCGTGTCCCTGGCCCAGGTTGCCAATTATTATCAATCCCTTACCTCGATCCTGGCGCGCAACGGCGCCACCGGTCAGCCCGTCATCATAAAAAACAGCGATGGAACCTTTGCCGTTGATAACAATCCCAACCGGCAGGACAACGGGGTTTCTCCGGTACAGTTTTACTATAATGCTCTGGCCTACCGTAACATCAACCTGACTCCTCTTCCCGGTTTTCTGCTTTCGGCTCTCCTGACCTTCGGCGAGTTTAACATGGGCCGCCGGGACCGGATTTTTGTTACCAACCAGCTCTACGGAAGCCTTATCAGAACCCCGCTGATTAAAAGCGTGGGATCCAAATTGATTGATCAGTCCTTTTCGACCCCCACGCTTGACCATGAATTGCGTTCGGTCATAGAATCCTTTACCTTGCTGGATGAACTTGATCAGAAGAATTTCCAGAGCTTTTTTCTGTCCGATCAGTACCGTTCGCAGGCCATGACAGCCTATGTTCTGCCGGAGCTTTCCAACGATTCCCGGACCATGCTCAACAATTTTGTCCTCAGGCAAGATCGGCGCTATACCTTTGCGGAAGAAGCGGCCTATATCTATTCCACCGAATTCTTCCAGGCCAAGGAATCGGCATTGCAGATCATCCTCTCCGCCTGGCAGCGTCTTTCGGTGTATCCCGATTCCCTCTACGGCAAAATAAAAAACCTGGTTTCCCTGTCCCAGAACATTATTGCCAATTACAACCGGATTGCCATGCTCCTGCGCCGGGCCGGCGACGCGTCTTCCCTGCGGGAGACGCAAAACCTGGTTTCCCAATGGCAGGAACTCCTCAAAACACAAAACAGTCTTATCACCCGTGGCCGGGGGCTTTTTGAGGAAATCAAGGACGAGATGCTTAAGGTGAATATACCCCTGGGGCTTAACGGTTCCGGAAATGCCGATCCCTTTGGAAACAACCTGATAAACGATTACCTGTTTAACGATTTGGCAATTGATTATGCCGTAAAGAATTATACAGCTCTTTTCAACAACGATATGGACTTTATCAGGGAAAAAAACGGCGAAAACTCAAGCGGGGTTCTGGGAATCATCAGCGCCTTGGAGCGGGAATTTTCCGCCAACCTGAACAATGAACTGGAAACGCTGCGGACCGCCGCCCTTAACCTGAAAACCAATGAATTGCTGTCCGGGAAAATGACCGATAAACCGGATTCGGATTCCCTCTTTACGGTAACGGAAAAGATATTGAATCTTGCCGGGGCGATTGACATACCGACTCCGGCGCAACTGCGGAACAGCGCCAATTTGAATTTGATGAACGGCCAGTATGATATTACCGCCGCCTTTGATGCTTACGAAGCCTATGTCAAACCCTATGTTGAAAACGATAAAGTTTCGGGTCTTATCAGCGGCGGCAGGATCATCCTCGCTGCCCAGGCATATCTGAACCGCTACCTCGTCTTAAACACCGAATACGATTTCCTCTCTGCCTCAAGCGAAACCATCAGCGCCATGATAGCCGCCCGTTCAGAAACAGAGAACCGGGAAATATTCTCCCTATCCGGCAGGGCCATTCAGAGC
>JAISBR010000142.1 GCA_031266095.1 Treponema sp. | reverse complement strand
CCCCCCCCCCCCCCCCCCCCCCCCCCCCCCCCCCCCCCCCCCCCCCCCCCCCCCCCCCCCCCCGACGACACGCCCGCGCCGCGGCATGGACACCGCGGTTTTCAGCGCTGTCTTTCGCGGGGAGGCTGACCGTATGTGTACCGTGGTCAAAAGCATGGAAAGAGTGTAGTCCCTTTTGCCGTTTTGCGCAAGCATTTTGTCAAGAATCGCAATACAATCTTGCCCGCCGGCATGATATTTGACACTCCTATCCTCTTCCTGCTAGTATGTATATATATTATTACATTGAGGAGCCCTTCATGGCACAACACCAGTTTCAAACCGAAGTAAGCCGGTTGCTGCACCTTATTATCCACTCCCTCTATTCCAACCGGGAGATCTTTCTGCGGGAGCTTGTCTCCAACGCCTCCGACGCCCTGGATAAGCTCAAGTATCTTACCGTGGCGGATGACACCTATAAGTCCATCAGTTTTGACCCCCGGATCGATATTTCCTTCGATAAAGAGGCTAAAACCCTCACGGTCGCTGACAATGGGATCGGCATGAATGAGGCGGAACTGATCGACTCTCTGGGAACCATCGCCCGGTCCGGTACCAGGGTCTTTCTGGAAAAACTCGCCGAAGACGCAAAAAAGGATTCTAATCTTATCGGTCAGTTCGGCGTCGGTTTCTACTCGGCCTTCATGGTAGCCGATAGGATTGAAGTAATAAGCCGCAAGGCCGCCGAAGAGGCCGCCTGGAAATGGTCCAGCGACGGGAAAGAAAGTTTCGAGATTGAGAGCGCCGGCCGGGATAGCCAGGGTACGACGGTGATCCTCCATCTTACCGAAGAAGGAACCGAATACGCCAACCGCTGGTCCGTTGAGGACATAATCAAGCGTTACTCCAACCATGTCGCTTTCCCCATTTACCTCACTTACGAGGAAAAGGAATGGGATGACAAAGGTAAAGAAAAAGGCAGCAAAACCAAAACCGATCGGATCAACTCAGGCACGGCGCTCTGGCGGCGGGCCAAGGCGGAACTCAAAGACGAGGATTACACCGAATTTTACAAGCAATTGGGCCATGATACCGAGGAACCATTACACTACATCCACACCAAGGCGGAAGGGACGCTGGAGTACTCGACACTTTTTTATATTCCCAGGAAGGCGCCCTTTGACATGTACAACGCGGACTATAAGCCGGGAGTCAAGCTCTATGTGAAACGGGTTTTTATCACCGACGACGACAAGGAACTGATGCCGACCTGGCTGCGCTTTGTACGGGGAGTAATCGATTCCGAGGATCTGCCCCTCAACGTAAGCAGGGAGATTTTGCAGCAGAACAAGATACTCCTCAACATCAAGAACGCGTCGGTAAAAAAACTGCTCTCAGAATTTAAGTCAATGGCAGATAACGCCGGTTCCGGTTCCAATGAGTCGAAGCAAAAATGGGAAACATTTATCGGCCAGTTCAACCGTCCTCTTAAGGAAGGACTTTACTCGGATTTCGCCAACCGTGACGCTATTCAGGATCTGGTCCGTTTCAAGAGCACCGCCGTTGAAGGCTGGGTCAGCTTTGCCGATTATGTCTCCCGTATGAAAACCGATCAGAAGCACATCTACTACATCACCGGCGGTGATGAAAAGACCCTGCGGGCCTCCCCGCTGCTGGAAGCCTACCGTGCCAGGGAAATCGAAGTCCTCATCATGGATGACGAAATCGACGATATAGTGATCCCGTCTCTGCACAGCTACCGTAAAGATTTACCGGAAAGTTCCGGTACAGATAACAAAACCGAAAGCCGGAGCTGGGAGCTGAAGGCGGTGAACCGCGTCGGCGCCGATGAGGAACTGGGCGAAAAAAAGGACAATACCGCTGAAAAAGAAGCCAAGCCCGTTATCGAAAAGATCAAGAAAGCCCTGGGAGACCGGGTAAAGGACGTAAAACTTTCCCGCCGGCTTCATGATTCCCCCTCATGTATCGTGGCCGACGAAAACGATCCCTCTATTCAGATGGCCCAGATGCTCAAGGCCATGGGCCAGGCCGAAATGCCCGACATTAAGCCGATTTTGGAAGTTAACGGCGATCACCCCATTGTGGCGGGCCTCAAAAATGTTGAAGATGAGGAACGCATCGCCGATGTAGCGGGAGTCTTACTCGATCAGGCTTTGCTTGTTGAAGGGGTACGGCTGAAAGATCCGGCCGGCTTCGTCAAAAAGATTAACCGGCTGCTGGCGGGATAAGATACACTACATGCAGCCCGGCCGCCGGTGAAGCAGGCGGCCGGACTGAAATTACCTTCCAAATTGGGGACACCGTGTTGCGCCACGTGAAAAACGAACCATAGGCGACTTGCATTTTTATCGGCCGTCTGTAAGAATGCAGCCATGGGTATTACTATCGCCTGTATAGGCAGCGGGAACATGGGTTTTGCCCTGATGAAGGGCGCCGCCGGTTTAATCAAGGGCTTGAATATCGGTCTTACCGATGCGGACACGGCAAAAGCAAAAGCCGCGGCCGCGGCCTTGGGTGCGGCGGTTTATGCGTCCAACCGTGAGGCGGTTACAAAGGGAGATTATATCTTCCTCGCGGTTAAACCCCAGGTATTGCCGAAGGTACTGGCGGAGATTGCCCCGGCGGTACGGGAACGGCTGAGTGCGGGAAAGCCGCCGGTTCTGGTGTCTATGGCTGCGGGCTGGCCTATCGAAAAAATTCAGGCGATTGTGGACGGGTCAACTGTCCCGGTGGTGCGGATAATGCCCAACACACCGGCGCTCATTTCCAGGGGCATGATCGCCCTGGCGGCCTCGGCGGAGGTTCCGGCAAAAAAAATCACGGAACTGGAAAAAATTCTCAAAGGCGCGGGCGTGGTGGACCGGGTGGAGGAATGTTACATGGACGCGGTGACCGGCCTTTCAGGCTCGGGGCCGGCTTTCGTGTACCTTTTTATTGAGGCCCTGGCCGACGGCGGAGTGCGGGCGGGGCTGCCCAGGGACAAAGCCCTGCGTTTCGCCGCTCAGACCGTCCTGGGTTCCGCGGCTATGGTGCAGGAAACCGGCAGGCACCCGGGTGAATTAAAGGACATGGTCAGCTCCCCCGGCGGAACCACCATCGCCGGCCTGGCCGCCCTTGAGAACGGCGCCTTCCGGGGCACGGTTATGCGGGCGGTGGAAGCCGCCTGGCGGCGTTCAACGGAATTGGGCTAAAGCGCCGGCTCAGTCAATCACCGTAACCCTAGCGGCCCGATAGCGGACGGCGTCATCCCGCTTGCTTCGTTCCTCATCTTCCTCTACGGTGTATTTCACCTGCATACCGTTACTCAGTTCGGAAAAATCCCGATTGGTGACTATACTGTAATGGAAAAAAATATTGTTCCGGTCATCGTCCTTTATAAAGCCGAAACCATTCGGATTAATACTGACAATAACGGAGATGTATTCTTCCGTCTCTCCCCCGATATCAATTTCAGGCTTCAAGTTAAACACAATGGGCGGTTTTTCAAAACTCCGATCAAGCACGAATAGGCTTTTTATAAATTCATTGTTATTTTGTTCAATTTTTTGGTGCATCTGCACGGGATAAAAAACCTCCTCCAGGAGCTGCCTGGATGTTTTGGTTTCCACCATATCGCCTTTTTCATTATGATATGAAAAATCCCAGCAGATAAGCATAACCTGAGTACCCAGGGTATGGAGCTTGCGGACTAAAGGGACATAATCACCGTCACCCGCAACCAGCACAAGAACATTAAAGTGCTTGTATATGGCAAGCTCATAGGCTTCAAGGGCAAGCCATACGTCTATGCCCTTTTCCTGGGCCACGTTGTTTTCTCCGTAACGGAGGGGCAGATAATGGCTGACAATATTTTCCCGCATCAGAATGTCCTCAAAAATTCGCTCACTCTGTACTTTCTCACCCAGCTCTTTCGCGGATGAACGCCCTTTGAAGTAATGGGCATCGATGATCTGGCATTGACGCATATCCATTTTGGTCTGGGTGGCTATCTCGCTCCGTATAAATTCGTGCAGGCCGCTGATACTTATCCGGGATTTCTTTTCATGTTCATACTTGTAGTAATTACTTACTTTATAAAAATAATAGCCGTCATAAAATATGCCTATTCGCAAAATGTCCAAAATACTTTTTTCCACCACAACTAATTCCTTATAGAAATCCCAGTATATACTTTTTTCCCTGGCTTGTCAAAACACTTGGACTCAATCCCAGAACGAGCGCATATAAAAAAGGGTAAAGAGGAAGGAGGGGAATGTCGATAGGGGGGATTGGAGGGGACTATGACCACACAACCTATACTGGACTTAATCGATTTCTTTAAGCATATCAAAGACCCCCGGGTCGAACGGAACAAGGCTTACCCTTTGATAGAGGTCATCGTTAGCACCCAGTTGGCCGTCATGGCTTTCGCCGAAGGCTGGAAGACATCGAAAAATACGGGAAAGCCAAGGAAGGGTGGCTGAAGAAGTTCCTACCCCTGGAAAAGGGCATACCCAAACACGATGTATACCGGCGGGTCTTTACCCGCTTCAAACCTGAAGCCATCTCGTCCTGTTTCATGGAAGCGGATTTCGATGCCGTGAACCTTCTCGGGCTTGCCCGGGTGTTCGGCCCCCAGGTCCTTGTATTCCAGAATGATCTGGCGGATGTGGCCCGGCCGGGGGCTGAGTTCCGGCATGGTGCCGGGTACTTCGATGGGATGACCCGGATGCCAGGTGTGGACCCCGAGGAGCTCATACCGCTGGGTCTCGGTCATCTTTTCGGTGTACCGGACGTAGTGGGCGGCGAAATGCTCGATGGCCTGCTCCGCCGCTTTCCGCGTATCGTCCCGCAGGGCCCTGTTCATGTCTGTATAATCGCGGGATCTCCCTGGCCCTTTGCCCCCAGTGCCTTTCTTTTTTCCCCAAGCTGCGGTATAGTTATCTCTAGAGGC
>JAISBR010000141.1 GCA_031266095.1 Treponema sp. | reverse complement strand
GACGATGCCATAACGCCCGCGGTGTACGTATACGGTACGGATTCGCTTGTGTTCGAATCGAGCTGCGGATCCGGGTCCGCGGCCCTGGCCGTCTGCAAAAGCCGCCCGCTCGCCAACGGGGAGGCGCGGTACAGGATCGGGCAGCCCGGCGGGATCATCGAGGCCCGCGTGGTAAAGCGGGAAGGGGCGGCGGTTTCCGTTGCCATAGGAGGGCCGGTAACGCTCCGGGAGCTTGTCTGGGAATGGGAAGAGCCGGCCGACCCGTGTTAAGCGGGCTATTCTTGACCCATAAAATAACTTCGAATAGGCATTCCGAGGCGGAAGATGACCACAAACCCCGCGAACGGGGCCTGCCGCGCTCCGGCTTCCCATTTGGTTCGTGTGAAAACAGGAAAGCGAGACAGGAAAAAGACAGAAAAACCAGGATGTCGCTATGCTGTTTGTGAGGTTCGTGTGGTTAGTGGTTAAATTCCTTCAAATTCTGTGAATCAAGTTTAGATTAAGCGGCGGGCCCATGCCTGCTACGGATGCGCCCGGAGTATTACGGGGCTGTAGAAGCTGCTAAATTTTTCAGATTTTTCTTGACATTTGCTATTTCCTTGGTACAATTAAGCGGATTACAATATTTACTAGGGGTATGTGTTTATGATCTTTGTCCGAAAAACCGATTATATTGGAGTGCCTTATGAAATAGCCCGAGACATATGCTTTTTTGGGATAAACCGGATCATTTTAACCGGGTTGCGGCGGATTTTATAAACGGCGGATAAGTTTTATGGTACCAAGGCTTGGTTTATACGAAAAGGCTGTTTGTTTTAAGTTTGATTGGGAGGCCAAACTGGAATTGGCCCGTTCTTCCGGGTTTTCCTTTTTGGAACTGAACATTGACGCAGCGGTGGATAGGCTTTCCCGGCTTTACAACGGAACCACCGCATCCGCCATACGGCGCGCGGCAGGGGCGGCGGGTATTCCCGTTGAAACCATGGCGCTTACGGCAAACAGGGGCTACCCTCTGGGTTCGGAGGACAGCGCGGTCCGGGAAAAAGGGCTAGATATTGTAAGGCGGGGTATTGCTTTTGCCCATGACGCGGGTATCAGGCTTGTACATATCGCCGGTTACGACGAGCATGGTGAAAAACGCAACATCAGGACCGAACGCCTCTTTTTTAAGTCCATCGAAGCCTGCGTCAGGGAAGCCGCCGCAGCCGGGGTAATGCTGGCAATTGAAACCATGGATACTCCCTTTATGGCAAGCGTGGAGCGAATTTTGACTGTGATAAGAATGGCAGACTCTCCTTATTTGCAGTGTTATGTAGATGTGGGTAATATTACCGCCTCGGGGCTTGATCCGGTACGGGAACTATATCTGGGGGGGAAGCACATTGTCGGGATACACCTTAAAGATACAAGACCGGGAATATACCGGGATATACCCTTCGGCGAGGGTACTGTCGACTTTGATCTTTGTTTAAAGGCCCTTAACAGTATTGGTTACAATAGTTTTTTTGTGGCGGAAATGTGGTGCTACGATAACGAAGAGTTTCATGCTTACTTATCTAAAGCGAGCGCCTTCCTTTTAAAAAAACTGGAGGAAGTCGCTGTTATTAAAGGAAAAACGCTATGAGTGTTTAATGGGTATTGGCATGGGCTGTCCCGTGGTAACGGTGGCTTTATTTAGACTGGAAGGCAAGGAACTGGCTACCAGGGGAAAATGGCTTGCAGTACACCTGAAGGAAGCCCTCTACTCCTGCGTTTACCTGGAAGAAGCCGCAAAGACCTACGTTTATGCCAGGAGCATGAGCGACAATCCGGCCTGCCTTAAACCGGAACAGTGGCAGCAGGCCGCGGACACCTTTAAGTATTACGGGCAGGGCAAGCCGCCCATGCCCGATGAACTGCGGAAAACTATTTCATAGCGCGGATTACAGAGGACCGGTATGGACAACAGGATAGTTTTTGCAGCCCCTTCAATACTTTCCGCCGATTTCGGAAACCGCACTGGTACGGTAAGGCATGTGAACGAGTCCGAATCGGAATGGATACATGTGGACCTTATAGACGGTCACATCGCCGGAAATTTGAGCTCCGGCCCAAGACAGTCGCTGATCAGCAATTTCGAGATTTCGCTATCAGACCGCGGGTAAAAATTAACGCTCGGGGCTGAAGGAAAAATCGTAGAGCCGCCGCAGGATGGCGCTGATTTTGCCGCTGTAGGATTTATCCGCTGCCCAGGTTCCCGAGAGGCCGTGAATGGTGGGGGATGAGCCGTAACGGACCCACTTGTAGCGGGGGTCCACTAAAAGCCCGTTCAGGGGATCCTCGCTGGCATAGGCCTTGAGGTGCTGGATATGGGCGCGGACCCCGGTTTGGGGGTTGGGAAACGTCTCACCTGACTGACCCGGACCAATGGAGCCAAGACCGCAGAAATTGTTCATATCCGGCGTTACCAGTCCACCGTAGCTGAGAAACCCGGTTTCCAGGCACATTTGCGCGAAAGCCGTGTCGTGATTCACCCCCTCAAGGGCCGCTTCCGTAATATAATAGCCGGCCAGGCTCAGCGCGAATTCCCGGTCCGCCTCAGGATTGTTCCGTTCAAGAAAAAGAGCGAGATTTTCCTCGGATACCAGGCCCCTCCCCATGATACGATCGGGAGGATCAGGCCGCTCCGGCGGCCGTTCGGGGATTGCCGCGGCGGCTTGTTCCGGCGGCCGTTCAGGGACCGCCGCGACGGCCTGTTCCGGGGGCAGGCTTTGTCCGGCGGGTTTCATGGAGGCGCAGGAAAAGAAAAGCAACGCGGAGAAAAACAGCGTCGTAAAAAGCATGAGATTTTTGCCGTTCATTTTCTGAATATCGGTGTATTAGGGGAAAAATTGAGCGCTGAGGCTCATTTCTGTATTTCCACAATTTTACATTCCAGTCCCGCAAGAACTGTGTTCAGGGGAGAAGCGTCAAAATTGAAATCAAGGTGTATCCGGGTTTCTTTTTCACTGTGGTTAACCAATACAAGTATAAAACGTTCATCCGTTTCCAGAAGCCGGATGACCGGAAAGACCCGCGACGGGAAAGATTCTGTTTCAACAGAGCAAAATCTAATCTGCCTGTAGCCGAAGGGGTCAAGAAGGGAAGCCAAAAAATTACCGGTGTTTTGATCCGGGTTTAGCTCAAAAGAGGCGGCGGCATAGGTCCCGATCCAGAGCGCTCTTCCCTTTCCGTACGCATACTCGGTCAGCGCCGTTTCACCGTCTTCAAAAAAACCGGTGGGAACAGACCCTTTACCCGCATTCACCAGCTGCCGGTACCAAATGCCGCTCAAAGAACCGCCTGCAAAATGTATCTTCACCCGGGAGTCTTTGCCCAGGGCCTGGACTTCCACATGATCTACATTAAATAGTTTCTGTATAATACCACCGTTCCGATCCAGGAGACCCGATTCTTCATAGAGACCGGGACAGGCTTCGGTGATTAAGGTTCCCCCTTCATTGACAAAGGCGGAAAAAACAGCGGCTTCTTCAGGGCTTATGACAAGAGGCATGGGAAGGCAGAGGACTTTGATACCGCTTCCGGGTAGGCCGCGCAGCTGATCTTCATGAAAAAAGCGGCAGGGTATGCCTTTCGCGTAGGCGGCCCGGAAAAACCCGCTTAAGCTTTTCACGTAAAGCTCTTCCCTGCGCTCGCTTGCAAAGCAGAGCATATCCGTTTTACGGGATACATAAACCGCGTTAGTCACCGGAAGCCGCCGCGCCCGGTCCAGCAGGGACTTGTTAAGTTCCCCGGCACATTTTCCGGCGCTGAGGCTTCTGGGAGTATTTTCACCTTTAAAGCCGGTCAGCCCGAAGCCGGGAGATTCGAGTCCGGCGGGCTCAGGGCTATATTGCCAATAAACGCTCCCCTTGCCCCCGGCGGCAATGGTATTATAATTCCATATCCGCACATCTTCGGCGGAGGGAACTTCCCCGCCCAGAAGGCCCGGCTTCCCGGCGCCGCCCTGAAGCTCAACCTGAAAAAAAGGTTTTTCCCCGGCGGCCTGGGCAATCATCTCATTATGTAAAAGATGACGGTAGTAATGTTCCTCGCCCATGAGCCATTTGGGGAAACCGGAGAGACCAAAAAAATCAACCTGCCTCGCGAGGATAAATTCATCCCCCAGTTCGTTGGCTAAACCGCCGGAAATTTTATTCCCCAATATGCCGCTGTAGGCCACATGGGTCTGGACCGGTATATCTGCAGCGCCCTTCCTGCATGATGCAACCCTGAGAGAAAGCCAACGGCTGATATTCTCCAGCCAGAACTTTCGCCAGTCAAGCATATCCGCCCAGGTTCCGAAACGGGGAGGAGGCTCTATCTGGGACCAATCGGAATATTTTCGATACCAAGCCTGGTTCAGCGATTCAAGGCATCCGTATTTTTTTTGAAGCCAGGAAACAAACGCCGACCGGGAATGCTTGCAGTAACAGAGCAGGCTGGAACGGTAATCGTACATAGGTTCCAGATGAGGCTCGTTCCATACATCAAAAGAAAAAAGCGCCGGATGCGGCGAAAAATGCCGCGCGGTATTTTCGATAAAAGAAGAAACCATCGCGGCAAAACGCGGATCATCCATACAGCGGCCGGGCCAGCCCGCGCTGGGAATATTTGCCGGTCCCCCGTAATATATCCGTTCCCCGGCGGCGGTACAGTAAAGATTATCCCCGTTCCCATCCCAGGTCCAGTACGGCGCTCCTTCGGGGATAAGATTGATGATTACTTTCAAGCTGTGTTCCGCGGCCAGATCACAGAGGGCATCCAGTTCGTCAAAATGGAATTCTCCCGGCGCGGTCTCAATCCAGTTCCATACCGCCCAGAATTTGACGCAGTTAAACCCAAGCCTTTCCATGTTTTCAAAATCCCGTTTCCAGTAGGGTTGCTGAGGGAAGGGAGGACGGTAGTATTGGGCGCCGTAGAGCACTGTTCAGCCTTTTACCGCGCCGGAAGTCATGCCGCTGACGAGGTACTTCTGCATGAAGAAACCGATGATAATAATGGGAACCATAGTTATTGTCGCCGCGGCGCTGCACTTTCCCCAGTCCACCGAAACAGCGCCTACATAACGGGCAATACCAACGGTCAGGGGATAGGTACTCAGGTTGGTAAGCTGGAGGGAAAAGATCAACTCGTTCCAGGAACTCTGCATTACCAGAATAAGAGCGGAAGCTATGGCCGGTTTCAGCAAAGGCACAATGATAAGGCCGAAAATTTTAATCCGCGAACAGCCGACGATACTGGCGGACTCGATAAGTTCCGTCGGAATATCGGCGATAAAGCCCGTCATCAGCCAGGTAACAAAAGGAAGGGAAAGGCAGCTTAAAGTAAGTACCGGCGCGATATAAGTACCGGTAAGGTGGATCCGGTTCATCATCATGAACAGCGGAATAAGAATGGTTATCGAGGGAACCATCTTGCCCAGAAGCAGGACATTGGAAATTCTTTTCCCCATTCGGGAACGGAATATTTTAAGGCCGTAGGCCGCCATGGAACCAAAGAGGATTGTAATAAAGGTGGCGGATACTGAAATGATAATTGAATTCCTGAAATACACCCCAAAGCGATCCAGAGTAAGTATGCGCTGGTAATGGGTAAAGATGGGCTTGAACAGAATCTTCGGGGGCATCTGTTTTATTTCAATTGTAGGCCTGAAGGAATTGCTGACGATTATATAGACAGGCGCCAATGTCCATACCATAAAACAGAGGAGCAGGAGATACATAACAAGCCGGGATAAACGGTTACGGAAAATAACTTGAGCGCGCGCCATAATCTACCCGTTTCCTCTTCCAAGATTGTGCCGGGCAAAGGGGATACCGAACACCAGGAAGGTAATCAGCATAGTCATAAAGGATATAGCCATGGAATAACTCAAATTGGACTGTTCAAAACCCTGACTGTAAGCATAAATACTTAATGAAATTGATGAATTGTTGGGGCCGCCGCCGGTGAGAGAATAGATAATATCAAAAACCTTGACGGTGTCTACGCCGCTGATAAGCATAATCACCATATATACATTCCGCAGTTGAGGCAGGGTTATGCGAAAAAATATGGAGAAGGCCCCCGCTCCGTCAATCTTTGCGGCCTCGTAATATTCTTCCGGAATGGAAAGAAGCCCTGCGGTGAGTACGATGATGATGAAGGGAGTAACCTGCCACCAGTGTGCGATAATAACCGAAAGCATGGAAGTGGAAGCGGCGGTAACGCCGGGGAATTCTTTCATTCCCAATCCGAAAATCCCCAGAAACCAATAGAGTATTCCCATTGGATCATAGATATAACGCCAGATGAGGCCGACCACAACCGGAGACACCAACAGGGGGATGGTTACAATGGGACGCAGGACAGCGGCAACCAGCCGGGGGATCTTTACCAAAAAGACCGCGCAGAGGGTTCCCAATACAAAATCCCCGGCTATGGCCCCAAAGGAAAAATACAGGGTATTGAATATGGCTTTATACGCCGCAGGGTCTTTAAAAAACCTGATATAATTGTCAATCCCCGCGAAGGACTCCGCGTAATCGGAGACACCGAAGCGGGCGTTGAAGAAACTCAGAAAGAAACCGTAACAGAGAGGGGCGGCCATCATGAAGACGATAACCAACAGGGTTGGAAGCATCATGAGCAGGGGCAGGAGATCTCCCCTCTCCAGTGATAATTCAAAGGATCTTTGTTTCATCCCGTCTCTCCTGCCCTAAAGACTTATGGGCGCCTCTAAAAACCGCTTGTTTTTTCGGCGCCCTTGCAGTTTCCCGGGCTAAAGCCCTGGGAAACGTGCATTTTTAAGTGGCCGTTCTTTCAAAACTGAAGTTTTGAAAGAGCCTCTATTTACTAAAATCGGTGTTTTCGTATTTTGTCTGGAGCCGCCCCAGCACATCCGCGGGGGAAGCGTTGGTTGTGGCAATTTCAGAGAGGGCCACCACGAGATCCGCTTTTAAGGCGTTAAAACTTACCAGGGGCGGCTCAATTTTGCCGTTGGCAAGCTGTTCCATGACTACCGGCAGGAAGGGCGCCTTGGCAAGTACGTCCCTGTCGGCGCTCAGGGCATTGACGGCGCTTATCTGCTGATCCGCGAGGGTCTGCTTCTTCTCTGTTTCGGGACTGGACATCCACACGCAGTAAGCGGCTGCGGCCGCAGGATCAGGCGCGTTCTTTGCCACCGCCCATACCCAGAAACTGTTGGTAGCCGCGGCCTTACCGCTTTTCCCCGCCAGAGGGGCGTATTTAACGGTATTTACAATAAGAGAACGTTCGGGATCGGCGTTCTGATTGGCAAGGCCGCTCATAATCGTGCCGATAGGGGCGTTCTTCATCCGTACCGCCTCGGCGGTTTCATCGTGGTGCCAGGCGGTTACGCCTTCAAGACCGTAACTCACCAGCCTGTCATAGACATCGGCGGCATAGATTGCCGCAGGACTGTTAATGGTCAGCTTACCGTTATTATCGAAAAAATCCCCGCCGTCGGAAAAGAGAAGCTGAGAGAAAAGAGTAACCGCCGCGGTTCCCTGCCGCGCGGGAATGGCGATTCCCGAACCGTGTTCTTTGAAATATTTCGCCGCCGTCACCAGTTCTTCCGCGTTGGCGGGAACCTTTACACCCGCCTTTGTGAAGGCCTCGTTGTCATAGGCGAGAATAAGGGTCTGGGCAAAGGTGGGAAGTCCATAGGTCTTGCCGTTAAAAACACACCCGTCAAGAAGGCCCTTGGCGTAGATATTCAGATCCAGCCCGGCGCTTTTGATATAATCGTCAATGGGGACGATATAACCGGCGTCAACATATTCCTTCATCCACTGGCTGTTTACCCACACTACATCATAGTTTCCCGATCCCGAGACCGCCTGAAAAGAAGTAAGCTGCTTCTGTTTCAGGTTACCGTAGTCCACATCGTCAATGGTAACGTTTGCCTGGGCATAATCACGGGACACGGTCTTCTGTAGATCCGCGTGCGGACCGGCCCATACCGATACCAGAAGATTCGCCTTGCCGGAAGGGGTTCCGCCCCTTCCTCCGGCAAAGACAAGGGCCGCTGAAAAAACAATCAGCGTCAAAACGATAAAAATCTTTTTCAGGTTTCGCATAAATTTCTCCTCCGCAAAAATTTATTATCATCCTTAATTAAGGAATAATAATCATGCACAGTATACATTCGTACAACCCCGGTACCTGAATTCTCCAAGCCACCTTTCCTTTAGTTCAGCTCTCGCACTCCACCGGGGCAGTTCCGGCGGGATCTCAAGACCCAGGGTTTCCGCTTTGCCTATCACGTAATTGTGGTACGGCAGAATTTCCGCTCCTTCAATTTCAGGGTATTTCCGTAACAGTTCCGCGATTCCGTCAAACTGCCTTTTTGTATCGTTTATACCCTGAATAAGGGGAAGCCTGAGGATGATCCGTTTCTTCATTGAGTACAAAAAGGCCAGGTTATTGAGGATGAGCACATTATCAATCCCGCACCATTTTTTGTGTTCATCAGGGTCAATGAGTTTAATATCAAAGAGAAAGAGATCAATGCAGTCCAGCAGCTCTTCCAGGTTTTCCCTTTCTCCGTAACCGGAAGTTTCGAGCACCCGGTGAATGCCGGGAATCAGCGCACAGAAGGCCCGTATAAAATCTGAGCGCCGCAGAGGCTCACCGCCTGAAAAACTGACGCCTCCCTTTTTATCCGCAAGATTGAAGTAGCGCATATCTCCTTGTATCCGTTCAAGCAGTTCTCCGGGGCTGTATGTTTTGCCGCTTATGACAAGGGCGTCATAACAGCAGACCTCTGTACATTTGCCGCAGACGGTACACCGCGTACTGTTTACTTTTCTGATTCCGCCGGGCAGCAAAAGCTGAGCGCCGGTTTCGCATACATCAACGCAGAGCATACAGCCGGCGCAGAGATTTTTGTGAAAAAGAAGCTCCGGCTTTGCCGACTTGGATTCAGGATTGTGACACCACATGCATTTCAAAGAGCACCCCTTAAAAAAAATGGTTGTTCGTATTCCCGGTCCGTCATTGATAGAAAAACTCTGAATATCAAAAATAACAGCCCTTGCTTCAGTAGCTGGTCCGGTCATAGATTTCCTGCTGTACATCTTTTTTCAGGTTCACGAACCGGGCGCTCAGGCCGCCGATACGGACGATGAGATCCTTGTATTCTTCAGGACGCTCCATGGCGTTTAGAAGATCTTCTCTACCCACTACGGTTATCATTGCCTGAGCGCCGCCGCGCGCAAAATAATCGGCCACCAGGGTCTGCACCTTGCCGTCCTGGTGGGTCCAGGTTTCCCTGGTAAAGCGTATATTCTGTACCATGCCTGCGTGGTTATTGTGAGGAACCCTGACAATGGAATTAAGCATGGCGGTAAGGCCGTTTTTATCGCTTCCCGAAGCGGGATTGTTGGCGTTTGCCATGGGCATTCCCGATTTACGGCCGTCAGGGGTTGCCCCTACCCATCTGCCCAGCGTAGTATTCTGGGCATTGTTGATATTAACGCTGAGATAACTTTTCAGTCCTACCCTGGGGGCCTGGGCCTTAACCGTTTCGCAGATATATTCATGAAGATCCAGCAGAATCTCATCCACATAGGAAATGTCATTACCGAATTTCGGCGCGTCCAGCATGAGTTTCCGTTCCCGTTCAAAACCGACAAAATTATTGTCTATTGCTTCGAGCATGGTTTGGGCGGAAATTTTCTTTTCCTCAAAGACGAGCTTTTTGATTGACGCCAGGCTGTTGGCGGCGTCCACATTGCCGTAAAATTCCACCGTTCCCGCCAGATATGCGCAACCGCCGGAAAAAATTCCCCTGCCCCGATCAATGCAGCCATCATAGAGCATAGTAACCATCATAAAGGGATGAATCTCCCCGATGGAATCATAGAGATATTTTTCATATTTTGCCTGGGCCTCTATAAACCGCAGGAGATGTTCCTTATACAGGGCTTCAAACTCCTTATAAGTTGCGCAGTTTTCCAAATTTTTTGTTTTTTTTGACAGACAGCTTCCCGAAACCGGATCAAAGCCTCCGTGAAGCGCAAGTTCCAGAATTTTCAGGGTTCCTATGGAACCGTTGGGAGAACCGAAACTGTAATGATCGAATTCGATTTCCCCGCAGCCCAGCGGCATATAGGTTTCCGCCCGGGCACGATCGACATCAAAGGCTTCCATAAGCCCCGGTACCAGTACATCATCGTTATAAAGAAGCGGATAGGTACGGCCTTCACCTATACATCGCATAGCCGCGTCCCAAACTTCCCCAGGCGTCTCTTTATTGAAGCGCAGGGTAAACTGGGGAAGTATCTCCCTGACGGTCCTGCATGCCTCACAGGCCACAAGGCAAAAACGATCCGCGTTTTCCGGATTTCGCCTTCCATAACCACCGGCGATTACCCGGCCGTCGGTCTCGCAGTCAAGGCTGTCCACGAGTCGGAAATGGCTCTGTATCATCTTCAGGGCCTCTTCATCGCTGATAACGTGGTTATCAATATCATGGACATAGAGGTCCCCCAGATACTCATCCATACGGCCGAATTCAATGAGGGGGCACATCAGTCCGTAGAGCCAGCAGAGCTGAAGAGCTTCGAGAAGGGATGCGGGGGCATTGTTCTGAATCCGCTCCAGGGCCTTTGCCAGATCCGCCATTTCTTTCCGGCGTCCCTCGCTCCCAGCCTTCCCGGCTTTTTCCAGGGCTTCTTTGCGATAAAAGCCGCAGCAGTTTCTGAGGACCTCCAAGGCGCCAAGCATACACTCGTAAAGTACCGGATCATTGCCGGTAAGACCGGCTTTACCCAAGGCTTTCCGGATTTCAGCCTCCAATCCCGGAATGCCGATTTTCACCAGTTTATAAAAATCGATATAGGCCCCGGCCATGCGGATAATCGGAGACGCCGCCACGGGCTGGGTCTTCCACTGTTCGGTAGGAATAATTTCCGCGATTTCCCCAGGGGTGTTCCTTAACACGATGTTATAGGTATTCCTCGACTTCCAGTAGGTCAGAAGATCGTGCAGATCCTCCCGGTATCTGGCATTGCCCGCCTGAAATTCCAGGGCCTCGGTAACGCGGGGCTCGTCAATATAGTAGCCTGTACCACCGGTTTGTCCCTGTATGCCGCAGCCTACCAAACCGAACTGAACCCTGCCGGCGATGACATCGCCGTCCTCAATAGGCATAAAAATGGCCGGATATTGGGCTTTAAGACAGGCCAGCTCAATCTGTGCCGGATGAGTGTAAAGCCGTTTTGCTTCCCTAAAAGCACGCGTGAAGGCAATTTCAAAATTTAAATCCGGACGCGGATTTTTGACTTTCCAATGATTCATAGCAAAACTCTAGCATTGTCTTTTCCAGTCCTTCTTGTCTTGCAATGATATAATTTTTGCTTTATTTTGATATTTTAACTTATGATATAGATTAACAGAGAGCATAAGTGAGGGTATATGCCGGTTATCAAACTGTATTCGGCTTCATTTCTCAGTTATCCCGATCGGGGTCCCGCTTCTTATATTACCAGTAAAACCCAGCTCAGGGTCTGTCACTGCCACGATTATTATGAGATTTTTTTAGTCGATCAGGGAAACGCGGAACATCGGGTAAACGGATCCGTTCAGGAAGTATCCGCCGGTTTTCTCTGTTTTGTCCGGCCCCCGGACACCCATTATTATGAGGCTATGTCGGATAATTTCAGAATCATCAACATCATTATAAACGGGGAACTGATCAGTGCCCTTTTCAGCTTTTTGGGCGGCAGTTTTGAAAGGGATAGGTTCTTGTCTCCCTCCCTGCCCCCTTTTGTGCAACTGGATTTTTTTGAACTCACCGACCTTATCCGGGAACTGGAACAGCTCATTGTATACAAAAAAATTATGAAGACCAGTTCGGACACGGCCTACCGTATCAGCATTTTTAACATTATGACCCGGTACTTCCCTATAAACCGCCTGGATAAAAGTTCCGCTCAGATACCACAATGGCTGCGCTGGCTCAGCCTGGAAATGCTGAAAAAGGAAAACTTCAAAAAGGGACTTCCCGCGCTGTATATATTGTCAGGAAAGAGCCAGGAACATCTCGCCCGTTCCTGCAGAAAATACCTTAACAAAACGCCTTCGAAACTGGTCAACGACATACGGCTGGAATATGGAGCAAAACTCCTTACAACCACGGCCATACCTATAATCGAAATTTCCGGAGAGTGCGGTTTTGAATCCTTGAGTTATTTTTATCACCGGTTTAAGGAACACTACGGGCGCTCTCCCCATGAGTTCAGAAAACAGGGCATGAAAGATTCGGTTTATCTTATGGGAGATCTTTCGGTAAAGGCAGAAATTCCCAGCTCCATACCCCTGGATGTGGGGAAACAACGCGGATTGTAAAATCGCCTCATCTTAGAGGCAGCTTAAATATGATGAAAATACCGCAAAACAAGTCTGGCCGGTTCCGAAGAAGGCCCCGGCCAATACTCAAAAATTAATTGGTAAAGGACAGCCTCATGCCATTGGTTCGCAGGGCAACCCAGTCGCCTCTAAGGGGCAGATCCCTTCTATCCAGAGCTAATCCATAATAAACCGAACCGGATGCTTCGGTGGGATCATAGACTCTGACTTCACCGGTGTTACCATCGGCGGTAATCCTAAAATGTACCGGATAGGAAAGATTGTCGGTGGTCAGCAGGTCTGTATAGCTGTTCAAATCATAGCTTTGGAGCAGATCCATCCGTGAATTGGAATAGCTGCGATAAACCTGGGCGGAAAGACCCCGGGGAATGTCTCTACCGGTCGGATTTTCATCATAGTTGAGCCACAAGAGGTATGAGGAACCGGCACCCCAAGAAGGGCCGTTATACGGAGCGTCCACAAAAAGATGCAGACCAAAACCGCCGTGACCGTCCTCAGCGCCGCTCTCATAACGGGCGTCAAACTCATACTCCATGGCGCCGCTCTGGGGAGCCCGGATATTCACTTTTGCAAGCCTAGCCCCCGCATCATTTTGATACAACCGTTGGCCCGAAATAGCCCAATTTCCCGATGCAAAACGATACTCCGGCAGATTGACTTGGGCAAACAAAACCGCCCCTGCGACAAACAATGCCAAAACCAATACGATTCTTTTCATAAAGCCCCCTTCTCCCCGCTCTTCCGGAACGGGTCGTTATATAGTGTGTGTAAAATACACCCTTATTCTACCATGGTTTTACGCTGTTGTGGAATACCTTTTTTGTTTTTTTTTTAATGAATTTACGGGGTATCCAAAGAGCCGGCGAAGTCACCCTCAGCTAAGCTGGCTCAGCTCCCTCTGCCGGCTTAGCTCAGTTTCCCTCGTCAGTATCCCCTCAATGGGCTGTGTTAGGCCGCTTTCCGGCTTTCCGGCTCATTTTTCCTTATGACTGCGTAATTTTACGCGGCCGGCAGGGGATTTCACCAGAGATGATGAGGGTAAACCGGGAATTGGTGTGAATTTTCAGGGTCCTATCGCATATTTAGTGAAACCATAGTATAATAGAAGCGATAAGCGGATAGAGGCTTTCATAAGAACGGCGGATTGAGAAAGCCGTCCCGTATGTGCGAGTCAGACCAGCAGTTTGTTGCGCTTCGCTTTTAAAACCTCAAAAAATCGACTGACAGGCGATTTTTTACCTTACAAACTGCGTCGAATCGAAGGTTCGCAGGGGCCCGTTTATCGTGGTTTTTGCGACACAAAGTAGCGCAAAACCTACAAGCGCAACAGGCTCCCAGGCCTTGGGCGTTTGGGAAATTGCTGTAATCGAGACAGGGAACCCGCGGGTTTTCTCGATTCCTAAGTGCGGAATAAGAGGTGACAGATGGCTTTCTCGATTAAAAAACTGTTTTTCTCACCGGTAGACGCGTTTTTTAGAAAGGCGGCAAAAGCGCTGAAGCCTTCCGCAAAAGCCGTATCCTCGTCGACGGACCAGCTCCTGGTAGACGCGATACGTCTTGCGGAACTGCCTTCTCCTGCGGCGCTTGAAGAGCCCCGCGCGGCTTTTGTGCTGGAACGGCTGAAAAGTCTTGTCCTTTTGTCCGAGGTGAACGATTCGGGGGATATCCTGGTACGGCTCCACTCGGAAAAGGCCGCCGATGAGGCGCCCATCCTCCTTTTTACCGATCTTGGTTCCAAGCGCTGGCATCCTACCGAGTCCCTTGCGCAGCTGGACGCGGAAAAGGCGATCGGCGCCGGGCTTTCCGACAGTCTGGGAACCGCGGCGCTTTTATCAATCGCGGAACACTGCCAAACCGGCGCTTTCTTTCCCCCGCGGGACCTCCTGCTCCTCTTTACCGCCAAATCCCTGGATGATCCCAATATCAGCTTCGGTCCGCTGTTGAACAGTCCCCAGAACCGGCCCTTCGCGGCCATCGGAGTGCGGGGACTTTCGCTGGACCGCATTATCCATTCTATCGGTTCTTACCGGGTAAAGATAACGGTCTCGGGTGAAACAAATTCCGCTGCCGCGGACGCTTCCAATAAAGTGACTGAAACGCTGATCGACACCGCCCGGACGCTCTTGAGTATTGCCTGGGATGCCGAGGGAAAAACGAAGATGTTTATCCGCCGTCTTGAGGCGCTGACGGTTTATGGCCTTACTCCTCAGGAGGCTGTGCTGGAACTGGAGATTGAATCCAGTGAAGGTTCGCTCTTGGAAATGGCCATGAATGCGGTGAAGGCCACCGCGGGCAAGATTGGTGAGACGGCTAATCTTAAAACCGATACGGCGCTGCTTTCCTTCATTCCGCCGGGAAAGCCTGAAAAGAGTATGGAACTTTTTGAGATACTGAGGAAATTGACCAAAGAGCAGCGGATAAAAATCTCCGAGGAAAACGGCGCCGATCCGGCTTCGTTTTTTACCAGTGAGGACATACCCGCCCTGTCTATGGGGATAGCTTTGGGCAGGGAAGGGGCGGAACGGGACATTATCAATATTGATTCGGTGGAGAAGGGAAGGCTCATTCTTGAACGTTTCATTATTGAAACATGCGCGAAATAGACTCGTACGAGGCGCCGGGTATATTCCGGAAAACAAACGTAGCGCCCCCGGATAATGCCGCGGTGAGCGTCAATTTATTTTATGAGGGGGCACATAGTGGCTTCTGAGATTGATGATTCTATTTTAAAAAAAACCTGGCATCATTCCCGTTTTGAGGACCTGGACTATTTGGTTTCGCTCAAGCAGAAAAAAAGACTTACTATTTCCCTGGCATTTCCCACCCTCAACGAGGAGCTTACCATCGGCAAAGAAATCCTGGTAATCCGTACCGAGCTTATGGATCGCTTCCCGCTGCTCGATGAAATTGCGGTGATAGATTCATCCTCAAAGGACAAGACCCGTCAGGTGGCGGAACGGTTCGGCGCCAGGGTTGTCGCGTCTAAAAATATCCTGCCTAAATACGGCAAATGCCGGGGCAAGGGAGAAAACCTCTGGAAGAGTCTTTATGCCCTGGAAGGGGATATTATCGTCTGGGTGGACGCCGATATTTCCAACATCGCGCCGAAATTTGTCTATGGTCTTGTGGGGCCATTGCTTGAGGACGACAGCGTTTCTTACGTGAAAGCCTTTTACGAGCGGCCTATACGCTTCTCCTCAGGCGGCATCGCCTATTCAGGCGGCGGCAGGGTAACGGAGATTCTGGTACGCCCCCTCTTCTCGCTTTTTTATCCTGAGCTTGCTTTTCTGGTACAGCCCCTTTCGGGTGAATACGCGGGCCGGCGCGGCCTGTTGGAACGGCTTCCTTTTTCCACCGGCTACGGCGTGGAGCTGGGCCACCTCATCGACATTTGCCAGCTTTCAGGCTGCGGAGCTATCGCCCAGGTGGATTTGGATATGCGTATCCATCGTAACCAGAGTACCGCCGCCCTGGGGAAAATGTCCTACGGCATCCTCGAAACCTTTTTCGCGAGGATTGAAAAATACGGTTACGCGGAAATTCTCCGTGGACTTGGTTCCCATCACATCGCCCTTGAGCGGCGGGACAGCGAGCACCATGTGATCAAAAGCGAGATATCGGCGGAGGAACGGCCGCCCATGATAGAGATTGCGGAGTACAGGGAGAAGTTTAAGAAGTGAAGAGTAAGGCTGTGAAAAAAACGCCCGGCATCATACGGCGTACACCCGCAAAAGAAATCCCGCGTCAACAGGCGAAGTGTACGCCCATGATTTATCGCGTCATGGCGGTGTTGTCGTCACCCGCCAGTACCACATTGATATTATTTTCAGAAATGTCGTATGAATAAAAATTTTTGAAAAAGTCTCTTACAACTTTTCTCATGTCAATATCATTGAATAAATCGGGATACATGAGCGTTCCCAGCCAAAGCGGATACATAGCGCCTTCACCCGATCGTACATTCCAGCGGTAGATACCATTGGGACAGGCATATACTTTACGGCTTTTTACCGCATCGACTGTCTGCAGGGCAGGATCGCTTAAGATTGCCTCAACGCCGGGACGGTTGCTTGCGACGATCACTTGCGGGTTCCATTTAATAATTTGTTCGGCGTCAACAGTCAGCGCTGTCCCGGCCACGGGGCCCTGATAATCTTTCGCCATGTTGATACCGCCCGCCGACTCGATGTATTCATGGCTGATGTCTCTGGCGTTTACAGTCGAATATGCGCCCGCTGAATATACAAGCGTCAGAAATTTTACTTTTCCCGATTCAGCTATGCCCGCTGTTTTTGATTTCGCGAGATCTATGTTACCCTGATAATAATTCACGAATTCATACGCCTTTGCCGCTTCTTTTTCGCCGAGAATATTACCGATGATCTGGAATGACTCACACATGCCCTTTACGTCCGCGATATTGTTGATTGCGACAAAAGCCACTCCCGCCCGGGAAAGCTGTCCGCGCTGTTCGGCGGAAAAAATTGTTTCGGGCCCATAAGCTACCTGCGTTCCTGAAGCGATGAGATCTTCAACCGATGTGGCATTGTAATTCTTGGGATTACTTCTCACGTAATCGGGGAATACCTCCTTAAAATACGCGGAAATATTCTGAGTTGCCGCCGCGGTAATTTTTCCGCCTCCGGATGTTACCACTTCGGTCATTTGCGCGAACGCCCCGATAACGGGAGCCGCGCGGGTTATCTCATATGGAATTTCCACATCGGCGCCGCCTGAATTTTTTACGATGCGAACGGCGGGAGTTGATTGTGTCTGCGCGTCTTTTTTCCCAAGCGCGAAAACACCCGGACTTTGTAGAATCACTAATGATCCTAACAAAACGGCCAAAGCAGCTGTTTTTTTCATAAAATCTCCTTCTATTTGCCATATCACAGCCGTATGCTGCGGACAAATCCCTTATTCATTCTGCGCCGGTATAATCGGCGGTTTCGATTTTTCAAACCTGTTCCGCCAGGACAGGCTGGCAGAAAGGCAGTATCCTGTTTTGGTACGGTACTTCCGCCACCGCGACGGAAATGCCATAGGTTTCACTTAAATTTGCCGCTGTGAGTACCTCGCGCGCGTCTCCGGTTTGAACAGCGCCGCCTTTTTTAAGAAGCGATACTTTTGTTTTTAATAAAAGTACATGTTCGGGATAATGTGTTGTCATAATGATTCCCAGGTTTTTTGACGTGAGCGCGATAATGTGCTCCAGAACTTTTGCCTGATTGCCAAAATCAAGATTGGATGTGGGTTCATCCATCATCAAAAAAGCCGGTTCCTGGGCGAGCGCCCGGGCGATCAGCGCCATCTGACGCTCACCGCCTGAAAGCTGCGTATACAGTTTTTCGCGAAGATGTGTGATTCCAAGGCGTGTCATCACTTCCAGTGCAAACGAATAGTCCGCCGCTTTTGGACTGCCAAAGACACCCAGGCGCGCGGTGCGTCCCATCACGATGACGTCAAGTACGGAAAACGCGAAGGGCGGAATATGGAATTGCGGCACATAGCCGATATACCGCGCAAAATCCCCGGGGGTCAAACGTGACACGTCTTTATTGTCAATTGATATTGTTCCGGAAAGCGCGGGCAATAAACCGAGTATTGTTTTGAACAGCGTGGTCTTTCCAATGCCGTTTGGTCCAAGAAGGCAGTAAATCTCACCCGAAGAAATTTTCGCGGAGAAATCATTTAAGACGGCTTTGTTCCCATAACCGCAGGATACATTTTTAAGTTCTATGATCAAAGCCAGTCCCTCTTGCCGTTGAAGAGCATATAGAGAAAAAGCGGCGCTCCCACAAACGCAGTGAGCACACCGATGGGCAGTTCCCCCGGTACAATAGCGCGCGCGAAATCATCCACGATAAGCATGAATGTGCTTCCCGCAAGAAGTGCGACAGGAAAAAGCACCCGGTTGTTTGGACCTACAAGCAGACGCGAGATATGCGGAATGATAAGACCAACCCATCCGATAGTACCGCACAAACTGACGGAAGCGGCGGTGAGCAGCGTTGAACACAAAATCACGATAGCGCGTAAACGTTTTGTGTCTATACCGAGAGAACGCGCTTCCTCGTCGCCGAAGGAGAGCACATTTATTTTCCAGCGCAAAAGAAAAACAGGGACCGCTCCGATTAAGAACAAGACAAGCATGATATAAATATTGCGATAATTGCCTGAGCGCGCGAAACTGCCCATGAGCCAGAAAGTGATTTCGGGTAATTTACTTTCGGCGTCGGCAACATATTTGGTAAACGAGATTATTGACTGCGCCAATAGATTCATAATGGTACCGGTGAGTACGAGCACTACCGTCGCATTTTTACCGCTTCCTAAAATTCGTGAAAGCGAAAGTACTATAGAAACCACGCCGATACCGAATAAAAAAGACAGCAGGTGAATCCCCACGGACGGCATGCCGAGGAGAATCCCTATCGCCGCTCCGACTCCCGCTCCGTGTGTTACGCCTAAAATATCGGGAGAGACGAGCGGGTTTCTAAAAAGGCTTTGGTACGCCGCGCCTGAAATGGCCAGGGCCGCCCCCACGAGCAGCGTGAGAAAAATACGCGGCAGCCTGATAATAAAGAGCACATTATAGGCCTGGCGTAGCTCAGCGTCCACGTTTCCCGAAAAGCGCGCGGCAAACACGCGGATAATTGTCCCCAATGGAAGCCCGAAGCGCCCCACCATGAGCGAAAAGATAAGTACTGCCGAGAGTATAACAATAAGACTGATTATAACCGCCACCTCATACCTTTTGTTCTCGGCGTCCGGTGAAAGCAGATTAAGGGTGCCGGAGGATACAGCGAAAGAGTGATCTGTCCTCCGGCTTGAATTATCCATACACGTCTTCTCAAATATGGAAAGCATGCCTGTTTCCGGCATACTCCTTAACCGCGTCGCAACGGAGGCGTTAAGCAAAACGGTTCGAAGGTATTAATACTATGATTGTATACCGGGACAATTCGTTTGTCAATTTAACGTGGTTGTCAGGCAGTAATTCCGAATTCAACCGCCCGGGACAATGCCGGAGACCGTCAGGAACAGGTCATGCCGGTTTGTACCGGACGTAGTGGGCGGCGAAATGCTCGATGGCCTGCTCCGCCGCCTTCCGCGTATCGTCCCGCAGGGCCCTGTTCATGTCTGTATAATCGCGGGATCTCCCTGGCCCTTTGCCCCCAGTGCCTTTCTTTTTTCCCCAAGCTGCGGTATAGTTATCTCTAGAGGC
>JAISBR010000140.1 GCA_031266095.1 Treponema sp. | reverse complement strand
CCGACATAGGTTACTTTGCTGATATTATTTGTGGTGGTATTATCGCCGACAAGAAGGATTCCCGCCCTCTCCGCCATGTCGATAATCGGCGCGCTTCCGTCGTAGTCAACGGCGATAAGGACGATAGCGTCAAAGCGCTGTGTTATCGCGTCTTCCGCCTGCTGAATCTGCTTGTTCATGTCGCCTTCGGCATCAAATACCGTAACCGTACACTTATCGGAAAGTTCCTGTCCCCGCCTGAGAGCCGCGTCGGAAATGTTTTTTACAAACACATCCATGTTGCCCTTTGCCAAAAAAGCGATGCGCCATTTTCTTGCTCCGCCTGATGTCTGCTGCCGGCCGCCTCCGGCCACGAGGTTCGCGGCCAAAAGTACCATCAAACCAAGAACGATTACACCAACTTTCTTTTTCATCCTTATTCCTCCTGGGAAAAAAGTATAATTGGGTATCTCTAAAATAAAATTTTTAGAAAACCCTTATTCACATTAACGCTATTATTTTCCTCTCCGCTTGATGACCATGTCCAGCATAACCGCTGCTATAATGATGAAGCCTTTTACAATCTGTTGATAATAAGAGGACACGCCCAGCAAGGTCATAGAGTTTATCATAATACCGATAATGATGAATCCCATAATGGTACCGCCCACCGTGCCTGAGCCGCCAATCATGCTGGTACCGCCTATAGCGGCGGCGGCAATAGCGTCAAGCTCGTAGCCCTGGCCCGCCGTCGGCTGGCCCGAACTGATACGGGCGGTAAGAATAATCGCCGTAAGCCCGGCAAGCACCCCGGCGATAACATAGACGGCTATCTCAACAAGCTTGATCCGTACCCCCGCAAGTTTTGCCGCCTGACGATTACCGCCAAAGGCATAGACATGGCGTCCAAAAACCGTAAAAGTAAGTACGATATACGCCAAAAGACAGACAGTCAGCAAAAGCCAGATAGGGTTTGGAATCCCCAGGGAACTGCCCTTGCCTATATTGAGGAATTTATCATCCAGAATAAGATAAGGCCGGCCGTTAGAATAAACCAGGGCGAAGCCCCGGGCGATAGCCTGGGTAGCGAGAGTCGCGATAAACGGCGGAAGCCCGCCAACCGCGATAAGAATCCCGTTGGTTATGCCAAAAATAAGAGCGCCGGTCATGCCCAGCGCAAAAGCCATCTGCCAGGTACCGCCATGATCCAGATGGTAGCCGGCAATAACGCTGGTAACCGCCACAATTGCGCCGATGGAAAGATCAATGCCGCCGGTGAGAATTACAAAAGTAATACCCACAGCCATGATTCCGTTCATGGAAACCTGACGCAAAACATTTACGATATTTCCGCCGGTAAGAAATACGGGGGGCCTGTCCGGAATAATAATGGGTTCCAGCACAAAGCGCATAAGCAGCACCATTAAAATAATTACAAAGAAAAGGCCGAAACGCTGAATCATCTCCAAAACTTTTCTTCTGTCAATGCTGGAAATATTCATCTCAAACACCCTCCAAGGCCAATTTCAAAATGGATTCCTGAGAAATTTCGCTCTTTTCATTGTATTCGCCCCTTATTCTGCCGTTGGACATAACCATGATCCGATCGCTCATACCTATCAACTCCGGCATTTCAGAGGAAATCATGATGATCGCGATTCCCTGTTTGGTCAGTTCGGTCATCATGTTGTAGATACTAAACTTGGCCCCTACGTCAATGCCCCTGGTCGGTTCATCAAGAATAATGACCTTAGGCCTGGACATAAGGCACTTTGCCAGTACGACTTTTTGCTGATTGCCCCCCGAAAGATTGACCACCATATCGGCTATACTATTCCGCTTAACCGTCATCTCATCGGCCTTTTTGTTGCAGATATTCCGTTCTTTTATGTGGTTAAGAAAACCGGCCCTTGAAAACAGATCCTCGTTTTTTAGGGCTATATTTTCCTTGACACTCCGGCAAAGCACCAGGCCCAGAGCCTTTCGATCTTCAGGAGCCAGAGAAATATAATTCTTCTTCGCTTCCTGGGGGCTGCTGATCCAGATCTGTTTACCCTCCAGGTAGATTTCCCCGGAATCCGGCCTGTCAAAGCCGACAAGGGCCCGCATCACTTCACTCCGCCCGGCGCCGACCAGTCCGGCAAGGCCCAGTATTTCCCCCGCCCGTACTTTCAGGGATATGTCCTCAAACACCCCTTCCCGCGAAAAATGCTTTATCTCCAATACCACGTTACCCTTGGGGGCGGTATTCGCCGGGTAGCCGCCGGACAATTCCCTGCCCACCATCAGGCTGATGATTTTACCCGGCTCGACCTGATTCCGGTCAAAGCAGCCGACAACCGCGCCGTCGCGGAGTACCGAAATCCGGTCAGCCAGTTGTACCACTTCCTCAATCCGGTGGGAAATATAGACAATTCCAACCTCCCGCTCTTTAAGCAGGGTAATGGTCTTGAAGAGTTCTTCAGTCTCGTTGGAGGTAAGCGATGAGGTAGGTTCATCCATGATTATCAATTTGGCGTTGTAGGAAACCGCCTTGATTATCTCGATCATCTGAATTTGGGCAATGTTCAGGGCTTTCATCTTCATGGACGGGGAGATTTTCCGGTCCATATTGTATTCTTTTAACAGGGCAAGGGTATCCGCGTTGAGCTGCCTGCGATTCAGGAAGGGAGTCCCCTTGACGCGCTTTTCCCGCCCGACAAATATATTCTCGGCGATTGTCATTTCCATGATGGGGTTAAGCTCTTGATGTATCATAGAAATACCCGTTCTCAGGGCTTCTCTGGCGCCGCGTATGAATACGGGTTTCCCCTCAAAGGCAATTTCCCCGCTGTCCGCCGAATAAATACCCATAATAATCTTCATCAGCGTTGACTTCCCGGCGCCATTTTCCCCCACCAGAGCGTGGAGTTCCCCCGGTTTAACGTTAAAATCCGCGTCAGACAGCACCTTGGTACCGAAGAAGGATTTATTGATGGACTTCATTTCGAGGATATACCGCTCACCCATACCGTCCATACCTCCACGTTCACACGTCAAAGAATAACGTTTTTCTGACACGCCTATAAATAGCGTTTTCACCCATAAGAAAGAGCAATTTTACCAAAAAACGCAGCCTTTTTGGTAATTTATGGCTATATTATTGCCACCAAGAAAAGATACACTTATCATATCAGAATAACGTTTCTCTGTCAAGCAAAATTTGCCTTGCACTATTGTAGCTTATCGTGATACCCTTAGATGTTATTACATCAATTTTGTCAAGGAGGATACTATGAGTCAAAGCCAAATAGCGCAAAAAGCGATAGAAGAAGGTAAGGGGGTTTTCCGGCTTGCCCCGACATGGGTTCCCCGCTCTTTTTGCCGGCCCGGCAAGCGGATAAAGCTCCATCCGGACGATTACTATGTTTTCGGGCTTGAACGAGGCGGCGTGGACGAGAGGTGGTTTGCCTCTACCACCCACGCGGATAACGGCCCCAAAACCCCCGATGACGAGGGCTTAAGCTACGTTGTCACTAAAGACGGCAAGGAAAAAGTAACGCTCAGGGACGCGGTGGACAGCCTGAAAGCCGAGGTTATCGGCGAGGCCTTGTGGAAAAAATACGGCCGCTGGTCGATGTTTTCTAAATTCTTTGACAATTTTGGTCCCCTCCCCCACCATATCCACCACAGGGATGTACACGCGGCCAAGGTGAATCAGTCGGGAAAGCCGGAAATGTACTTCTTTCCCTCTCAGGTGAATAACCACGGAGGAGAATTTCCCTTTACCTTCTTTGGCCTGAACCCCGAAACCACCAAGGATCAGGTACTTCAGGCATTGAAAAACTTCTCCAAAGGCGATAATCGTCTGCTTTCCCTGGCAAGGGCTTACGCTCTTGACGTTGACACCGGCTGGGATGTGCCCCCCGGGGTCCTTCACGCGCCGGGCAGCCTCTGCACTTACGAGCCCCAGTTCGCCTCGGATGTGTACGCCATGTACCAGTCGGTCCTGTACTTCGGGCACTGCGTACCGGAAGACCTGCTCTGGAAGAACTGCCCTCCGGAAGAAAAGGGCAACTTTAACTACCTGCTGGAAGTGATCGATTGGGAAACCAACATTGACCCCGACTTCCACAAAAACCGTTTCATGCCCCCCAAACCGATAAAGCCAATGGAACAGATGAAGGCCGAGGGCTATGTGGAAGAATGGATCTGCTACAAGTGCAAAGATGCCAGCGCGAAACGGCTGACGGTTCTGCCGGGCAAAACCGTCACCATCAAGGACGCCGCCGCTTACGGTATTATCTGTCTACAGGGTTTCGGGAAATTCGGGGTTTGGAATCTGGAAACACCCGCCCTGATCCGTTACGGTCAGCTGACCAACGACGAATTCTTTGTAACCGAAAAGGCGGCCAGGGAAGGGGTAACCATCAGCAACCTCTCCGATACTGATGAAATCGTCATCCTCAAGCATTTTGCCGAGAATCCCGATCTGGTGATCTAAGGAAATCGTCGTTTAAGCCGGACGCTTCCCGAGGAAAGCTCCGCCTTACAGCTCAAATCGTGGTATATGCGCCTTTTCGTTGAGAAAAGGCGCATACATCTGTCAAATCGACTTGAAGGAATTCACAGTAAAGATCGGAACTATACCCTCACGTCTACCTTATGATAATCTTCCGTTTACGAACAACCAGGCTGAATAGTTACGAAAAATGGTGTTTTACGGCGGATTAGCCGGCCAATCCGCTCAAAAGCGGCACAAAAAGCGCATCGAGATATCCCGGTGATCCGTCTAATCCACAGCCTGTCTTTTCAGGCCCACTTAATAAACCCGGTCCGGTAAGGGTGAATCAATGCGTCGTGCTTAGGCATAATCCGCACCGTGTGGCCCTGCTGGCCTGTATCGGTACACTCGATTCGGACTTGGTACAGGTTCAGGTCATTCTCTCTTCTTAGCCATTTCATCTCCGTTCGGCGGGCGTTGGTGATCTCACTGCTCTGATTCGACACCGTACCGTGGTAGAGTTCCACCTGCAATTCGTCAGGTAACATCTGAACCATATCCACGTAAGCGGTGACGGTAAGCATATCACCCCGCTGCATCACTGGCTTGGCGTTGGATTCGAGTTTGATGATTCTCAGACCGGCCCATGACTGTTGCAGCTTGCCAAAATAAGCCGCCAGGGATTTCGCTTCGGCGTATTCATCCTTAACCAGGCGGCGGTAGTTCTTGAGCGCGGGGAAATAGAACATATTTGAGTAATCCATCAGCATACGGTGACAGGACATGGACTGACCGATTATCTGCATACAATCCTTCATCCGCTTGATCCACTCACGGGGCAGGCCGTCGCGGCCGCGCTGATAGAACATGGGGACGATATCCCGTTCAAGGAGGTCGTAGAGAGCCTTGCTCTCCACATCGTCCTGGAGTTTTTCATCTTCGTACTGCTCGCCATGTCCAATGGCCCAGCCCACTTCGGGCTGATAGGCTTCATCCCACCAGCCATCCATAATGGAACAGTTGAGTACGCCGTTCATGGCAGCTTTCATGCCGCTGGTACCCGAGGCTTCCATGGGCCGCCTGGGGGTATTGAGCCACACATCGCCGCCTGAGGTAAGGTACTTGGCAACGGTCATATCGTAGTTCTCAACAAAAACAATACGACTGGTAACATCGTATTTTTCGGCAAAGTGAATGATCTCGCGGATCAGTTCCTTACCGGGCATATCGTGGGGATGGGCCTTACCGGCGAAGATCAGCTGAATCGGCCGATCATTGTCTTTTACCAGGCGCAGCAGCCGCTCAGGGTCGCGCAGAAGCAGATTGCCCCGCTTATAGGTAGCGAAACGCCGGGCAAAGCAGAGGGTCAGGGCGTAAGGGGAAAGAGCGTCTTCGACTTGGCGGATACGGTGTTCCACCGCGCCGATACGTTTGTACTGGGCGCGGATGCGCTCGCGGACAAAGGCCACAAGGCGTTCCCGGCGGCGCTCGTGGGTACGCCACAGTTCCTCATCGGAGATCCGCTCCATTCGCTCCCAAATCTTCAGATCCGTGGGCTTGTCCTCAAAATGGGGTCCAAAGTAGCGGTCCAAAAGCTCTATCATGCCACTGGAAACCCAGGTACGGGAATGGACGCCGTTGGTCACATGGGCGATAGGCACTTCATTCAGGGGCAGACCGGGCCAAAGGTCCTTCCACATTTCACGGGAAACCACGCCGTGGAGTTTTGCCACACCGTTGGCATAAGCCGCCAGCTTGAGGGCCAACACAGTCATGCAGAAAGTTTCATGATCATCATTGGGATAGATCCGGCCAAGGCCGAGAAAGTCCTTCCAGGAAATACCCAGGATCTGCGGCCAAGCCCGGAAATATTTTTCCATCAGGGCAATATCAAAACGCTCGTTCCCCGCGGGAACCGGGGTGTGGGTGGTAAAAATATTAGTGGGCCACACCGCCTCTTTGGCCTCCTCAAAGGTGAAATTCCTCTCCACCATGATCTCCCGAATCCGTTCAAGGCCCAGAAAAGCCGCGTGCCCCTCGTTCATGTGGGTGACGGCGGGATTAATTCCCAAGGCCCGCAAGGCGCGGATACCGCCGATGCCCAGGAGAATTTCCTGCTGCATCCGGGTTTCTTTGTCACCGCCGTACAGGGCCGCGGTAACATTGCGAATATCCGGGGCGTTTTCTTCAATATTAGTATCCAGCAAGTACAGGGAAGAACGGCCAACTTTCACTTCCCATATCTGGGCGATGGCCTGGCGGCCCGCCAAATCCACGGAAATCTTGAGAGACGTCCCGTCTTTACTGAGTTTCCGCTCTACCGGCATATTATACCAGTCATTCTCAGGGTAGCTTTCCTGCTGGTAACCATCGGCATTCAGCATCTGCTTGAAATACCCCTGGCGG
The DNA here is from genome assembly GCA_031266095.1 of Treponema sp. The sequence continues at coordinate 2,944 of JAISBR010000140.1, read as the reverse complement.
TACAAAAACCCAACCCCCACCAGGGGCAGGCCCATATCCGAGGAGGTTTTCATGTGATCCCCGGACAGAATTCCCAAACCGCCTGAATAGATAGGAAGGGAGGTATCCATGCCATATTCCATGGAGAAATAGGCTACCACATCCTTATGACTGCCCCGGTACCAGGTTTCGCCCTTTTTATAGCGCTGGAACCGGTCATACACCTCCTTGAGAGCGGCAAGATAGGAATCGTCCTTGGCTGTTTGGGCAAGCCTCTCTTGGCTGACCATGCCCAAAGTCCGCACCGGACTCTGCTGTGATTGCAGCCATATATCATAATCCAGTCTGATAAAAAGCTGAATTGCGTCATAATTCCACGAAAGCCAGAGATTACGGGCAATCTCCTCCAGCGGTTTTAACAGAACAGGAAGTTTCGGTTTTACCGTATAGGTAGATATATTCATAAGCATAGTTTATGCTTTCAAACGGCTTATGTCAACGTAAAAACGTATTTTCGCCCGTTACTTGCGCTCCGTTCATCCGCCGGCCCCGGACGCTTTCGGCAAAGCATTTACCAAAAGGCCTAATATGGATTAAACTGGTGGTGGAGTTTGGTATAATGTATAAAAAAACTGGTTTTTGTCTTCTGTTCGTTCTGTTGATTTCCGCTGCAACACTTACGGCGCAGCAGCTCAATTCGGTGCCGTTGGGACATGCCGCTTATAATCTCATCGAAATGGGGGTCCTGCGGGGGGTGATTACGCCGCCTCCTTCGGCAAAGCCCTGGTCTGAAGTAACGATAACGGGAAAATTACGGGGAATGCTTGACGCCCCGGCCGGGAAATTTTCGAAAAAGGAACTGGATATTATTACCGGCGTGCTCGCGCCCTTTGAGCGGAAAAACGGCATTGATTATAAAGCGGGAAGGTACTACGGTGAAAAACCGGTACTCGGCCAGCGAGTTTCCCTTGAATCCGGCATGAATTGGGGAAGCGATTTTTCGGTAAAGGCCCCGGACGCGAAAATCGGTAGCGTCAATACGGGGGAATTGTACCTCGCGGGGGATATGGGTGAGCATTTCTCCTGGAATTTCAGAGGCCGGGCCGGTTTTTTCAGCATAGGACGGACACAGCTGGGGCTGCACCCGGACCCCCTGTACGTGGATCCCAAATATGGCCCCTATGACGGCAATCCCAACAGCCAGGGCCATCACTATTATTACGACATTCCATCCCAATCATGGTCACCGGTCTACTCGATTCCCGCTTTTTTCCCCTATACGTTCTCCAAACAGTGGGAAGCGGGCGTCTTCGCGCCGTCGGACATGGCGGGTTATGGCGGCTGGCCTGAGAAATTCGCCTTTGGATACGAGATTATCTCGGAAATGAACACCGGCCTTTTCAGTAACCTGATGACTTTCCGGTTTGGAAGAATGCGCCGCGACTGGGGCCCTGAATCAAGCGGCAGCAGTCTCTTTATGAACGGCCAGGCCCGTCCCTTCATGGCGATTGAGGGGAGCGTGACACCCTACTCATGGCTGCGCTTCTCAGTACTCACCGGCGTCCTTGAATACCAGAACAACAATAACCAATGGACAGACTCAGACCCCTTCCAAAGCCTGTTTTCGCTTACCTATTTGGAGCTTGATTCCGGAAAGCATTTTCATTTTGATTTCGGCAGCGCCACTATATGGCCCAAGCGGTTTGAGCTGGGCTATATCTTCCCGTTGAACAGCAATTTCTTCTATCAGAATAACGTGGGTGATTTTGATAACCTCGGCCTCTTTGCCGACCTGGAATACCGCTGGCCGGGACTATTCAAAATCTGGGGCAGCCTCTATTTGGATGAGATACGGCCTGTGCTGGGATCGTTCTTTTCCCTGGATCGGAATATGTACGCGTATCAGGGAGGAATAAAAGCCGATATCAAAGGACTTCCTTTCGGGGCCTTTACGGTGCGGTATACCAAGATAGAACCCTACACGTATACCCATGAATATACCGAGACTCCCTGGAACCGGGTTCCCTCCGATACGGCGTACCTCAACAACGGGGAATCCCTGGGATTTTACCTGCCCCCCAACAGCGACGAATTGCTGATCCGCCTTGAATCCATGTTCCGCCCCGACGCAGGCGCCCATGTACAGTACCAGCTGATCCGCCACGGCGCTGATTACGGATACGGGAGGGTTGACGGCTCTTCCCTGAGGGACAAGATCGTAAAGGATGATAACTCTGAAAAACATTTTCTGAGAGACGGCGTATACCAGTGGGATCATGTGATCAAGCTGGGCGGTTCTTACAGCCTGAAAAGCCGGAACATACCCCTTTCCCTGTACGCTGAGACCGGGCTGGTTGTTACCCGCTTTACTATCAATAATAACTTTGGCAGCGGCAGTGAGAATGAGGGCGATTTCCATGCTCTGGATGACGCGGAATACAACGCGGATACGGGCTTTATCTTTTCCCTTGGGTTTAAGCTGTTCCCCTGATTCGGTGCGAAGGGTCCATACCCCATACGCGTTTACTTAGGAACGAGCAGTCTATAAAGCAGCGGGAGTCGTTTCCTTTTGGAATTGGCACAGAGGGCCGTAAGGTGATGAATGTTTTCAAACAGTTTCATAAAGGAGACGGTCTCAAGAAGCATATACTTTACCATCACCAGCATAAGCCGTTGCTCGCACCATAACGACCACGCCTTATCGGGAGCTCCTTCCCTCACAGGGGGAAAAACGCCCCTTGTTTACCCACGTCTCACAAAGGGCCGCCAAGAGCAATTTCCCGTAAAACCATGCACGGGCGCTCTGCTCAACATGAACCGGTATCTCATGGTATTTGAATAATGACTTTAACCTCTTGAACACCAGCTCTATCTGCCACCGCTGACGGTACAAGTCCAGTAGCAATTCAGGGGCCGCATCGGTTATTGAGGTAACCAGTATCACATACCGGTTATAGGCTATTTG
>JAISBR010000037.1 GCA_031266095.1 Treponema sp. | reverse complement strand
AGCGGGGATTACCGGGTCCGGCCTTCCCGGGCGACCATTTCCAACGCCATGGACGTGGGGGCCCCCAGCAACTTTGAGCGCATGGCCGCCCATCTTTCCTGGGCGGAGATGAAGGAAGCAATCCTGGGCGCCTCCGTCACCGATGATGAAACCCGGAAAACCATGGCCGCCGTTTTTGCCGCGTCGGGGTATTTTTTGGACCCCCACAGCGGCGTTGGCTGGGCCGCGGCGGACAAACTCCTGGCCGCAGGCCTTGTTTCCGGCCCCCTGGGGATCCTTTCCACCGCCCACCCGGCGAAATTCGCGGAAACCGTGGAGCCCCTCAGCGGCCCCGTTCCCGTGCCCCCTTCCCTGGCCGCGGTCATGGAACGCAGCCCCCAAAGCCGCGATATTCCCGCGGACATTTCCGCCCTTGTGGGAAGCCTGTAACAAAAGAATAAAAGACCCGGGTGGATTAAACCAAAACCGCGAAGCGGTTTTGGTTCGCGCAAGGGATAGAAGTTCTTGCGCTTTCGCGCAAGGCCTTTTTTGCCGCAGGCAAAAAAGATACAAGCGGATAGCCCGGTTTCCGGCGCTCCGCGCCGGAAATGCGCCCAAAATACTTTGACCAGGATCGCTGTTTTAGAACAAAAACTAAGCTTCCCTATGCGCCCGGATCATTTTTTTATATTCGCTGGGCAGGAGGCCGGTGTCTTTTTGAAACAACTTCGCAAACCTGCCGGGTGAATGATAACCAACGCTTTGCGCCACCGTTGTTACCGGCAAATCCGTATTGGAGAGTACCATTTCTGCGCGGCTGATGCGCCGGTGCTGGGTATATCCGGTGATTGTCAGCCCGTGGATTTTCTTGAAAATAGTTTTCAGTTTTGTCTGGCTCATGCAGGCGATTCGCGCCAATAGATCCAGCCGCAGATCGGTAACGATGTGATCGTTGATATAAGCGGTAACAGTATTGATATTCTGTATATCCCTGGCTGATACAAAAGGCGGGCGCGTCTTGCCCGGATGGTGTGTGTATTCTACCAGCAGAGCCATTGCCTCATGCACCTTTCCCTCGTAAAATAGTTCTTCCGCCGTTCCGCTGCCCCGGTAATTCTTTACCTGATGGAGAAGATGAACCATTTCGGGAAAATCGCTGTTCTCGTCTATGCTTAGAAACGCATCCTTAGGATTGATGAATTCGCCCGGATATTTCGCGTTCAAATACTTCCCGGAATATTCCGGCGTAATTTCTATTCCAACGGCATGAATCGGGATATTTTTGTGTACAAGGGCATGGTAGCCTTCAACATTAGAATGATACCCCTTTACATATCCCCGCTTTAACCGTTTATAGGGCATCAATGCCTCCCCGGATGCGGATTCATACCAGGTAATGCTGAGGTATTCCGGCAGAACCGCGTGAAGCGCCAGGTCATGGGACAACGTAAAATCATGAACCGCTATGGCGTATGTTCCGCCCGGAGAAAACAGCCGGTATACGCCCTCTCCCATCCCGCTGTCCATCCGGTAAACGCGCCACGCGCTTGCCGGGGCCGCCTGTTCCGGCTTAAAGCCCATTTCAACAAGCATGGGTTCGTGAATATCATGGACCAAATGCACGCCTATCCCCTTTAATCGCGCGATTAGACCGCACGATTGGACATTTTTTTCGCATGAACGGACATTTCAGCCGCCCTTCTATTGACCCCAGGGTCTCCGCTCTGTAATATGTTAGCCTAAACTAAGTTTAGGCAGATTCTTGTATTCTGTCAACCATAAACCGGAGGGTTATGTATGAGCGCGATTGATACGTCGGCCTATCAAAAACAAAAAGGCCTGTCCGTGAAAAACCTGGTAACTACCGGCATATTCTCCGCAATCTATTTTGTGGTATTCATGGCGGGGGGTATTATTTTTGCCCCCAATCCGGTTCTAACTTTTTATATGCCCCTGGGCACCGCGCTGGTCTGCGGTCCTGTTTATTTGCTGCTCGTCGCGAAGGTCCCCAAACACGGGCCGGTTGTCATTCTGGGCATTATTTTGGGTTTGATTTTCTTTGCCACGGGCATGCATTGGATGATGAACACCGCCTTTATGGCGCTGGGTATTGCCGCTGATCTGATAGCGGGTACAAGAAAATTCATGTCCGTTAGAATGAACATCCTGTCATACGTCATTTTTGCGCTGTCGCCGGTAGGTTCATATCTTGTATTCTTTCTGGATAAAAACGGCTGGGCCGGCACCATGCTGGGGAAAGGGACGGAACAAAGCTATATTGATACGATGATCGCTTCCGGTCCCGGCTGGCTTCTGCCGGTGATCGTAATTGGAACGGTTCTGGCGGCGTTCATCAGCGGCCTGATTGGCCGGGCCCTGCTAAAAAAACAGTTTGAAAAGGCGGGAATCACCGCTTGAGCAAAAAGAATACAGCGGCCCTGCGTCTTGATCCGCGAACCAAGCTGTTCGTCCTGCTTATAGGTATAGCGGTGGTAATTTTTACCCGCAGGATATTCGTCCAATGCGGCTTTATTTTACTGCTTACGGGATTGGGTATTCTCTGCGGCAAATGGCGGGTATCCCTCACCGGCATACTGGTATACGCCGGTATACGTTCCCTTATTTGGTATGCCGGTTATGGGATGACGGGAACCGTTGCGGGGACCATGCTGGTGGCGGGGCTCGGCTTTTTTACCAAAATATTCCCCAGCGGAATGGCGGCGGGCATCCTGCTGTCGACAACCAATGTGTCTGAGTTGCTTGCGGCGGCGGTATGGATGCGTATTCCCCGCAAAATTTATATTCCAATGGCGGTGATGTGCCGTTATTTCCCCGTTGTCAGGGAAGACTGGCGGTATATCCGGGGGGCCATGAAGCTGCGGGGCATCTACCTTTCTCCGAAGGGGTTTTTCATAAAACCCGCCATGACGGTTGAATGTTTATATGTCCCCCTTATGATGTCGGCGTCCAAAGCGGCGGATGAACTTTCGGCGGCGGCGGTGTCCCGGGGCATTGAAAACCCGCAGGGGCGCACCTGCTTTAGGAGACTGGCGTTTTCCGCCAAAGATTTTATGGTGATGATGTTGTTTGGGATAACAGCGGCCGGTATGTTTTTCTTCTGATTGGGCATGGCTGTGATGATTGAGATTAAAAATTGTTCCTTTGCCTATACATCTGCCTGTGCGTCCAAAGAGGATATGAAGGCGGCAATTCAGAATATCAATCTGCGGGTGGAAAAGGGAGAATGTATACTATTATGCGGGCGCAGCGGATGCGGTAAGACCACTTTGACCCGGCTTGTAAACGGCCTTATACCCTATTTTTACGAAGGCATGCTTTCCGGTGAAACCCTTGTCGCGGGTAAAAACATCTGTGAGACGCCGATGTATGAAATCGCCAAAAGAGCGGGTTCTGTTTTTCAGAACCCCCGCACTCAATTTTTTAATGTGGATACCGACAGTGAAATCGCCTTTGGAATGGAAAACCTGGCATGGCCCCCCGGTGAAATAGCCCGGCGGCTGGAACAGGTAAGCGATGAAATGCATATTAGGGCGCTGCGCGGGCGGAATATATTTGCCCTGTCGGGCGGGGAAAAGCAAAAAATAGCCTTTGCTTCTATTTACGCGGTTTCGCCGGATGTGTATGTACTTGATGAGCCTTCCGCGAATCTTGATCTGAACGCCGTAGAGGATCTGCGCCGCCATTTGGTGAAGTTGAAAGCCCAGGGGAAAACCATCCTTATTGCGGAGCATCGGCTTTACTATTTGACGGGCGTGGCGGATCGCGTCATCTATATGGAAAAAGGGCATATCGAAAATGCCTGGCCGCCTTCGGAGTTTGCCCGTATTCCTGACGAAACACGCCGGGAAATGGGGCTGCGGGAATGGGATTTGAACCGCGTAATACCAGCCGATGAATTAGAGCATACGGAAAATGTTCTTTCCACCCTTCAGGTAAACGGGGTTGATTTGGCTTATAAGAAGCAGCCGGTATTGAAGGGAATTACCTTTGAGGCGTTTCCCGGCGAAGTCATAGCGATCACCGGGCAGAACGGCGCCGGGAAAAGCACGCTTTCATGGACGCTCTGCGGGTTGCGTAAAGAAAGCGGGGGCGCTCTGTTTTGGCGGGGAGAAAAGTCCGGTGTAAAGCGGCGGCAGGCCCTTTCCTATATGATCATGCAGGATGTTAATTATCAGATGTTTGCCGAAAGCGTGGAAAAAGAATGTGGTTTTGGCTTGAAAAATCCGGACAGCGGTCTTATTCAGCACCTTTTGGAGGATTTGGAACTATACCAGTTCCGCAGCCGCCATCCCAACACCTTGTCGGCGGGCCAAAAACAGCGCCTGGCCGTGGCGGCGGGTATCGCGGCGGATAAGGAACTGCTGGTTTTCGATGAACCTACCAGCGGACTTGACTACGACAGCATGAGGCGGGTAGCAATGCTGATTCGCCGTTTGGGCCTTCAGAAAAAACTGGTCTTTGTTGTAACCCATGATGTGGAGTTTATCGCCCAAGCCTGTACGCGGGTACTGCACCTGGAGGGGCGTATGATCGCCGCGGATTTCCCGGTTGTTTCTGCCTCAATGCCCGGGCTTCTCCGCCTCCTGCATAGGATTCCTGAAAAGGAGCGTTCTGATGAATAAACAAAAACACGGGCGGATTGCCCTCCTGCTCCGCTGGGCCGGCAGGGATAAATACTATATTTATGCAGCCGTGCTGCTTGCCTTGATCAGCGGCCTTGCCGTGGCCGTTCTTTATTATGCCGTCTATTCAGTCATCGGGGCGGTGTATGCTTCGGGATTTTCGCCGGAAAGATTCCCCGGTGGAATTTTACCGCGCTATGGGGTAATTATTTTCATTTCAATTTTGGTACGTTTTCTTCCGTATTGGGGTTCCATCATCGCCTCCCACAAGGGGGCGTACAACGCGCTGTATAAGGTGCGCTGTATGGTGATTAACCACATGGGGAAAGTACCCCTGGGCAGTCTCGAAAGCCGCAGGACCGGGGAATTGAAATCCGTTCTAACCGATCAGGTGGAAAAACTGGAACTGTATTTGGCCCACCATCTGACCGAATTTGTTTATTACATCAGCGGTCCCGCCGCCGTGTTTATCTATTTATGCACGGTAAACGTAAAACTGGCGCTGGTTTCTCTCATTCCCCTTGTTCTGGCGCTGGCGGTTATGGCGGCCATGTTCGCCGGTCAAACGAAGGAGATGGGGCCTATATTCACCGCTATGGCAAACCTCAATTCCGGCATCATTGAATACATAAACGGGATGAAACTCATAAAAGCCTATGATTTAGGCGCCCGTTCCTTCAAAACCTACTCCGGCGCGGTTGATGAACACCGTGCGCTCTGGAACCGGGTATCCCGTAAAATGGGGCCGCCCTATGCGGCATACGTTGTCATTGTGGAATGCGGCATGGCGCTGATGCTGCCCTTGGGCGGGTTCATGCTGCTGGCTGGAAGCATCCTGCCGGGCGTTTTTTTGTTGTTTGCCTTTGCCGGTTCCCTGTATCTTACCGAACTCCGCCCTTTGCAGGAGCTTGGCTCAAACTTCGCCAATGTATTGGGCGCTGTGGACAAGGTACAGGAGTTGCTGAATATTCCAGCCTTTACCGGGGATAAACCCTTTCCGTCAAAACACACGATTTGCTTTGAGGATGTGTCGTTTACCTATGACGGGCACAACCCCGTCCTCAGGCATGTCAATATGAACATCGCGGAGGGAGAAAAAATCGCCCTGGTAGGCGCGTCCGGCGCGGGGAAAACAACCCTTGTGGAACTGGCCGCCCGGTCTTATGAGGCGACACAGGGACACATAAGTATAGGCGGGGTGGATATACAGGATATCCGCTATGAGGAAATCCTGAAAAACACCGCGATTGTTTTCCAGAAATCCTTTCTTTCCAAAGAAAGTATAGTGGAAAATATACGCATGGGAACCAGCGCCGCGCTGGAGCAGGTACGCGCCGCGGCAAAACAGGCGCAAATCGATGATTTTATCATGAGCTTGCCCGGACAATACGACACCCGTGCAGGGGAATACGGGTCCCGGCTTTCCGGCGGCGAAAAACAGCGTATCGCGATTGCCAGGGCCATACTAAAAAACGCCCCGGTCCTGATCCTGGATGAGGCGGCAAGCGCGGCCGACCCGGAGAATCAGGTGGAAATTGACCGGGCGATTCAGAGTCTGTGCCGAGGAAAGACCGTCATGATCGTGGCGCACCGCCTTGATGTTGTTTTCCGGTGTGATAAAGTCGCCGTTGTGGAACGGGGAGAAGTAACCGCCTTCGGCGCTCACGATGAGGTCATAAGGCAAAACGAATACTACCGAAAGGCCTGGGATGCCTATAACAGGGCACGGGAGATTCGTTACTCCGCGCAGGGGGGCGATGCGTGATGGAAAGCCGTGGTTTACTTAAAAAAAACGGCAGGTTCTATGTGTCTGTCTTCCTCAATATTTTGGATGGTATGTTTTCCGGAACCGGCTTTATGGTGTTTTTTCTGGTACTAAGAAACCTTTCTATGGGCGGCCTGACAAAAGGGGCAATCATTCAATACAGTACCGCGCTTGCGGCCCTGTATGTTCTCAGGCTTATGTTATACATCACCGGCTATACGCAGGGACAATACGGCGGTTCCGCCATTACCCGGCGTATCCGCATATTCCTTGGGGATAAGCTGAAAAAGATGCCTCTGAACCGCTTTGTACAGAAAAAGACGGGGTATTACATCAATATTGTTACCGGCAGCATAAACAGCTATGAAAATGTTTTAACCCATAAGAGCGGCGATATTGCCAAGAATGTTTCGTTTTTGTGCCTGTGTGTCTGCTTTATGTCCTTTCTTTATTTTCCCGCGGGATTGATTGTGTTTGCCGCGACCGCGCTTATTATCCCCTGTGTGCGGATCGCTTATAGCAAGGTGAGAATTTACGGCGTACAGAAAAACAAAAATCAGGAAGCAGCAGTAAGTGATGTGGTTGAGTACACGGCGGGAATCCAAACTTTCCGCGCCTACGGCTTCGCGGGCGAAAAAAATGAGGTCCTGACCGCATCTCTAAAACAATACAGCGGCATTAGTTATCAATTTGAAAAAAGCACCCTCCCGCCGGGGATGCTCTATATGATTATCGCCTGGTGCGCGTTCCCGGCATGCCTTGTTATTGGAGGCGCGGCATGGCTGAATGGATATTTACCGGCTTCTGATTTTCTTTTGGCTGCCATGCTCCCCCTTTTTACCGGGAAATTAAGCGGTACATTGTTTATTGATCTGACATTTTATAAAAATTTAATGATTTCCCGGGACGCGATTGTTTCGCTGGCGGAGGAGGAGGAAGAACCGGCCCCGGATAAATCTTTTGCGCCGGCGGATTATCGTGTTGTTTTTGATGATGTTATTTTTTGCTATGCGGCGGGTGAACAGGCGTTGAAAGGCGTTTCCTTTACCGCGGAACAGGGAAAATTCACGGCCATTATCGGTGATTCCGGTTCAGGGAAATCGACTATTTTGAATCTTGCCGCGAAATACTATGTCCCTGACCGGGGAACTGTCCGCATAGGCGGAACCGATATTCGGAATTATCCTTCCGAACAGGTCTTGCATTATATTTCAATGGTGGATCAGGACACTTTTTTGTTTAATGATACTGTTATGAATAATATCCGGCTGGCCCGGCCAGGCGCCCGTGATGATGAAATCGTATCAGCCTGCCGTCAGGCGAATTGCGACAGTTTTATAATGAATTTAGAAGATGGATATAATACTCCTATTGGTGAAAACGGCAGCCAGTTATCCGGGGGCGAAAGGCAGCGGCTGTCTATCGCCCGGGCCATTCTGAAAGACAGCCCTATCCTCCTGTTGGACGAGGCAACCGCATCTCTTGATATAGAAAATGAATTGGCCGTACGAAAGGCGATTGCCCGGCTTTTGGGGCAGCGTAAGACCGTGATTATGGTTGCCCATGCGCTGTCGATCATACAAAACGCCGATCTTATTTTAGTGGCAGATCGGGGTAAAATTATAGAACGGGGATCACACGAACAGTTATTGCTATTGGATGGTAAATACACGGATATGTGGAAGGCGGAGCAAAAACTCAGAGTAATTCCTGATAGGGATGTATATAAACCTGATTTGCTTAATGAAAGATATTCTCATCCCCGCCGATAGATTTGATAAATACAGACGGCGTTATGGAACGGATCTTTTTATATAAACGGGAAAAATAAGAAACATCATGATAGCCGATTTTTAATGCCGCTTCTTCAATCGAGATAAGCGGATTTGCGGTTACAATGGCTTCAAACCGCTCTATTTTCTTGAGTATACAAAGATGTTTAAAGCTCATGTGCAGTTTTTTATTAAGGGCATTTAATATCGTGGATTGGCTGTAGCCTAAATGGTCCGATACTTCCCGGAACAAAATAGGGGCCGAGATATGTTTTTCAATCCACCGTAAGACCTCTGCGGCAATGTCTAACTGGCGGGTTTTGACATAACCCTTGGAAATAATATAATCGCAAAGCATTGAAAAAAGATTGATCATGTTTTCTACCGAGGCCTTTTCAAAAAAAGGCTGTTCGGCAAAGGCTTTTTTCAAAACGGACGGGTCAAATCCGTTTTTCTCCCAGTTCAGGAGCATGGCAGAAGGAATAGTATGCCGGGTTCTGAACTGGCCGATCATGGCGTACCCGGCAACTTCCTCATCGAGCTTAATGGGGAATGCGGC
>JAISBR010000211.1 GCA_031266095.1 Treponema sp. | reverse complement strand
TCCGTTCAAAAATTTCCTGACCGGGGACGCTGACGGATTTAATTGTCTGTATTCCGCCGGTGACTGGAAAAATCATTCCAAGGGTTACGGCATACGCTTTACCGGCATAAGGGGATAGTAATGAGTGATTCGGCAGAAAAGAAAACCCCCGGAGCGAAAAAGGTATCGTTAAAGTCCATGATCGTATCCGCGGTCTGGATAGGCATACTTTCTTTGGTAAAGGCGTTTTGGAGTCTTATCAGCAAGGAACCGTTCGGTTTAAGCATGAACGACATTGTTCTTTCCGGGGTTATCATGGCCGCGGTATTTTCCCCGGTGTATCTTTCCATAATCCTGGACAAGATAAAAGACATACGGATCGGATAGGAGGGGTGATGTGCGGAGCAAAGAAAAGATTTTTTTTATCCCTGCCGCTTGTTTTGCTTTTTGTATCTGCGGATGCGTTACGGGCCGGGGAACCGGAGTGGTATCTGATATCGGAAGCGGAACTGCGGAGTATCGGGGAGTATCAGGCGAGATCAGAGCGGGAGAAACAGGGCTGGCTCTTACAGGTCAGCGAATTGAGGATGCGAGCCGGGAAATCGGAAGCGGACTCCAAGCTCTTGAACAGTCAATTATCGACAGCCAGGGAGCGGAACCGGACATTGGAACAATCATTCAACAAGTCCGAGGCCGAACACTTGACGGCGATCTCTATCAAGAATGGCGAAATCGCCGAACTCAAACAGACGATAGCGGACCGGGGCCTGGAAGCGGCGGCCTATAAGGGAAGCGCCGGGAACCGGCTTATCATCATTATCGCTCTCGCCGGAGCATGGGCGCTTTTTATCGCGTTTAAGATATGCCGGTTTTTCAAGGTCTTTTAATATTCACAATAACCGCCGTTATCATAAACCGGGTAACGGCTTGTTTTATCATGGACACAACTGGGGGTATCTGTGGAAATTGCAAAATTCGTGCTGACCGCGATAGGAACATTCGTATCGGTCATCTCGCTTTCCTTCGCCGTATTCACGTACTGGCGGAAAAAACAGGATGAGAAATTCAACCTGTTCAAAAAAACGGTTGACGGGATGATCCAGGAAGAGAAGCAAGGCCGCAAAGAATCCGATGCGCAACACGAAAACCGTCTGCGCGATCTGGAAAACACCATGGCCCAGCGGTTTGAAAACCGCCTAAGCGTTATGGAAGGGGAATTGAAGGGGATAAAGTCCATCCTCCAATCAATTCAAAGCTGGTTCATCAACAACACCCACGGAGGTAAATAATGGCGAACATTTTTCTGCCGCTCCAGCGGATTATCATATTGCAGGGAATAGAACAGGCCACGGGGCGGGAACTTTCAAATGAATTGATCCAGCGTCTGCTGGTGGCAAACGGGCACCGCTGTTCTATCGCCGAGGTGAACGAACAGATCAACTGGCTGGAGAACCGCAGGTATGTCAAGGCAACGCGCATGGGCGACTCCGCTTTTATCCTTGTCCACATCACCCGTCCCGGCGTCGAAGTGGCTACCGGCCTGGTCCGCGCCGAAGGCATAGACCCTCCCCCGGAGGAATAGCATGGGCCAGAAAAGCGCTGTTGACCGGCTGCCTGAAAACCTGCGCGTCAAACTGTTAGAGATGCTGCAAAACCCGGCGATCACCCAGGCGGAGATCGTGGACGCGGTAAACGCCGAGGCGGGGGAAGCCCTCCTTTCCCGCAGTTCTATGAACCGCTACGCCCAGCGGATGAAACACTTCGCGGAAAAGAACCGCCAGGCCAGGGAGATCGCCGACGCCTATATCGACAAATACGGCACCGATAACCGGGTAAAACTCGGCCTTGAGGCTGTCTCCGATAACAGCGCGGCGGTTATCCGCAAATCATGCGAGGATGGTTTTACCTTCGAGAAGGAGGAGAAGCGCGTCAAGGAATTTGACAAATGGCTCAAGCGGGAAGTCCGGGACATCCTGCTCGCGCATATCAACCCGGTCTACATCGGAGAAGACTTTGCCCGTTCCGGCGACCTTACCAGTATTTTCTTTGACGAGGAAATGCCGGACGGACGGCTCCTCACGTTTCTGGTAATCGAATTACGCAATGTTCCTTTTGCCCAGCAGTGGCAGGTTATCAAATACGTGATGGATACGCTGCCGGACTTGGGCAGCGCCGCCTTTGACTCGCGGGGCAACGGCCAGATGATCGCCGAGTACGCCGCACAGGAATGGCCCGGCTACGTCTACCAGGTGATGATCACCACAAAGTGGTACAGCGAAAACTTCCCCGGACTCAAAGGCAGCATGGAAGACAGCACCACGAACATCCCGGACGATCCGTTTATCCGGGACGATTTCCGGGTGGTGGGCCTCAAGGCCGGAGTGCCCTGCGTACTTGAGCGGTCAGGCGGCCCCCGGGAACGCCGCCACGGGGACGGAGCCATCGGCAAGCTCATGGCATTTTACGCCGCCAAAGAAGATGACGCAAAGGGCTACCAGCCCATGACCTATGAGGCCGTGGAGGCGGAAAACCGCTACCGGCAGGGGAGGAGGGATATATGGGACGATTGAGTTTTGACAAACTAAAAGATTTTTTCTTTGGCAGACAGGCAGAGCCGGAAACCCCGGAAACGAGTGAAACGGAAAGCGAAGATGAAACCGAACAGGCGGCGGCGGTTCCCTATACGAACCGCCATCCCTGGGGCGACTTCTCGTTATTGCAAAGCCTGACACCGGAACGCCTGGCGGGAATTCTTAATGATGTAAAACGCGGTGAGTGTCCGGCCGACTATCTGGAGCTTGCCCAGGACATCGAGCTAAAAGATTTACACTACCGTTCTGTTATATCCACCCGGAAAGACGCGATCACCGGGCTTGAAATAAAGGTCATTCCCGCCAGTGAGGACAAGCGTGATATGGAGCTTGCCGATGCGGTGGAGCGGGATATTATAAAAAACACTGCCGCAAAACTGTACACGCTGATTCGGGATATGCTGGACGCGCTTGCCAAAGGGTTTTCGGTTTCGGAAATCATCTGGGATACGGAAAAAGCGTGGAAACCGAAACAGTACAAATTCCGCGATCCCCGCTGGTTCCAGTATGACAGGGAAACCGGAAAGACGCTTATGCTCCGCTCCCCCCTGGGCAACGAACTGGAACCCCTCAAGCCTTTCCATTTCGTGGTACACGAGCCGCACCTTGTCAGCGGGAATCAGATTACCGCGGGGCTGGCGCTTCCGGCCCTGTATTACTGGATGCTCAAGAATTACGATGTAACAAGCTGGGCCGCGTTTATCGACCGTTACGGCTATCCCATCCGCATCGGTAAATACGGCAAGAAAGCCACCGAGCAGGACCGGGTAACATTGAAACGGGCAGTGGCCGCCATCGGCCAGGATTTCGGCGCGGTGATCCCCGAGAGCGCGATCCTTGAGATCGTCGAATCCAAACACGCCGCCGAAACTTCCAACATCTACAAGAACATGGCCGATTGGGTTGACAAACAGATCAGCAAACTTGTTCTGGGCCAGACCATGACCACCGACGAGGGATCAAGCCGGGCGCAGAGCGAAACCCATGACAAGGTCCGGGACGATATTGCCGACAGCGACATCCAGCAGGTGATAGAAACCCTGAACACCGCCCTCACCATCCCCTATATCAACCTCAATTTCGGCGGGCAGGAAAACTATCCCAGGATTGACCTCTTTAAACCCGATGAGAAAAATGTCGAGCAGATCATCGCGGCGATGGAGAAGCTGGGGCCGCAGGGCCTTAAGGTCAAAGCCGATGAGGTTCGCTCCCTCCTGGGCTTATCCAATCCCGATAAAGATGATGAGACCATCGGGGGCCGCCCGGAATACGGTTTTCCCGTGCCCGGAGATAACCCTGGGGAACCTGAAAGGCCGGATTTGAA
>JAISBR010000196.1 GCA_031266095.1 Treponema sp. | reverse complement strand
TACAAAAAATATGGGGCAGGGGCCCAAATTTTTTAAAAAAACCTTCGTAATGTTAAATTGCCCCGGGGATTCTACGTTCTGTAGACAAAATCACCGGAGCCGCGGATAATGTAGTTCATTGAGGCTTTTCCAAAACTTCAGTTTTTGGAAAAGCTTCCTTGAATTTAGTGGAAAAACCGAGCCGGACTTTAGGCCGATTTGACCGGTTTTTCCAAGAGCTTGTTTCAAAACCATGCGCTTTAGCGCATAGTCAATTAGTTTTGGAACAAGCTCCATTCACTAAAATACTGACTTTGCCTCCGGCTTCCTTCGGATTCCATTAAACTTGGTTGATTTTCAGGTACAACCTGTTTGGGGTGGCGGGTGGCAGGCTGTGTTAAAACTCATTACCGCCGCCGCTTGTTTTTCAGCCGTAACAGACCGACAATAAGGTATGTTTATCCTCATACCCCTTGGCCTCATTTTGTTAAGTAGCGTCATTTATATGGCCCTTTCAAAAAAATCCAGCCCCAAGATACGGATCGCCGCTCTTATCGCTCTGGCCACGATGGTACTCTCGCTTGTTATCAGCCTATTTCTCATCCTTGTGATGGGGCCTGTCGAGCCTGAAGCTCCCTTAATCCCCTTTGCCATGCCGATAGGGGAACCGCCCGATACGGAGACCAATATTCTGGTGTTGCTGGGCTTTGCGCTGTTCCTGCTAGCCTTGTTCACGGTGGTCCTGGTTATATCCCTTCGGGAACAGCGCAGGAGCAGAGTAAAATGACCGGAAACGCAAAAGCTCCTATCCTTTAGTGTTCAATCTCGAATTCTATAACCGGACTTCTTTTGAAACCAGGCCGGTTTCTTAAGCCCCTCCCCATAGTTCCCGCAAGGCCCGTTCCCGCGCGGTGATGACCTTGTCGCACCATGCGTCGAATTCGGGATCTTCCAGTTGACATTCCTTGTGGGCAAGCATATAGGCGGCGGTTTCCCGTATCCCCTGATCAAAACGGATACGGGCGCACCAGCCCGGCGCCAGACGCTTCAGCTTGGTATTGTCAAAGACCGCCGAAACCGCCTTATCCCCGGTAAGACTGCCCCGGAAATCGTAGGGGCCACAGTCCGCAAGGAAGTCGCTGGAAATATGCACAGCCTTGAGGGGCACATTTAAGGCTCCGGCGATTGCCTGGTAAATCTGGTTCCAGCAGAGGGTTTCGTCGGAGGTGATCTGTACCGCCTGGCCGGCGGCGTGGATGTTGCCCATAAGGCAGGTGAAAGCCCGCGCGAAATCACTGGTATGGGTCATGGTCCACAGGCTTGTACCGTCACCCTGGATGATCACCGGCTTGCCGTCGAGCATCCGCTTGAGTACCTGCCAGCTTCCGTTATTGCCATGAACCCCGAGGGGGACTTTCCGCTCATCGTAGGTATGACTGGGACGGACTATGGTTATGGGGAAACCGTTTTCGCGGTATTTTTCCATCAGAAAATCTTCGCAGGAGATCTTGTCCTGTGAATACTTCCAAAGGGGATTCGCAAGCGGGGTACTCTCGGTGATGAGGTACGACGCGGAGGGCTTCTGATAAGCTGAGGCGGAACTGATAAAGATGTACTGACCGCAGAGTTCCCTGAAGAGCCGGTAATCCTTTTCCACATGGTCAGGGGAAAAGGCTATAAAATCGGCCACCACATCGAAACTTTTCGCCCCATGCCGCGCCAGCGCAGCTTTTATTTTCCCGGCGACCACCGCCTCGTCCTCAGTCCTGATATCGCAGACGATTTCGATAAGTTTGCCTGTCCCGCCCGGGCCAAACTCACTGTTCCGGCTTCCTCTGTTGAGCAGAAACAGGTTCCACCCCAACTCCAGCGCCCGCTTTGAGATGGCGGCGCTGATAGTCCCCGTACCACCGATGAATAACACGTTCATAGTGATGATCCTCCAGATGCTATTTTATGTGTTTTTGGTGTATTGTTAAAGTGTCTTTGAAAACCCCGTCAGGATACCAGCCCGCGCGGAAAATCACATTTGGAGTAGTAGTATGGACATTACAGCGTTTGTCCGGGCGATTGAAAAACAGAACCTGCACTGTGAAGGAGTGATGGTTTCGCGGCATGGTGAAACAGTCGCCGATTATCGCTGGATACCTGATACCCTTCGGAACTGTCATTCGGTGAGTAAGAGCTTCACTTCCATCGCTATCGGCATGGCGGTGGAGCGGGGAAAACTCTCTCTTACGGACCGGGTACTGGACGCCTTTCCCGGTGCGGCGGACAAGCCCTCTCCGCGTCTTGCCTCCCTCACCCTGGAACATCTGCTCACCATGACCAGGGGCCACGCGGAATTTTCCCGCCCCGCTACCGTGGTCGAGGCTCTGGCGCAAGATCTCACGTTTGAGCCCGGAGAGCGTTTTGTGTACGACAACGGCTCCACCTTTCTCGCCTCGGCCATGTTCACCCACGCTATGGGGATGACCGTACGGGATTTTCTGCTTGGAGCCCTGTTCCGACCCCTGGGTATCCCCGACCCCGAATGGGCCGAAAGCGCCGACGGCCATACGATCGGGGCTACGGGCCTTTCCCTCACAACCGCAAGCCTTGCCCTGTTCGGCCGTCTCCTCCTGCAAAGGGGTTACTGGCGGGATAAACAACTTGTCTCACCACGGTGGATCGACAGTGCGAGCCGGCCCCAGGTAAGCTCCGCTTCCAATCGTCCGGACTATAATCTAGGCTACGGCTACGGTTTCTGGCCCTGCCGCCACGGCGCGTTTCGGGCCGACGGTAAAGACGGCCAGTTCGTCATTACGCTGCCCCGCCAGGATGCGGTGGTGGCGATCAATTCGAATGAACCCAGGCATTACCCCATTCTCTACGCGGTATGGGATGAAATTTTGCCTCTTTTGTAAACGGCCGGCGATCCGCCCCAGCGTCAGGCGGATCTCTGATGTCCGTCGTGCCCCGCGCCTGAACGCTTAACATATCTCATCTGATTTTTTTAATTTTTCTGTGATAATTTTTTGTTTCATTGGAAATACCATGGAGAATTATTGGACTCTTTCACATAAAAGTATTATGATTTCAATAATAAGCTGGTGTTTCAAAAATCCCGGCCGGGTTACAGAGACGCCTCGGAGAAAATTGCTTGTTCTTTATCGTATAAAGAATTACAGAAACATGGCGGACTGTTGTCCGCTTTCTCTACAGGCTAAAAAGGCTTCCAAAAACCGGAGTTTTTAGAAGTCACTATATTGAGAGTAGAGAATCAACTATTTTGGAGGAAAATCATGAAAAGAATCCTATTGGCGACGCTTGTGATCGCGGTGCTGCTTGTCGGCTGTGGCCCAAAAAGCAGTACACCGGGGGTATATCTGCTCAACTTCAAGGCCGAGATCGACGCTCAGTGGAAGGAAGTGGCGGCCCAGTTTACCCAGGAAACGGGCATCCCGATGAAGGTAGTGACCGCCGCCAGCGGCTCTTATGAACAGACCCTGCGCTCGGAGCTTTCAAAATCAGAACCGCCCACACTGTTTAACATCAACGGCCCGGTCGGTTTCCTCACCTGGAAGAGCTACTGCGCGGATCTGAAAGACACCGCGGTATACAGCTGGCTTCTGGATAAGAGTATGGCCATTACCGAAGGCGGAGGGATCTATGCCATCCCCTACGCTGTAGAGACCTATGGGATCCTCTACAACGATGCTATTTTCCGCAAGTACTTCGCTCTGTCAAACCGCGCAGTGAGAAATATCAGCGACGCGAGGGATATCAAAAACTTTGCCGCGTTAAAAGCGGTGGTTGAGGACATGGGCGCCCACAAGACGGAACTGGGGATCGACGGAGTCTTCGGCTCCACCAGCTTCAGCCCCGGCGAGGACTGGCGCTGGCAGACTCATCTGGCCAACCTGCCCATCTATTACGAGTACAAACAGAAGGGCGTGGGGGATTTGGCAAAAATCGATCTCACCTATGGGCCGAATTTCAAGAACATTTTCGATCTCTACATCAACAATTCCGTCACCGAGCGGAAGCTCATTGGTGCGAAGACCGTGGGAGATTCCATGGCCGAGTTCGCCCTGGGCAAGGTAGTGATGGTGCAGAACGGCAACTGGGCCTGGACCCAGATCTCGGGGGAAACGGGAAACGTGGTAAAAGAAGAAGACATTAGGTTCCTGCCCATATATACGGGTGTGGCCGGCGAAGAAAGCCAGGGGCTTTGTACCGGTACCGAGAACTTTATCTGCGTGAATGCCAGGGCGCCCGCAGCCAGCCAGGAGGCTTCGATCAAATTGCTGGAATGGCTTTTCAACAGCCCCTCGGGCAAAAAGAACGCCATGGAAAAACTGGGACTCGTGGCGCCTTTCAGCACTTTCGGTCCCGATGAACGGCCCGACAATCCGCTGGTAAGGGAGATGTTCTACTACCTGGATAACCCGGCGATCACCTCGGTATCATGGAATTTCCCCACCTTCCCCAGCCAGGAATTCAAGAACGAGCTTGGCGCGGCCATGTACGACTATGCCATCGGTAACAACAACTGGGAGCATGTCGCGAAAACTTTTGTTGATACCTGGGATTCAGAGAAGGCGGCGATACAGTAAGAGGACCGCTTTCAGCGGAAGTTGTTCAGAAACTGAAGTTTCCGAACGACTCTATTTAACCGCAGATTACACGGATTACGGACAGGACAGGCAGACGCTTTGGTTTTCCTTATTAATCCGCCGGATCCGTTTAATCTGCGGTTACTGCTGATATTAAATTAAAAGGAGCTGTACGTGGAAAAATCACTAAAAAAATATTTTCTGTTTTTTGTGGGACCAACCCTAATAGCTTTTATAATAGCGTTCATTATTCCCTTTATCGCGGGGGTTCTACTTTCCTTGTCCCGTTTTACCACTATGACAGATGTGCAATGGGTGGGTTTCAGCAACTATGCCCGCGCCTTTTCCAATTCTGATTTTCTCAACGCTCTGGGTTTTTCCGCTCTCTTTACCGTAGTGTCGGTGATCATTATCAACGCGGCGGCGTTTTTCCTGGCCTTGCTGTTAACCAGGGGCTACAGGGGAACCAATATATTCCGCACCATGATCTTTATGCCGAACCTCATCGGCGGCATTGTGCTGGGGTATATCTGGCAGTTTATCATCAATGGCTTTTTGAGCCTTTTCGGCGTTACCATTACCGTGGACCCCAAATACGGCTTCTGGGGCCTTATCATCCTGACCAACTGGCAGTTCATCGGTTACATGATGATCATTTTTATCGCGGGAATCCAGAACATCTCCAATGATGTGCTTGAGGCCGCGAAAATAGACGGGGCGGGACCGTTGATGGTGTTACGTAAAATTATTGTGCCTCTGGTGATGCCTTCAATCACCATCACCCTGTTTATGACCATCACCAATTCCTTCAAGATGTTTGATCAGAACCTGGCACTCACCGCAGGTGGACCAGGCAAGCGGACCGCTATGATCGCCCTGGACATTTACAATACCTTCTACAGCCGCGCCGGCTGGGAAGGGGTAGGACAGGCCAAGGCAATGATGTTCTTCATCCTCGTAGTGATTATATCGCTGGTGCAGCTTTCCATTACCCGGCGCAGGGAGGTGACCAATTGAAAGATATTAATGCCCGCACATACAGTATTGGTAATATTATTACCATGGTCTGTCTTTCGGTTATAGCCCTGCTTTTTGTGGCGCCGATTTTACTGGTATTTCTTAACTCATTCAAGGGAAAGCTCTATATTCTCAATGATCCTTTTGCCTTTCCCAACGCCGAATCTTTTACGGGCTTTGCTAATTACACCAGCGGTCTGGCGGCTACCGGTTTTTTCTATGCCTTCGGCTGGTCGCTGTTTATCACCGTATTCTCGGTGGCGGCAATCGTGCTGTTCTCCGCCATGACCGCGTGGTACATCACCCGCAGCAATCTGGCCTTCTGTAAGGGGCTCTACTATATCTTCGTGTTTGCCATGATTGTACCCTTCCAGATGGTGATGTTCCCGCTGACCAAGGTGGCCAACTTTCTGCATCTGGATAATCCGGTGGGCATTTTGTTGATCTATCTCGGTTTCGGCTCCGCCCAGTCGGTGTTCCTGTTCTCGGGCTTTGTCAAATCAGTACCGCTGGCGGTGGAAGAGGCGGCGGTGATCGACGGCTGTACGCCGATTACGGCTTTTTTCGCGGTGATTTTCCCTATGCTTATGCCCATCGTTATTACCGTAGCGATTCTCAACTCCATGTGGATATGGAATGACTTCCTGCTGCCCAATCTTGTCATCGGTTCCGAATACCGAACCATTCCGGTCGCGGTGCAGTACCTCCGGGGCGGCTATGGTTCCATTGACTGGGGGTATATGATGGCGATGATCATCATGGCAGTTATTCCAATCATCGTGTTCTATTTCTCGTGTCAGCGCTATATTATTGAAGGAGTTACCGCAGGATCGGTGAAGGGATAGGCGGCAAGGAACGGAGAAAAAAGGGGATGATGCAGGAACGGGCGGCCGGAATACTGCTGCCGGTAAGTAGTTTGCCTTCGCCGTATGGGATTGGCGCTTTTGGAGAGGCGGCAAGGGAGTGGCTGCGCTTTCTTAAGGCGGCGGGTCAGAAATATTGGCAGATTCTGCCGTTGGGGCCTACCGGCTGGGGGGACAGTCCCTACCAGAGTTTTTCCGCCTTCGCCCTCTCGCCCTACTACATTGACATTGACATACTGATTGAAAAGGGGCTGCTCACCAGGGAAGAGGTGAGTACGGTTCGCTGGGGAAGAAGGGCGGACAAGACTGATTATGCGGCACTGTACCGCCGCAGAGAGCCGCTGCTCCGCAAAGCCTGTGAGCGCTTCAAGCCGGACGCTGCCTTCAATGAATTCTATTCGCATAACACATTCTGGCTTGAAGATTACTGTCTTTTTATGGCCCTCAAGAAAAAAAACAAGGGGCGTTCCTGGCTTCTCTGGAATGAACGCCTCCGCTTTCGTAACAATGCCGTGTTAACTGCCGAACGGCGGCGTCTCGCCATTGACATTCAGTACCATTCTTTCGTGCAATACATGGCCTATACCCAATGGATGGCAATTAAGGAATATGCCCGAGGTTTGGGTATCTTTATAATCGGTGACATGCCGATCTATGTTGCCATTGACAGCGCCGATACCTGGGCAAACAGCGAATACTTTCAGTTAGACGAAAACAAAAGGCCGATTAGGGTGGCCGGCTGCCCGCCTGATCCCTTCTCCGCCGGCGGGCAGCTCTGGGGCAATCCCCTGTATCACTGGGAGCTGATGGCCCAGACCGGCTTTACCTGGTGGCTTTCCCGGCTCCGGTTGAGCCTGGAGCTTTACGACGTGGTTCGTATCGATCATTTCCGCGGTTTTGAGAGTTTTTACGCGATTGACGCTTCTGCGCATGACGCCAGGGGCGGCGAATGGGTGAAAGGCCCCGGCCTCGCCTTTATCGACGCGGTAAACCGGGAACTGCCCGACGCGGCCATTATCGCCGAGGATCTGGGTTATCTTACCCCTAATGTAAAGGCAATGCTCAAGGCGTCGGGTTATCCGGGAATGAAAGTTTTACAATTTGCCTTTGATTCACGGGAAGCCAGCGACTACATGCCTTACACCTACGGGTGTAACTGCGTGGTCTATACCGGCACCCACGACAACCCCACTTCCCTGGGCTGGTTCAAATCAGCCCGCCCTGAGGATGTGCGGATGGCGCTGGATTTTTTCGGCATAAAAACCAGCCGTGAGGGTAACTGGGCTTTTATCCGCTGCGCCCTTGCCAGTGTTGCCGATACCGCCGTTATCCCCATGCAGGATTACCTTGGCCTGGATAACCGCGCCCGAATGAATACTCCCTCAACCTTGGGCGGCGACAACTGGCTCTGGCGTATGCTGGATGGCGCGGCAAGTCCCGCGCTGGCTGAGCGTATTCGCCGCCTTGCTGAGGTTTATGGCCGGCGGTAAGGCGAAAGCGTTACCCGCATTATCGTTCAGGCGTCTATTCATAAAGATCACAGCATGTGTGTTTCTCATGGTTTTCGACAGCCGTTATGCGTAGTAAGCCCTTTTTATATTTGATGTAATATGCTATAGTTATCATATGTTCAACAGTCTTAGGGGAACGGTCAGCGGAAAAACCGGCGAGGCTTTGTACCTTTTAACCGGCGGGATCGAATGGGAAATCGCGATGCCCGTAAACGATATTGCGGGGCTCAACGGCGGAGAATGCCGTGTTTTTACCTGGCTCTACCACCGGGAAGATCAGATGCGGCTCTTCGGGTTTTCCGATGAGGTCAGGCGGAATACCTTTTTGGAGCTGCTCAAGGTTGAGGGAATAGGGCCCAGAGGGGCGCTGAAAATTATGGGCGGCATTGGGCAGGAAGAGCTTGAGCGGGCACTGGAAAGCGGGGATCTTGCCCGACTTGAGGCGGTGCCCGGCCTGGGAAAGAAGACCGCCCAGAAGATGCTCCTCTCCCTCAAAGGCAAACTGGTCCACGCCTCAGCGGTCTCAACGCCTGCGTCACCCTACAATGATCTGATCGAGGCGTTAGCCGAAATGGGTTATGACAAGCGGGCCGCCGCGGAGGCTCTCACCATGGCCGAGGCTAATCTTTCTCCCGGCCTTGTCCCGGCGGAAAGGGAGAAACAGCTTTTCACGGAAGCTATCGTGTATCTAAGCGGCTCGTAACGCCTGGCTGCGGCGTTATAAACACAACGCCGCACATATCAAAAAGAGCTTAGCCTTTCCGCGAATCATACACTGCCGAGCCGCCGATAAAATATTTGGAAAGGGAGAAAAACAAGATAAACATAGGGATGCTGGCAATGGCCGCCACCGCCATCATGGCCCCCTCGTCGGTCATCTTTTCCTCGGAAAACTTTGAGATATAAAGGGGGATGGTTTTCATTTTTTCACTTTGGACCACCAGCAGGGGCCAAAGGAGATTGTCCCACTGGCCCCGGAATGAGAGGATCGCCAGGGTGGCGATCACCGGGGTACAATTGGGGAACACGATCTTCCAGAAGATCCCCGATTCCCCCATGCCGTCAACACGGGCGGCGTCCAGGTATTCCGCGGGGAAGGTGATCAGGTACTGCCGCATCTGGAATACCCCGAAGGCGCTGACCAGGAAGGGCAGGATCAGCCCTACATAACTGTTCTGGATATGAAGTCCTCTCGCGACCATATAGAGGGGGATCATGATCGCCTCAAAGGGAATCATCATGGTGGCCATGATCATCATAAAAACAAAATTGCGTCCCTTGAAACGAAATTTTGCCAGGCCATAACCGGTGAGGGAGGCCAAGATTACCGTGGTCAGGGAAACGGCGGAAGACACTATCAGGGAATTCAACATATTCCGGGGGAATATCCAGGAACCGTCGTTGCCCCGTAGCGCCTGCAAAAAATTGTGAAGGTAAAAAGGCCGAGGAATCCAGCTGTAGGGCATACGGAGGATCTGGTTTTTCTGCATTAACGAGGCGGTAAACATAAACACCAGGGGAACTACAGTAAAGGCCAGCATGATAAGGAGAAACAAGCCGATGATGATCCGGGGCCAGGGGAACCGTTTATATGAAAAAAACCGCATGTTTGTCATAATACATCCTCTAATATTCCACCTCATCGCTTTTGGAAAAGCGAAACTGAAACCACGTGAAAATCAGCATGATCACGAAAAGTATCATGCTCATGGCGCTGGCCCGCCCAATCCGCTGGTTGGTAATACCTGTCCGGTAGATGTTTAAGGTGATCACGTTAATAGGTGCCTGGGACGCCCCCGACTGCGTAAAGAGGTACTGGGTACTGAAGGTCTTGAGACACTGGAGCATAGACATGATGGAAACCAGGACCACCGTGGGCCTGAGCAGGGGTAGGGTTATCTTCCAAAATGATTGAAATTTATTTGACCCGTCAATGGTGGCGGCCTCATAAATAGCCGGGGGGATCGCGGACAGGCCGGTGATAAAGAGGATTACAAAGTAACCGATATATTTCCAGAAATATACGATCATCGTAGAAACCTGAACCATCACACTGTCGGCAAGCCATTTATGATCCACACCGACAGTCATGAACAGGGCGTTGACCCACTGGTTGGCCAATCCCCGCGGATCAAACATGAGCATCCAGATTGCCGCAGCCACCACGGAGGAAAGTACCGCCGGAGTGTAGTAGGCGATCTGGAAAAAGCTCCGTATCCGCCGGCCGGTAAACTGGGTAAGAAATACCGCGTAGATCAGGCTGAAAACCAGGAGTGGAATAAAAGTCCCCAGGGTAAACACAAAAGTGGCCCGGAGGGAATCCCAGAACCCCGCCGTGCGGGAAGTAAAAAGGTAGAGATAGTTTCCCAGCCCCATAAATGGCGGAGCCGCCAGGGACAAGACCCGTTTATCAAAAAGGCTGGTATACAGCGCGTTGAGAATGGGATAAAAACTAAAGACCGAAAAAAACAGAATCGCCGGGACCACAAAGACAAAACCCCAGCGGGCCTGTTTTTTTTCGATTCCCCCATACCCTCTCCGCCGGGGAATCCCGCCTCCCACGCCTATTACTTCCTGGCTACTCATAGCGATTTCCTACTGTTCGTTGATAAGTTCCTGGGCAGCCTCTTTGAGAATAGCAAGAGCCTGTTCAGGGCTTTCCCCGGAAAGCATCACCGATTCAACCGCGCTTCGAATCAGGTTCTGTAGTTCCGCGCTATTGGCGCCGAAGTACACAATGTGCCCCCGTCGCATATCATTGGTAAACACATCCGAATAAGGTATGCTCTTGTATACCGAAGAATTAAAGAGGGCCTTTGTGGGCTGAATCAGACTTACCTCGGTCAGGTACTCTTCCGCATGGCTCAGCATATAGGCGATGAATTTCCAGGCGGCATCCTGTCTCGGTTTGGGGCTTTGGGCGTTGACCATATAGTAATGCCCGTAGTAACAACCCGCCGTGTCCTTTACGGCATTCGTGAATTTCGGGTAGGGAATGACCATCCATTCCCCGCTTTCGAAAAAGGCGGGATTATCAGCCTTGATCCGTCCCTGCTGATAGAGGCCGGTGGCCGCCATGGCGATATCGTTGTTGTCCCGGTTAAAGAGGGACCGGGCCGCAGTATACGTGGGGGAACCGAGATTCTTCCCGCCGGGCCCCCATTCTTTCATAAACGTGAGGAATCTCAGCCAAGCCTCATCCCCCACGACAGCGGTTTTACCGTCGTCGCTTATCAGCTTGCCACCAAGTTGTTCCACCATGGGAACAAAGGCTACAAGATAATAGGGATACCGGAAATCGAAGCCCCGGCGGATAAGAATACTACCGTCCCGGATAACCAGTTTTTCTGAAACCGTTACCATGTCTTCCCAGGTTTTGGGATAGTCTTTTTCCGGATCCAGACCGGCGGAACGGAATATTTTTTTATTGACATAGATACACCAGTTGGTTAATTCCAAAGGAAGACCGTAGATATTATTCCCCACCGTTACGGGATCAAGAAAGCCATCCTCATACGCATTGAGCAGATCCGCCCGGTTTTTGTAACCCGCCGCCTGATAATTGATCGGCGCTACCCGGCCATTGGCGATGTAGGCGTATTCATCTTCAATGGAAAGATTAAAAATGTCCGGACCTTGATTCGCCGCAAAGGCGGTCTGGATCAGTTCAATCATTTTAGTTGACCCTTGAGTAACCCGTTCAATGGTGATATTCGGATTGGCCAACTCAAATTCCTGAATATACCGTTCCTCAATGCGGGTACGATTCGGATCCTCATGAGTCCAGAATGTCAGGGTGATAGGACCACCGGCTTCCTGTCGGCCGCAGGCGATGAAAAAGATACTCGAAATGAGCAGGGGCAACATCAAAAAAGAGAACACACTTTTTTTCATAAAATTTCTCCATAAAAAAGAATTATACTTTTATTTTTGTGTGTAGTTCCAAAACTTTCAAACGAAAATATAAGGGCAGAGGCGGCTATATCGTGATTTGGAGTAATCTTTAAGAGAAAAAACTGCTTTTTCAAAAAATACTCCAAAACAGTCATACCCGTACCGCTATATTTTTTAGGTCCCAAAGTAATGCCTGGACTGTAGGGCAACGTCATTTAAAAACTTCCTCAAGGAAAGATGTGGCACAACGGAGAACCCAGAGGGGGGACCTATGGAGATCACGAAGGAAGAAGCGGACCGGCTGCACCGGCTCTTGGACGTCTGCTTTGGAGAGAACGGTTGCCGGGCGCGGACGAACCATGCGGCGGAGAATCTGAATGTACTGAGGAAGACGGCTCTGTATCTGCTGCGGAAGACCAGCGTTCCGGAAAAACGGTGTGGGCTCAACCGCAAAATGCTCAGGGCTACCCTCGGCGACGATTTTCTGCATGATGTTTTGTTCGGTAAAGTTAAATGACGTTGCCCTGTGTATCCTGGCGCTGCTCTTGTAAACGCGCCTTTTTTGAGTTACAGTGCTTTTATGTTTGAAAAATTCGTCAAAGCCTTGTTTGGCTCCCAGCATGAGCGGGATCTTAAAGCATTGCTGCCCATATTACACGCGGTAAACGAGAGGGAAGCCTGGGCCGCGGTTCTTCCGGCAGAGGAATTCCCCCGGCAGACCGTACTGTTCCGCCGGCGCCATGAGGAAGGCGAAAGTCTCGACAGTATCATGCCCGAGGCCTTCGCTCTGGCCCGGGAGGCGGCCCGGCGAAATCTGGGGGAACGGCCCTATGATGTGCAAGTCATGGGTTCCATTGTACTTCACCAGGGTAAAATCGTTGAAATGAAAACAGGCGAAGGCAAGACCCTGATGTCGGTAGCCGCAGCCTACCTCAACGCCATTCCCGGCAAGGGAATCCACATGGTTACCGTGAACGATTATCTGGCAAGCCGGGACGCCGAATGGATGCGCCCCATTTTCAGCTACCTGGGCCTTACGGTAGGGACTATCCTTTCCAACATGGATAACGCCAGACGCAAGGAAAATTATGCCTGCGATATCACCTATGGGACCAACAACGAATTCGGCTTTGACTATCTGCGGGACAACATGCATTGGGACATGGAAAATCGGGTACAGCGGGAGCATAACTTCTGTATCGTTGACGAAATCGATTCTATCCTTATTGATGAGGCCCGCACTCCCCTCATTATTTCAGGCGCGGCTGAGGATGATACGTTCAAATACGCCGAGGTGGATAAACTGCTGGGCAGCCTCAAAGAAGTACAAAAAAAAGAAGATGGTGAATACCCTGATGAAACCCAGGGTGAGGAAATTATCGGCGATTATAAGATCAACGAGAAAAACAAGAGTGTTTCCTTTACCAATCAAGGGCTTGCCAGTATTGAGGAAATTTTAAAAAAGCGCAGCCTTATCCAGGGCGCGATTGTGGATGAGGAAAACTTTGAATACATCCACTACTTTACCCAAGCTTTAAAGGCCCATAAACTTTTTCGTCTTGACGTTGATTATGTCGTGCAGGACGGGCAAGTACAGATCGTGGACGAGTTTACCGGCCGTATCCTGCACGGCAGGCGTTATTCCGACGGGCTGCACCAGGCCATTGAGGCTAAAGAGCGGATCAAAATTGCCCAGCGCAACCGTACCTTGGCGACTATCACTTTTCAAAATTACTTCAGACTGTATAAAAAAATCTCCGGCATGACCGGAACGGCGGATACTGAAGCCGTAGAGTTCAGTAAAATTTATAACCTGGATGTGGTTGTCATACCTACCAACCTGCCCGTGGCCCGACTGGACGAAGACGACTTGGTTTATCTCAACGAGGCGGATAAGTTCAAGGCCCTGTGCGAAGAGATCGCCGAAGCCCACCAAAAAGGCCAGCCCATGCTGGTAGGGACCGTCTCCATTGAAAAGTCCGAAAAGGTTTCGGATTTGCTTACCCGGCGGGGTATCCGGCACGAAGTGCTGAACGCCAAGAACCACGCGCGGGAGGCGCTGATTATCGCCGAGGCCGGGGCCAGGGGTGCGGTGACCATTGCCACCAATATGGCTGGCCGGGGTACGGATATTAAGCTGGGTGGCAGCCCGGAGCACCGGGCACGCAGAAGAGCCGGCGCTGGGGCAAACCCCGAACAGTACGCTGAAATCTACCGGGAAGAATACGAAAAGTGGAAAAAGGACTATGAGGACGTAAAAGCCCGGGGGGGGCTTTATGTGATCGGTACCGAACGGCATGAAAGCCGGCGTATCGACAATCAACTGAGGGGACGTTCAGGCCGGCAGGGTGATCCGGGAAAGAGCAAGTTTTTTATCTCCATGGATGATGAACTGATGCGTCTCTTTGGCGGTGAAAAAATGAAGAACCTCATGGCCCGGATTGGCATGCAGGGCGGGGAACCTATCTATCATCCCCTGCTCAACAGGAGTATTGAAAACGCCCAGAAAAAAGTCGAGGAACGGAACTTTGAGATCCGCAAGCATCTGCTTGAATACGACGATGTACTCAACCAGCAGCGTAAATTCATCTATGAACAGCGGGACGCGATTCTGCTGGACCAGGACCTCAAGAGGCGGGTAAACGATGCCACCGCCGCTATGGTAGGCGATCTTATCGATCAATTCGAGGTAACCCAAAGGCGAGACCTGAATGCCGCGCTCAAGGAATTGGGCGAACAACTGTGGAACAAATTCGCCTACCGCCCAAGGCTCGAACAGAACAGTGAGGAAATTAAAAATCCCGAATTGCTGGAGAAACGCCTCACCGCCGATCTCGAAAAAGATATCGATGACAAGGAAGTTCTTATCGGACTGGTCTACCTCAACGCCATTATCAGAGACAGCTATCTGCGCGCGATAGACCGGAAGTGGCTGGATCACCTCGAAAATATGGAAGCCCTGCGGGAGGCGGTATATCTGCGCAGTTATGCGCAAAAAAACCCCCTGACCGAGTACAAAGTTGAGGGTTTTCAGATCTTCGAGACTATGGTTGAGGAAATTAGGCAGGAGATAGCGTCACGGATGCATTTAATCCGTATTCAACTTGCCGGCGGCGAGGACAACCGGACGAGAAGGTCTCTTCACCAGTCCGCCAGTATAGGCTCCGCCAGCCATAGCAGCATAGGGTCTTTCGGCGCTTCCGGCCTTGACCAGGCCGCTTCCGGCGGCGGCCGTTCGCCGGTACAAGCGGCCTCACGGCCCGATGCCACCACCGTAGTGCGAAGCCAGCCCAAAGTGGGCCGCAATGATCCCTGTCCCTGCGGCTCGGGAAAGAAGTATAAACACTGTCATGGCAGATAACCGGCGGCCGCCGCGCTTGTGACAAAACCTCGATTTTAGGGCCGGCCTGAGCTGTCATTCCGTGAGGTTATAGACATTCGACTCGATAAAATTGAGCAATTCTCTTTTAGAAAGCTCGCCCAGATTCTGAATACCCGAAAGAAAGATTTCCCAATTTTCAACAAATTCTGCGGCGTCCCGGTGGCTCAAGGGGAGCTGCTTGCCTATCAGGATGGCCTCGCTGTTTTTGTCCCGTAAAATGGTCTCTGTTTTATACACTACCCGCATGTCGGTGAGGGCGTCTTTCTGAGTTTTTATCAGAAAGACCACTATCCCGGCTGAGAATTTTTTATAAACCGAATAGTCCCACTGATCCAGGGGAACCAGGATGCGGGTGAGCAGTTCCAGGGGATTCAAGGCGGTGGGTCCCGGCAGAGCGGAAAAACGAGACGCCGATATCCATCGGGAGGATTGGGCGCTCCGCAGTTCATATTGGGCATCAAGGGCGGTGAGGACGGCGGAGGTGTCAAGCCGCGCCGCAGGATAGCAGATGTTACCCCCGATGGTGGCGATATTCCGCAGCTGCGCGCCGGCGATATTTTCAAGGCAGTGGTTTAGCGCCTCGGGAACGATTTTCCCCAGCCATATAACCTGGCTGAGTTTTACCATAGCGCCGATCTCCAAATAGCGTTCGGTCCTGGTAATTCGCTGTAGATCCACGAGTTTATCCAGGGAAAGTATGACTGGCGGCAAGTCAAGGATCTGCCCGCCCTGGCCCCGGATGATGCCGGTACCGCCGGCGTAGGGAACCGCGCTGGGGAAGCGGCTCCACGCGGAAAAGAGTTCCTGAAAGGTAGAAGGGAAAAGAACCTGGTTAGGAGGCCCGGCCATAAAGCCTCTTCTGGCGAATGTCCGCCGTTATAGCCAGGGCCTCCACCAGTTTCTCGGGGTCTGTACAACGGCATTTGATCCCGCTGAAAGCGGCGAGGATTTCTGCACGTAGCGGACGTTCCTTTCGTTCCAGCAGGGCTTCGGCCACCAATATTTTACCGGTACCGCAGTACCCGCAGTTTTCAAAATTCGCCTGGGCAAAGCCGGTCATAATATCCTGATATTCATCGGTCTGGGAAAAGCCCTCAATGGTGATGATCTCACAGCCCCTGATCCTGAACGCGGGGACGAGGCAGGCCGGACTTATCTTATTGTTAAGAATAACCGAACAGACTCCGCATTTACCGGTCCGGCAGCCGGACTTCGCTCCCAAAAGCCCGAAACTCCCCCGCAACAAGTCGATCAGCCGAACATTCGCCTCACTGCGGATCACTACGTCTTCTCCGTTCAAAATAAAACCGATGGTCATTGCGGTACCTCCGTTTTTTTGAGTTTTCCCGCTTCCCAGATATCTTCACGCCTCAAGGGGATGGACTGAAAATGGTGATCCATAGCCTGTGAAACAGCATGAACATAAGCCGCAGGCACACAGCAAAAAGGCAGATCCCCTATCCCCTTAGGCTCATTAGTATTATTCCAGATAAAGTCAATGTGAATGGGCGGTATCTCACCCGGACTGGGAATGTCGTAATTCGAAAACTGTGTTTGGGATAACATACCACCGGTATAGCTGATCTGTTCCCGAAAAGCCCATCCCAAGGCTTGTACCGTCGATACCTTAAGGCTCCTTCGTGCCCGATCCTCGGAGAATATCTTCCCGCCGTCAACGCCCATCCAGACCCCCCGAATCCTGGGGATATACTCAATAGGGTCTATTTCCACTTCCACCACCGCCGAAGCCCAGCCGGGTCGGGAAAAACTGAACGCGTCCAGTGTCGATCCTGCAGGCGGCGGAAAACGTTCTTCCCACTGGGGATTCTTTTGGGGCCGGGCTATTTTGCGTACGGTAATAGGCAGGGGATTACGGAAGCGCTGTTTTCGTATGGCAAGGCAGGCCTGCTCCACCAGTTTAGTCAGGACCGTGATATTTCGGGAAGCAGTGGCCGGGCCGGAATCCGGGGAAGCCGCATTATTGATGATCCGCACCATGTCTTCGTCGATGGAAAGTATCTCCGAGGCCATAGCCGCCCAGACACGGCCGTGATCATCGCCGGAGCTGACCATGCTGGTTTTAATTTCCAGGCCGCCGTCTTTTTCAAGGGTCAGCACAATGCCGTAATGACCTTTATCTGCGCCAGGGTATAGGAGGCCGTTCCCCTGGCAGCCCAGAGCGATACCGATACCCCGAAGGGTCTCGCCCCTTTCCGTCCAGTTGTACCATAAGGGATTCCCCTCGTCCGAAAGACGCTGCCGCCGACCCTGCCTCAACAGCTCATAGGAGGCCCATTTGCGGTAATAGTCGCTCATGGCCGCGGCGGTGTCCAGGAGCTGTTCTCCCGCCACAGGCTCTTTAAATGACAGGCCCAGGGAAAGAGAGCCGTATTGAGATAAGTAGCCTTTTTTCCAGTCGGCGGGATCCTGTTTTCGTAAGTCCGCGATATGGGAAATGTGCTGTTCCAGGGCGAAAAAACCCTGGGCAAGACCAAAGCCGGAAAAAGGCCCTTGAGGGGGAATATTAGTTTTGACGGCCACCCCGGAGAGTTTCAGGTTATCAAATTGATATATTCCTATACTCCCCAGGCAGGTCTGATCGAGAATTTCGGCGCTGTTAACCCCATACGCACCCAGATTAACAGTTACATTAATCTCGGCGCCAATGATTTCACCCCGCTCGTCAAGGGCGCTTGAAACGCTGATCTCAGCCCCATTCCGCTTGGGTGAGTAGTGGAAATCCTCTTCCCTGGTCAGTATAAACCGTACCGGCTTTTCGGTGATCCAGGCCCCCAGCGCGGCGTGACAGGCAATCAGTGAGGGATACCAGATTTTGCCGTCCATGTGGAGACCTATGACGGTAGACTCCACTCGTACCAGAGCGGGTTCCAGTTTGAGGGCCTGGGCGACCGAACGCTTGACATGAAAGGGCCATTGGGTAGCGGTATGCACAACCAGGGTTTTGCCGGAACGTTTCCCGCTCTTTTCCCCGCCGCGCGGATCTTCCTGTTCAAGCCAGGCCACCGCGCCCACCGGTTCGGCGTACCAGTGCTCCTGAATACCGCTGCTGTAATCTCCCCGTACAATACTGGCCGCCCGTTCAAAAGCGGCGTCCGTATCGCCGGCACGGAGATCCCGTCGGGCAAGAACCATGTCGTCGGCAATAGAGTGAACCTCAAAAACCGGCGTCTCCTCCTCAGCGATAACCTTGCACCGCTCTGCATATTCTTCCAGCATGGTCCGGTCCGGACCCAGGAGCAGGGCTACCGGTTCGCCGATATAGGAAAGCGTATCGCCCGCGAGAATGGGCAGTTCCGAATCTTTCAGCCGATTATCCCCGGGAATGTCCGCAGAGGTGATTAGGCTGCAAGTGTTGGGCAATTTTGGGCATTCAATGGATTGCAGCCTGCCTTTGGCAACGGGGGATCTAATAGTAAGCCCAGTAAGGCTATGACGCGGGTAGATGTCCTCCACAAAATAAGGCTTATCCATTACCTAAATAGTATACGCGCCGGCAATGGATTTTACAACCGTGATAACCCGCTCAACCTGGGCCCTGCTCATCCCCGGCCAGATGGGAAGGGAGATTTCCTGCCGGAAGCTCTTCATGGTTTCAGGGAAATCCCCATCGGTAAGGGAATAGCGGTTTTTATAGAAGGGCATGATATGCAGGGGGATGAAGTGTACCGACACGCCGATATTCCGCTCCTTTAGTTTTTGAATAAAATCATCACGGGAAATACTAAGGGCCCCGGTATTGAGCCGTAAAGGATAGAGGTGCCGGGCGTCCCCATCGCCGGTAGGGGGGATATGGAAACGCTCATCACCGCAAAAAGCCGAGTCATAGACAGCGGCGATTTCACGGCGCATAGACAGCAGTTCCCAGGCCCGGGAAAGCTGGACTCGGCCTACTGCCGCCAGCAGGTCCGGCAGGTTGTATTTATAACCCGCCTCCACCACTTCGTAATACCAGGGAGCGCCGGCGCTGGTGTAACGGTTCCATACGCTCCGATCTATGCCGTGGGAGCGCATGATTAAGATCCGGGCGGCAATGCCCTCATCTTTACAGACCACCATCCCCCCCTCTCCGGTGGTGATGGTCTTGGTAGCGTAGAACGAGTAAACCCCGGCGTCACCGATAGCGCCCGCCCAGCCCCCCCCGTCCAGGCGGCTTGGGAAAGCATGGGCTGCATCTTCTATCACCTTCAAATTATAGCGCCTGGCGATATCCATGATGGCGGGCATATCACAGGGGAAGCCTCCGTAATGAACAGGGATCACCGCTTTAGGTGTTTTTCCCCGGAATAGCCCGGTACGACGTGACGGCCCGGTAAGGCTTTTGAGGGTTTTCTCAAGTACCGCCGGATCGATATGGAAGCCGCCGGGGACCACATCGACAAATACCGGGTCGGCGCCGAGGTAGCGGACCACCTCGGCGGTGGAAGTGAAGGTGTAAGACGGAAGCAGCACCAGGTCACCGCTCCCCACGCCGCAGGCTTCCAGAGCAAGGTGAAGACCACTGGTAGCAGAATTAACCGCCAGGCAGTGAATATCCTTCGTATCTTTTGTTTTTTGGAGGGAACAAGAAGACCGGATCTGCGTACAATGGGTAAGAAACTCTTGAAATTCCCGCTCAAAGGCCAAAGTCTCAGCGCCGGTAGTGAGCCAGCCGGAGCGAAGCACCCGGAGTACCGCTTCCTCTTCCTCCTTGCCGATAAACGGTCGGGCAAAAGGCAGTTCCGACCCGTCCAACACCAGTGTATTCGTCATTACCTCATTGTAGCTTCCTTTACAGTTCTCCCGCAATGTCCTTACTGCCGGATTTTACTCGTGGCGAGGGTTTAATACCCCGCGGCTCTGCCGCGGTTATAAAGGTATTAAACCCGAGACCAATACCCTATGAGAACAACATACCGCGTGGCTCTGCCGCGCGGTTGTTGATTCATGCTAAGGTTTTAATACCCCGTCGAATCTTAGGCTCACGCTCTGCCGTATGGCTGTTGATTATGAGCCTCATTGCAAGACTTACTGAAAAATAGTATATACATAGAGACTCTTTCAAAACTTCAGTTTTGAAAGGGCAGTTTTTAAAAAAGGGTGTTTTGTAAGGCTTTTAGCCCGAGGAACCCCGGAGCCGCGTCATCGAACCTGAGGTTCGTGCTAACCGAGTTTTGAAAGCGACTCCATATTAAGCAGATGCTGCGAAACTGGTTCCGCAGCGGAGGGAGACGGATTTGAAGCCATTGAGTGACTTTGAGGCAAAAGAGTTGATCATCGAAATTGGCAGACGTATGTACGCGAAAAACTATGTGGCCGCCAATGATGGAAATATAAGCTGCAAGACAGCCTCCGACACTGTCTGGGCTACCCCCACTGGAGTTTCCAAGGGTTTTATGAAAAGCGAAGACCTGGTTAAGCTGCGTCTGGATGGAACCGTGATCCAACAGGGAAAGCTAAAACCTTCATCTGAAATAAAAATGCATCTGAGGGTATACAATGAAAATCCCGATGTACAGGGAGTATGCCACGCTCATCCCCCGATATCAACTTCTTTCGCGATAGCGGGAATCAGTCTTGATAAGGCAATTTATCCGGAGGCTCTGGTTAACTTAGGGACGGTTCCCTGTGTTCATTATGAGGCCCCCGGTTCCCAGGGTATACCCGACTCGGTCGCCCCCTACTGCAAGACCCACAATGCCCTGCTGCTGGCCAATCATGGCGCCCTTGCCTGGGGGCCGAACCTCATGGAAGCCTGGTACCGGCTTGAATCGCTGGAGCACTATGCGATGATCCTTATGTATACGGGGAACATTATTGGTAAGGCCAATGTGTTAAGCTGTGACCAGGTACGGGAACTTATTACCATCAGGGAAAAATTGGGAATCCGCACGGGCGGATTTCCCCGCTATTGTGAGCCTCAGGCAACAAATACCGCGGACACCGGTGGTTTATCCTCTAAACCAGCGCCCGCCGCCGACACTCGTTTCGCGGGCCGTCCTGACGGGGTTCCCGTTTCCTCCCAGGACATAGAATCTATAGTCAGGGAAGTACTTGCCGCGCTTCTTCCGGCCGCTCACCGAAAAGAGAGTTAGGAAAGCCGGTAAAAAAATAAGCCTCCGCAGGGCAAGCCCTGCGGTATCTTTAGCGTTGCCGTTGCTTGAACAGAGGTTCGTTCGATAGGAAATTTATTATACCGTCTGGTTTAATACAAAATTTTGTAGGTGTTACGTGATATACTCAAGCTATGAAATTAACACGGGAACAACGAGAAAAGATTCTCTGTCTTTTCCCCACCCAACGGGGAAATGTAAAAGTTGATAACAGCCGGCTCCTTGACGCCATCATCTATATCTGCGAAAACGGCTGTAAATGGCGGGCCCTTCCTGAAACTTTCGGCCCCTGGCATACCATCTATGTCAGAATCAATCGCTGGGCAAAAAACGGGGTACTGGAACGGTTGTTTCACGCCCTTCAGGAAGAACAGGTAACGAACAAGCGGATAACTATCCTTTCCCCGGATTCCACATCGGTAAAAGTCCATCCTGACGCTGCCGGGGCGTTAAAAAAACCGGGAAACAGGCCCGGGGGAAATCCCGGGGCGGATTAAATACGAAAATACCTATGCGGGTGGCCGATACTCAGTGCGCTATAGGGTTTGTTTTTTTGCAAAATTCGGCATTAAGACCACAAAGACGGAAGCCAAATATCTGGATCCCCTATTGGGCACTTATATCGGTGTTGATCTGATAAAATGGTATCCGTTGTATAAACGCAAGTTGTATTGTATAATTACGGTAATGGAGCTTGTAACGTTGCCCGCTGTGGTCCGGCAATTTGCCGTTTACGGTGATTTTGAAAGCGTCGTACCTTACGGCGGCGGGCATATTAACGATACCTTCGTATCCATCTGAAACCAAACAAACCGGTAATTATCACTTTTCTTGCGCCGGGGGATTTTCTCGATAGTGTAAAAGCAGAGGTTGTCATGAGTATTTTTTTCGCGCTCGTATTGGGGGTGGTTCAGGGGCTCACGGAATTTTTACCGGTGAGTAGTTCAGGGCATTTGGTGCTGCTGCAGAAGGTCTTCGGTATTTCGGAGCCAACCCTGTTTTTTGACACGATGGTCCATGTGGGAACCCTGGCCGCGGTTTTCGCGGCGCTTTGGCGGGATATTGGGGCGATTTTAAGGCGGATTATTCAGCCTTTAACCGCTTATCTGATCCTCGCCACTATCCCGGCGGTGGTTTTTGCCCTGGTTTTCAAAGAGTATATCGAAAAAGCCTTTGAATCGGGGAAACTGCTGGGCTTTGCCTTCCTGATTACCTCGGTCTTGCTGCTCGTTTCGGAGGTCTTGTTCGGTCGAGGCGGCAGGAAAAGCGCTGCCGGGCGTAAAAAAGCCGGTGAAATGAACTGGCTGGACGCCCTGATCATCGGCGTACTCCAGGCGGCAGCCATTATTCCCGGGGTGTCCCGCTCAGGTTCAACCCTCTCGGGGGCACTTTCCCGCAGGCTGGACCGGGATTTCGCGGCGCGTTTTTCCTTTCTATTGTCGATTCCCGCGATTCTGGGCGCGCTGGTTTTACAGCTCAAGGAGCCGGCGGAGATCCCGGCGGCCGGGGGGATTGGCGCGGGACCGCTTATCGTGGGGACATTGAGCGCGGCAATCGTGGGATTTTTCACGGTGCGGCTTATGCTGAAAATTGTCAGAGAACGATCCCTTACCGGGTTTGCGGTTTATACGGCGATACTCGGCGTACTGGTCCTTATTGATCAGTTTGTGACGCATTTAGTGTTTTAAGCTTTTCTCATAAAACTGCCGTTCCCGGTTCAGTTTTTTCCCTTCAGCCGACCGGTACGGATTCCCCTGGTAACGCAAATATGACTGGTAGGCGGCGCTGCTTTCGTAATAAGCGTCAAGTCCCTTGAAGGATGAGGACTCGTCGCAACGGTACAGTTCCATCAGGGTGGGGAACAGGGGTGAAGCCATTATCCCGGCGGTACGGATCAGGGGCAGCCGGGGCAGCGCCGCGGGTAACATGTGGTTCTTCACCAGGTAACAGACATCGTTCGTGAGGGACGCGCTGAAACCGAGGCGTTCCAGGAAACGGCGGGCCTGCCGTTCCCCTAATTCAGCGTGACCGTCAAAACGGCGGCTGCCGGCGGATTCGGCAATGGGTTTCCCCACGTCGTGGAGCAGCAGTCCCAGCGAAAGCCGGAGATCGTAAACCGCCGTGTTTTTCCGATAGCGGAAAGTTTCCAGCGTATGCTTCCACACATTTCCCTCCGGGTGAAATTCCTTGGAATGGTCTACATCGTCTAACGCCGCCAGTTCCGGCCAGAATGCATTGATAAAACCGCCGCTTTTAAGCAGTCCCAGCCCAAGGCCCGGGTTAAACGCGGTCAAAATCCCGGTAAGCAGCAAACGCTGTTCCTCTTCCCGGGGCGGAGGCCCCTCGGGCAGGCCGCGGAACAGACCCGTGATTTGCTCAATCTGCCCGTCATATTCGCCGTCAGGGAAATACTTCGCCAAAATCAGCGCCCCATCCATCAGGGCCCGGTTCCGTTCCACGCCGGGGTTAAGAGTATCCCGCAAAACAGTGAACGCGGAATCCGGCTCACTCTTTCCACCGCCGCGGTTCCGGATTTGCCGGAGCAGGGAATACATCCCGCAGGGATCATAAAAACGCAGGGTTTTCAAATCCTGATAAAATTTAAGAAGGCCGAAAGAGGGAAGATCCGGCCGGGTTTGAGCAAGGTCTTTTTCCGAATCCGCGCAGATAAAGTAATAGGATCGGCTTTCAAAATCGAGTGCCGCATCGCCGATATCCGCGCCGGGATAGCGGAGATTCTCAAAAAGCCGGGCAAGGCTGGCAATATCCGCGTTGGTTAACAGCCGGACTCCGCCGGCGGCGCTTCTCTTTAGCCAGGAGTCAATGGCGCTGAAACCATGGAGGTACAGGGAAAAACCGGCGGCAGCCGGCGCCGCAAAAACATCGATTTCGCTCCGGTACTGAGGAACATTATTAGTATCCACCGTTTGCGCGGCACGGACATCGGTCATGATACAATCCTAAGTTACCCAATTCTTACCGGCCCGTTCATTCCTCCAGGACTATTAACTCAACCCGCCGGTTTTTTGGCCGGCCCTCTTCGTCATTGGGCGCCGCCGGCTGCCTTGCGCCATACCAGGAGGTCTCCAAGCGGCTGGACTCAATGCCTCCGGCAATAAGGAAATCCGCAACAACCTGAACCCGTTCCCGGGAAACAAGTTCCCGACCCGACTCGGTTCCCGCCAGGGCGGTGTGACCGCTAATGATGAGGCGGCTTTCAGGGTATGAAGCCAGCATTTCCACGAGCCGGGTGAGTTTTTCCCTTTCTTCAGCATATAGGATACTCTCATCCGGGCCAAAATGGATAGTGTATTCTTCAAGAACAAAGCCCCGGCGATCATCAGCCAGTGTCTCCACCGGACGATTTTCCGGAGAAATCCGCAAGGGGGAAGTAGCGACGCTTCCGAGACCCGTGCCCGACGCCGGCTGAGACGGTTGAACTCCCGTCCCCGTCTGAGCAGTTGAGTCCGTTGATTGACCGGGCGGGGTACCCGCAGCCGTTCCCGCTGACGGACCGCCGCTCCCGGTTTGAGATTCTCCCCCGGGCCGCGTGTTTGTTCCGGCGGCAGCCCCCGGCTGACCGGGCCGACCGTCCGTAACCGCTCCCGCTGGCGGACCGCCGCTCCCGGTTTGGGACTCTCACCCCGGCGGCGTGGTTGTCCCGGCGGCAGCCCCCGGCTGGCCGGGCGGAGTACCCGCAACCGCTCCCGCTGGCGGACCGCCGCTCCCGGTTTGGGACTCTCCCCCCGGCTGCGTGGTTGTTCCGGCGGCAGCCCCCGGCTGGCCGGGCGGGGCACCCGCAGCCGCTCCCGCTGGCGGACCGCCGCTCCCGGTTTGGGACTCTCACCCGGGCTGCCGGGTTGGTCCGGCGGCAGCCCCCGGCTGTCCGGGCGGAGTACCCACAGCCGCTCCCGCTGGCGGACCGCCGCTCCCGGCCTGGGACTCTCTCCCCGGCTGCGTGTTTGTCCCGGCGGCAGCCCCCGGCTGTCCGGGCGGAGTACCCGCAGCCGCTCCCGTTGGCGGACCGCCGCTCCCGGCCTGGGACTCTCTCCCCGGCTGCGTGTTTGTTCCGGCGGCAGCCCCCGGCTGACCGGGCCGACCATCCGCAGCCGCTCCCGCTGACGGACCGCCGCTCCCGGTTTGAGATTCTCCCCCGGGCCGCGTGTTTGTTCCGGCGGCGGACCCCGGCTGGCCGGGCTGAGTACCCGCAGCCGCTCCCGCTGGCGGACCGCCGCTCCCGGCTTGAGATTCTCCCCCTGGCCGCGTG
>JAISBR010000176.1 GCA_031266095.1 Treponema sp. | reverse complement strand
TTCTCTCTGGGAGTAAAGGTACTCCGGGTTAAAGACAATACGGTTTTTTATGATGAGGGTGGAAAAGAAAAAAACATTTCCGCGGACGCTGTTCTTATGGCGGTCGGACGGGCGCCCGATACCGAAGGCCTTGGAGCTGAGTCTATTGGGTTGAAATTCGATCGGAACGCCATTCAGGTTGATGAAAATATGCGCACCAATATCGAAAATATCTATGCTATCGGCGATGTGAACGGCAAGGTGATGCTGGCCCATACCGCCTCCCATGAAGGGCTGACCGCCCTGAGCGCTATATTCGGCGGCCATGAGACTGTAAATTACGACCGTATCCCCTCGTGTATCTATCTGGAACCGGAGATTGCGTGTATCGGCTTGACCGAAGAGCAGGCCAGGGAACGGCACGATAATGTCCTGGTGGGGAAATTCCCGATGATCGCCAATGGCAAATCCCTTGTGGAAGGAGAAACAGACGGATTATTCAAAGTGATCGTTGAAGGAACCTATGGGGAAATTCTGGGCGTCCATCTTTACGGTAATCATGTTACCGATATAATTTCGGAAATCTCCGTTGCCATGACCGGTGAATTAACGGTAGACGAACTGCTCAATGCGGTCCATCCGCATCCCACGGTAAGCGAAGCGCTGCCGGAAGCATTTATGGCCGCTATAGGCCGGGCCATACACTGTCTGTAACGGCAGAGAGACGGGCCTCCCATGATGTACTATATCCGGAGCGTTGATTATGATGCGGCGCTGAATCTCGCTTTGGAACAATATGTGTTTGACCGGCTGGATCGCGGGAACAGTTATATGATGCTGTGGCAGAACGCGAATGCCATTATTGTCGGCAAGCATCAGAATACGGTGGAGGAAATCAACGTCTCTTATGTAAAAGAACACGATATTCAGGTTGTACGGCGTTTATCCGGCGGCGGCGCGGTGTATCATGACATGGGCAATATTAACTTTACCTTTATCACCGATGCGGGGGATGAAAAATTCGACTTTGCGTTCTTCTGCTATCCGGTGGTACGGATACTGCAATCCCTGGGGATGAACGCCGGGATCAGCGGCCGTAACGATATGACCATTGACGGCATGAAGTTTTCCGGCAATTCCCAGTATATCAAACAAAGGCGGGTCATGCATCATGGAACCATTATGTTTGATTCCGATTTGAATGTACTTTCCAAAGCCCTCACGGTTTCAAAAGACAAGATTGAGTCCAAGGGATTAAAATCAACGTATAGCCGTGTTACCAATGTCCGCCCCCATATAACGCGGGATTGCGGTACGGAACAGTTTATGGACATCCTGGAGGAGCAGCTCATAAAGCAGTTTGACGCGCAGAAAATTCCTCCGGAAGCTATCAATATGGATGAGGTGTACCGTATCCGGGCGGAGACTTATGATACATGGGAATGGAATTATGGCTATTCCCCTGATTACAGTATCCGTAAAAAACGCCGTTTTGACGGCGTTGGAGAAATTGAGGTGCGGATGGATGTGTCGGATGGGTATATCCGGCATCTGGTTTTCTTCGGTGATTTTTTTGCAAAAAAAGAACACGACGAGTTGATTAACATTTTGATTGGCGTTAAACTAAACGTCTCTTTCATAGGGGAAGCGTTAAGTCATTTATCGGCGGATGACTATTTTCAGAATTTGCGGAATGAAGATTTGATGGATTTATTATTGTAATATCCCAGGAAGAGGAGGAGGATAACAGTGCGATTACAGGGAAAAACGGCGGTGATAACCGGGGGCGCCAGGGGTTTGGGCGAATCCATGGCGGAACTGTTCGCGGAACAAGGCGCGAAAGTAATAGTGTGCGACATGAGCGAGCCCCAGGCAAAGCGTGAAAATGTCGAATACTATAAACTTGACGTTACGGATGCGGAGGCGTGCAGGCAATTCACCGAATATGCGGTAGGAAAATACAAAAAAATTGATATTTTGGTAAATAACGCGGGGATTACCAAAGACGGCATGACCCGGAAAATGACTGACGGGATGTGGGACGCGGTAATTGCGGTGAATCTCAAGGGCGTGTTCAATCTTACCCGTTTTATCGGTCCCCACATGGAAGATTCGGGCGGCGGCAGTATTATTGTCATCTCCAGCGTAGTCGGCGAATATGGCAACATAGGCCAGGTCAATTATGCCGCTTCCAAGGCCGGGGTTATCGGTATGGCAAAAACCTGGGCCAAGGAATTTGCCCGCAAAGGCGTTCCTGTACGCTGTAATGCTATTGCGCCGGGGTATATTATGACCGATATCCTCAAGACCGTTCCCCAGGAACTTTTGGACAAGTTTGCCGCCGCTACCATGCTTGGCCGCCTGGGGCAGCCTGAGGAAATCGCCCGGGCCGCGTTGTTTCTGGCAAGCGATGACGCTTCCTACATTACCGGTACGGTCCTTTCCGTTAACGGGGGGATGAGGCTTTAGGGATTTTCCAAGGAGATAACTGCCATTAATAAGATTAAGAATTCCGTAGAAGAAGCGGTAGCTCTGATACAGGACGGCGCCACCATTATGGTAGGCGGATTTATGGCCTGCGGTACGCCGGAGATACTGATCGACGGGCTGGTAAAAAAAGGCGTTGGAAATCTTACTATTATCTGTGATGACGCGGGGTTTCCCGATAGGGGAGTGGGCAAGCTCATCACCAGAGGCCGGGTTAAAACGCTCATTGCCGGTCATGTGGGACTTAACCCTGAAGTCGCCCGGCGTATGAATACTACCGTGGAAGCGGAAAAACTGGAATGTATTCTGGTTCCTATAGGTACGATAGCGGAACGGATCAGGGCCGGCGGCGCGGGTCTCGGCGGTAT
The DNA here is from genome assembly GCA_031266095.1 of Treponema sp. The sequence goes on along the minus strand of JAISBR010000176.1, from coordinate 1,109 downwards.
TCTTACCCCCACCGGGGTGGGCACCATTGTGGCCGAAGGTAAGCAGCTTATTTCCGTGGATGGTAAAGACTACCTTCTGGAAAAAGCCCTGCGCGCTGAATTCGCCCTTATCCGGGCTTCCAAAATTGACCATTTCGGAAACGCGCTCTTTTACGGAACCACCAGAAATTTCAATCCCCTTATGGCTATGGCTGCGGACTATGTTATCGCCGGGGCCTGTGAAATCGTGGAAACCGGACAGCTTGATCCCAATATCATACATCTTTCCGGTATTTTTGTAGATGCGATTGTAGGAGGAGAAAAGCCGTGGCAGATGTAAAGGAAATTATCGCTGCCCGGGTTGCCAGGGAACTCAAGGACGGGGATGTGGTAAATCTGGGAATAGGACTTCCTACTATGGTGGTCAATTTTGTACCTCCCGGGGTAAACCTGATACTTCATTCCGAAAACGGGATGATGAATATGGGGCCGACTCCCGAAGCGGACAGCGTGAATGTTGATATAGTCAACGCGGGCGGCAAATCGGTTACCGTTCAAACCGGGGGCAGTTTTTTTGATATCTGTGTGTCCTTTGGCGTCATGCGGGGCGGTCATCTTGACGCCACCATATTGGGCGCTCTGGAAGTCGATGAAAAGGGAAACATCGCCAGTTGGATAGTACCCGGAAAAATGGTCCCCGGCATGGGCGGCGCGATGGACCTGGTGGTAGGAACCAAAAATGTCATCGTAGCCATGACCCACACCAATAACGGTAAACCTAAAATTTTAAAGCAATGTACCCTTCCGTATACCGCGGTGGGTGTCGTAAAAAAGATCATTACCGAAATGGGGGTTATTGACGTTACCCCCGGCGGATTAACGCTGATAGAACTGTCCCCCGATTTCACCAGGGAGCAGGTACAGGAAGCTACCGGGGCAAAACTGTTCATAAGCCCGAACCTAAAGCCCATGCGATAACAAAGGAGCAAAACGCCATGCAGAGAGAAGTAGTTTTAGCCGGCGCGTGCCGGACGGCCATTGGGAAATTTCAGGGAACTCTCGCGGGTATTCCGGCGGCGGATCTGGGAGCCTTTGTTATCAGAGAGGCGGTAAACCGGGCCGGTATAAAA
>JAISBR010000154.1 GCA_031266095.1 Treponema sp. | reverse complement strand
CCCGGGGGGCATGGGTAAGGGGTAAACCCCGCCCCCCCCCCCCCCCCCCAGGGGTATATATAGCGGTTCCGTCACTGTAAGTAAGACTGTGCAGGATATACCCGCCGGCGGGCGCCGTTGTCAGGGTAACCGTGGTTCCCGGGTAGGCCGCCGTGAAGCTGGACTCGACCTGGCCGTTCGCAAAGCCGGGTACGTGTATCTCGTAACAGGAAAGGGGGGCCCCGGCGGTGTCGCGCATTGCCATAGGCACGATGACCTTGTTGTTTCTGGCCTGTATCTCAAAGGATAGGCTGCCTGTCCCCGCGAGGTTCGGGCTGTCCGCCTGGTACGCCTTGGCGTCAATCCGCCATTTGCCCTGGCGCAGTTTGAGCTGGGCGGTCTCCCCCCATTTCGCGTTGAGGGAAAGGGCTTCCCCGTTCGGCCCGGAGAGTTTCGACTCAAAGCGCATGGAGGCCAGCACGTCGGCGGGCAGGTCCACGCCGGAAGTGATCGTACGGCCGTCGCTCTTACCAAAGGTGAGGGTAACGTTCCCCCCGCCGCTTTCGCTTATCTCGCCGCCCAGCGGACTTGAGCAGCCGCCGAGGAAGAGTCCGCTCACTAGAGCGGCGCTCAAGAGAGCTGCGCTCACCAGCACAGCGCGCAATAAAGCGGCGTTCAAGAGCCTCCCGTGCGGCAGCGCGCCCATAGACCGCGCAAACGTGTTCTTATCGGTGTTCATAATCACTTCCTTTCAATCCTCATTACCGGTATTGGTATAGCCCGTATGAAAAAAGTTATCTATATCAGAATATACCACCATATTTCCCCCTTTTCAACCTTTTCGGCAGAAATTGGCTGCGGTACGCTGGTTTAATATCCTTTTTTCTGCTATCTTGTTAGATGAACGCGATTGAGCGGGCTTGATTAAAAAATGAAGGGAACAGATGAGCGCCCAGGAACTCTTACGCCTTGAGGGAATCAGAAAACGCTTTGGTGCCGTTGAAGTGCTCAGGGGAATAGATCTTTCGGTTACCAGGGGGGAATTTATTACCCTCCTGGGTTCGTCGGGCTGCGGTAAAACAACTATATTGCGGATTATCGCGGGGCTTGAGCCGGCTGATTCAGGCGGGGTGTTTATTGACGGCCGGGATGTGAGCGCCCTTGCGCCGGATAAGCGGGGCGTGAATATGGTCTTTCAGAGTTACGCCCTTTTCCCTCACATGAACGTTGAACAGAATATTGGCTACAGCCTTAAACTGCGGGGCAGGCCTAAGGCTGAAATAAAAAGGGCCGTAGCCGAAGCCCTGGCCCTGGTGCGGCTTTCAGGCTTTGAGCGGCGGCGGCCCGACGAGCTTTCAGGCGGGCAGCGCCAGAGGGTGGCGGTGGCGCGGGCGGTGATCAACCGGCCCAAGGCGCTGCTGCTGGACGAACCGCTGGGCGCGCTGGATTTGCAGCTCCGACGGCAGATGCAGATCGAATTAAAGCGGCTGCAAAAACAACTGGGCATTACCTTCATCTATATTACCCATGATCAGGAAGAGGCTCTTACCATGTCGGACCGCATCGCGGTTATACGGAACGGTGTTTTTGAGCAGATCGGTTCCGCCGCGGATATTTACAATCATCCTAAAACCGGCTTTGTGGCACGGTTTGTGGGCAGCGCCAATGTGCTCAGGGGCAGGGCGCTGGAAAGCGGAACGCGGCGGCTGGTTTTTGACCATCCCGCGGGCCGCGCCGCGTTTGAGCCCGGTGAAGGCGGAGCGGGCGGCATACGGCCCGGTGAGCATATCCATCTGGCCGTCCGGGAGGAACACCTCATCATCTCACCGGCGGAGAAGGGCGCGGAAGGGCTTGCCGCGGTTGTTACGGGAAAGAACTTTGCCGGCGGGCTGCTCCGTATTACGGCGCGGCTCAAAGGCGTGGGTCAGGCCGCCCCGGAAGGAGCGGATGACGGCCTGCCGGACGGGGAAGAGATCAGTTCAAGCCGTCAGGGAATCGGCGCGCCCTTCGAGGTTGGCGACGAGGTCCTGGTGAACTGGCTTCCCGCCAACGCGATCATGGTGGATCGTTGATGATGCAGCTTCCGGCCGCGGGGCCCCGGCTCGCCCAAAAACAAGCCCGCCCGCGCCCGGCGGCGGCGCTTATCCCCATGTACCTTTTCACCCTGGCCTTTGTCGCCGGTCCCCTTCTCTACATGATCGCCTTAAGTTTCATGCGGCGGCAGGGCGCGTGGGGAGTGGAAGCGGTATTCAGCCTTCGGAATTACCGGCGTATTCTGGAACCGGTGTATCTGGAAACTTTCAGACAGTCAATAAAGCTGGCCTTGGGCAGTACCTTCATGGTACTCCTCGTCGGATACCCGTTCGGTTATTTTATGGCCCGGTTCAGTCCCAGATGGCGTAACAGGGTGATGCTCCTCCTCATTATCCCTTTCTGGACGAGCGCCCTGATGCGGCTCTACGGCTGGATCATCGTGTTCAGGGCCAACGGCCTTTTAGACTCGATCCTTATGCGGCTGCGCCTGAGAACGGAACCACTGCGGTTCCTCTACAGTTATCCGGCGGTGGTTACCGGCATGATCTATGCCCTGCTGCCCTTTATGATCTATTCGGTATTTGCCAGCGCGGAAAAACTCGACTGGGGCCTGGTCGAGGCGGCGCGGGTTTTGGGGGCTTCAAGGCTGCGGGCATTCCTCAGCGTCAGCCTCCCCCTTACCATGCCGGGACTCTTTTCCGGAGTGATCCTTACCTTCATCCCCTCAATAGGCCTCTACTTTATCGCCGATATTCTGGGCGGCAACAAGGTGATCCTGGTGGGCAGCCTTATCCATGAACAATTGATGAATGTCCACGATTGGCCCTTTGCCGCCGCCCTGAGTGTGGTCCTGATGATCCTCACAAGCCTCTTCCTGTACCTGTACCGTTGTCTCACCCGCTCAGGGGAACCGGAAGGGCTGATATGAAAAAGCGCCGTCTCTTTCCCCTGTACATCGGCGTTATCCTCGCGATCATGTATATACCGATACTGCTGGTTATTATCTATTCCTTTAACCAAAGCCGCCTTTCATCGGTGTGGAGCGGCTTTACCCTTTTCTGGTACAGGGAACTCTTCAGGGACCGCTCAATGTTTGAGGCGCTGCGGAACAGCCTGGTCCTGGGGCTGCTCGCCAGTTTATCTTCCGCAATCATCGGCGCTCTGGGCGCCGCCGGCATGGCGCGGGCGCGTCCCGAACTTATGGGCCGGGCGCGGATAGCCGGCGGGAAAATCATGGAGTACCTTTCGATCCTGCCGATTATGATCCCGGAGATCATCATGGGCATGATCTTCCTGGCCTTCTTTTCCCTCCTGGCCCTGCCCTTCGGAATGCTCACCCTGCTTATCGCCCATACCACGTTCTGTATTCCCTATACTTACTTGTTGGTACGGGCCAGGCTTGCGGGACTGGATAAGAGCTATGTGGAGGCGGCCCGCATCATGGGCGCCGGCGGCATGCGGGCCTTTTACGACATCACCCTGCCCCTGGCCCTGCCCGCGGTACTTTCGGGTATGCTCATCTCCTTTGCCATGAGTTTTGACGATGTGATTGTGAGCGTCTTCGTGACCGGGGTTCACACCAACACCCTGCCGATAAAGATATATTCCCAAATTAAAACCGGCGTCACGCCAAAAACCAACGCCCTCTGTACCCTGCTCTTTGTCCTCACCGCGGCGCTCTGCTTTGCCGCCGCCGCGCTGGCGAGGAGAAAACCCGCGGATAGGCCGGATTGATGATCGAGCTTGTTCCAAAAGCTGAAGTTTTGGAACAGCCTCGATCAGCTACATCTTAAACCGGGTAATCGCCCCGTAGAGGGACTGGAGGCCCTCGCTGTTTTGGCCTACCGTGGCGTGGGCGGCCCGGGCCGATTCCGAAACCTGTTGAACCTGGGCGACAATGCCGCCGATCTCCTGCTCAATGGTGAGGCTTTCTTCCTTGAGTTTGACCATGGCGCCGATGGACTGGTCGGACTCGGCTTTAATTTTTTCCGCGCCCTGTTGTACGGTTTCGGTTATGCCGTTTATCCGTTCCAGGCTCTGGAGGATCAAAACCGAACCCTGGGATTGCTGCTCCATGGAATTTTTGAGCTCCCCTACCATGGAATCTATCCCCCGGACAATGGAGGCGGTTTGTCCAAAGGCCCCTTCGATAAGACCCGCTATTTTGGCGATATCGTTTATCCGGCCCCGGATGGCCGTCAGGGTCTGGTTTGAATTTTTCGCCTGTTCCGCGGTGGTTTCCGAAAGCTTGCGGATTTCGTCGGCGACCACGGCAAATCCCCGGCCCGCGTCCCCGGCGTGGGCCGCCTCAATGGCGGCGTTCATGGACAGGAGGTTGGTCTGGGCCGCCACCGCCGCGATAACCTTGTTCATCTCCGTGAGGGTATTTGAATCGGCTTCTACCTGCTTAACCGCCTCGGTGGATTTGACAATATGGTTATGTTCCTCATTGGAACTTTCCAGCAGGCGGTTTAAATTATCCCCCAGAGCCAGGATGCGCTTTTCAACGGACGCGATGTTGGCGGTCATCTCTTCTATGGCTGAGGATGAAATATCCAGCTGATCCCGTTGTTCCCGGATAACGCCCCCCAGGGTGCTCAGTTCACTGTCAATATTGGTAATTTCCCGGTTTACCCGTTCCGTCTCCCCGTTGACGTTCCCCTCCAGGTCCTGCAGGTTATGGACCGAACCGCTTATTTCCTCCGCGGCACGGGCAGTGTTGTTAATAACCTGGTTTAAGGCGTCCCCGTTAACCTTCATCGTCTCAAAGGAACGGATAATGTTTTCCACCAATTCCCGCAGGTTTTCGGTCATTTTACGGAAGGAGTCCTGCAATACGGCAATCTCGTCATGGCCTTTTACTATGAGTTTGGCGGAAAGATCCCCCGAGGCAAGCTGTTCGGCCATCCGTACGGTCTCATCCAGGGGCCGCGTAATAGAACGGAGGGTAAAAAAGCAGAGAGGAACCAGGACCGCCGCCGCCAGGACCAGGACACTGATGATGACGATAATTATGAGCCTCCTCACGGAAGCCGATAAAGCCGCTTCCTCCCTGAGCCGGTAGGCTTCGACATTATCAATATAGATCCCGGTGGAAAGCCAGATATCCGTGCCGGGAATATACTCCACATAGGCCAGTTTGGGGGCGTTTTCCATGGACGGCGGCTTGGGAAACACAAAAGAAACAAAACCGCCTCCCTTTTGGGCGTTTGCATAAAGCTCCCGTACATAGTATACCCCGTTCGCGTCGGCGGTCTGGCCCAGATCCTCCCCTTCCCGCTGGGGCAGAGTGGGGTGCATAAAGATCACCGTACCGATGTAGGTATAATAATAACCGGATTCATCTTCCTCAAAACGGTAATCCTTTATATAGGAACTGATAATATCATGCTGTTCCTGCCGGTCCGTTACCCCCGCCAGGGCCTTGCTCAAGGCCACCGCCATGGTTTGGGTGCCCAGTTTGATTTTTTCCTGCTGCCCCTCAAACATCACCTGTTCGACATCGGCAAGGGCCGAATTCTTGACATTGTCGGCGGTAAAATAAACCATTCCCACAAGAGCGACGATAGAAAAGCCCAAAACGCCGATGATAATGACCACCCGGACGCCTATAGAAATATTCCGCAGCATACTACCAAAACCTGTCTCATTATGATTTGGGTTATTTCAAAATTAGAAACAACCTATAGTAATATCATACTTAATAAGCGTGTAGATCGCCAAGGGTGGGGGAAGGCGCAGGGCAACGGCATTTTCCCTGTATCACTTGCGTTTTCTCCGAAACATAGTACAATAAAACTATGAAAATAGTCATTTTGGACAGTGCGCACAAACATGGTATTTCAGACTATTCCATAAATACATGTATTCTTAACAAGATTGCCGAGTTATTCATGCCATGAAGCTGCGCAGTCAGTTTTTTTATCTGCTTGGAGGAAATAATGGCTGAAAAATATGATGTGGACAAAATTGTAGACGACGTAGAAAAGGCTGTGCTTACTGGTAAATGCCGCCACGCCACGGAAAAGGAATCGCTTGAACTTCGTCTTGCCGCATTGGAAAATATTGTCAAGTCCTGTAAAGAACTCGTTGAAAAGATCTATTCCAATTCATCCGAAATGACGGTAAACCCATAGTTTTAGCCCATACCGCAAGCCTTTATCGGGCCTACGCCGCGCTATCTTTTTTCCGTCAACACCCTGCCGGGTGCTTTTGGGGGGTGGAAACACCGGTTTCTACAAAAAACGCGGAGCCTTGCGCGCCGGACCGGAGGTCCGAGCCTTGCCGCTCGGTTGTTGATTGAGCGTCAGTTTCAAACCCAACCGGGTTTTGAAACCAGCTTTTAATATAATACTATTAAGAAGCAATTCCAGCCTGTTCACCGTACCCCGTGCCCTTGCCTCCGCATCACCGGCGGGTTGAGCGAAAAGGGCGGCAGCACATGTTGTCATTGTTTTTCTGACGCTGCCGCCTTGTTTCCCGGGCGTTTCCGGTGTATGATAAAAACATGGATCAGGCGGTATCAGACCAGATCGCTATACTTAAAGCCCTTATTATAGAGACTATTCCGGTGGAACAGATATATTTATTTGGTTCCTATGCCTATGGCACACCGGCGCCCGATTCTGATTTGGACCTTTACGTTATCATGAAAGAAGATGCCCCATTGCCTGAAATAGAAGCGGAACAGAAAATAGCCCTGGCATCCCTTGGCCGTAAATCAATGCCGGCGGATATTTTAGTATCAAAAAAATCAAGATTTCAGCGCAGACTGACCGCCCCAACGCTTGAGCGGGAAGTTGCCGCAAAAGGCGTCGTCATTTATGGCTGATGAAAATCTTACTCCGGAGAGCTATGCCAAAGAATGGTTTTCGTTTGCGGAAATGGATTTATCAAGCGCGGAATTTCTTCTTGCAAAGCGGCCGGTTCCCCTTGCAATAATCTGTTATCATTGTCAGCAGTCTGCTGAAAAGTGCCTAAAAGGATTGTTGGCGCTCAAAAATCAAATGCCTCCAAAAACGCATGATTTATCATTGTTGATGGATATCTGTAAACCGTTTTTCCCTGAAATAATGTCCGTTTCTGTTCAATGTACAGCTTTAAATCCCTACTCAAGCCAGCCAAGATACCCAAGAGAGACGCTCATTACAGAGCAGGATATGAAGGCTGCGATTGAAAACGCCAAAGCGGTTTATGCGTTTGTGCAAATTCAGTACCCGTCGCCCCCGCGTTCCTAAAAATTGCGGGGCCATGCGTGCCGGCCCGGAGGTCTGCGCTCATGGCCCCGTCTGGTGTCAGGCGCCTTTTGCGTTACGCGGAGCGTAAACCGTATTAGGCGCCGTAAAAGCTGTTATGGAGCGCGGCGGCCATTTTTACTATGGTTGGACGAATTTGTACAAGATCGCTCCATATGTTTCAAATCTATCGTCATAGATAACTGCCGTATGTGTTTGAGATCCGCCAAATTTACCTTTGTAATAGTCACTCAAAGTATCCCAATTTGCCCAGTCGGCTAAAAAACCGCCATCAACCCAGGATTTATTAACCTCCATAGTAGTAAGGACGACAGGGTTTGTAGTTCCGGTTGTTGGATACGTTCCCTTTTAAAAAATCAAAAATTTCCCTGAAAATCCCCTTGACAATCCGTTGAATATATTCTACACTTATTGTGTGAAGATAATACGCAGAACGGGTGAATTTGACAAATGGTTCAATAAGTTGCGGGACCCGGAGGCTAAGGCCCGTATTCTGGCTAGAATTAAACGGATGGCCGAAGGAAACCCCGGTGACGTTAAGCCTGTAGGAGAAGGCGTCTCCGAAATGCGTATTGATTACGGCCCCGGATACCGGGTGTATCACAAGGATACCGGAAAAGAAATCATCATCCTGCTTTGCGGTGGCGATAAAACTACCCAGCAGGCGAATATTGACCGGGCCAAGAAAATAGCCAAAATGCCCCTTGAGGAGGAATAGAACGATGGAAAAAATGACCGTCAAAGATTTTGATCCCGCTGAATACATCCAGACTAAAGAGGATGTACTGGCAAACCTGAAAGTCGCCCTTGAAGAAAACGATCCTGATTTTCTTCTTTCCGTTATTGGCGATATAGCTCGTTCCAAAGGAATGACCCAACTTGCCAAGGAGTTAAATCTTGACAGAGTTGGTTTGTATAAATCCTTTTC
>JAISBR010000139.1 GCA_031266095.1 Treponema sp. | reverse complement strand
ACCTCCGGATTTCCTCACGTCGCAAACCAACCTGCCACCGGCTCTCTGGCCCCGTCAGACCAGAGTACCACTTACTCCCGATAATTCAAATCATAGCATCTTCGCGGTACATTTTTTCTGCAAAGCAAGATGCTTTTAGGAGAACTGTGATACTAAAAAAAGCCCCGCGGGACTGCTCCCACGGGGCATGGATAGCGGCCGGTTCGTTAATTAAATCCCCGTATTGTTCGTGCTGTTGATATTGTCCGCCGGCCCCGCGGTGTTGTTGCGCGCTCTGTTGCCCGTGGTCTTATATACCGCGGCGCCAGTGTTTCCGGAGGTGTTGGAATCACCGCCCGCGTCATTGCCGTAGACGGTCCCCCCGGTCTTGATAAAGACCCCGGTCCCGCTGAAGATATGTACCCCGCCGCCGTGGGCGCTGGTGTGGTTGTCGCGGATAACCCCGCCTTGCATATAGAAGGCCCCGTACGAGACACCCACGCCGCCGGCGTTTTGGCCGTTGACGGTATTGCCGCTGATTTCCCCGTCTTCCATGATAAAGGTCACGCTGCCTTCGATAAACACCCCGCCCGCATAGCCGCCGCTAACGGCATTGCCGCTGATGGTCCCGCTCCGCATAATAAAGTTGCCGCCAACGTATACCAAAACGCCGTTATTGCCGCTTTTCCCCTTCAGGCTCAGGTCCCGCAGGATAAGGGTCTGTGCGCCCATACTGATAAGGCGGCCGTTGGAGCCGAGGGCAAGGGATTCACCCGACCCCGTCTCCCCCCGGAGGGAAACGGCGACGCCTGTAACGCCGCCGAAGCTCCCCGGATCGACCCCGGTAACGGCGCCGCTTACGTTGACGACGTAGTTCACGCCGTTGCCGCCGCTTGTAATCGCGGCGAGGGCGGCCTCCCAGGTGGGCTTGTCATATACGGTGAAGACGTCCTTAAAGAGCGGGTCAACTCCGAAGTCATCGTCGTCGATAGTGGAACGCGGACGGGGACTGACCGGGCCGATGGTAACCGCCGTACTCCGGTTGCCGGCAAGATCGACCGCTTTGACGGTAAAGGTATACGCCGTACCGTTGGTCAGGTTGCCCCAGGTGTAGGTTCCGTTTCCCTTGCCTGTCTGCTGCGGCGCCATGCCGTAATCGATTTGGATATAATCCAGATCGGCGTCGCCGGGGTCCGTCCAAGTGAGGACCACGCGCTCGTCGCCAAAGAGCCGGGCCAGGTTCGTCACCGGTCCGGGGGGCGTCGTATCCAGGGGCGTGCCGGTAACGCTGACGCCCGGGCTCTTGTTCCCGCTGTGATCCACGGCGGTAACGGTAAAGGTATACGTTACCCCGCCGGCCAGCCCGGTCCAGGTGTAGGTTCCGGCGCTTCCGGCCGACACGTTTACCATCTGCGCCGGCCCGCTCAGGGGATCGCAGGTGATCTCCACGTATTGTAAGTCGGTGTCGCCGGGGTTGGTCCAGTTAAGCTCAACCGAACCGAAGCCACCGTCGATTGCGCCCAGGCCCGACACATCCCCCGGAGGCGTCGTGTCCTGGGCGAGTGACATCGAAACCTGTCTACCCCCGCTTGAGCCTCCGGCGACGGCTTTGACCGTAAAGGTATACGTCGTGTTGGAAAGGCCGTTCCACGCGGATTGTTCCGTTCCCTTGGGTGCGACGGCCGCACCGCCCCCGTCATGCGTAATATTCGCCTGGTAAAAAGCGGGACCGCTGGGATCCGTCCAGGAGAGCTTGACCGAATCAGCGCCGGTGATCATGCCCACGAGGTTCGTAACGTCCGCCTCAATCACCACGAGTTTAACCATATAGTTTACGGCGGCGCTCCGGTTGCCGCTTTTATCGACGGCTATAAAATGGTAGTAGAGGTCCGTGCCGGACGCGCCGGTCCCCGTGAAGGTCTGCTTTCCCCTGCTTATGGACCCGACAACCGTACCGTTCCCGGCGCTGGTCCCGGCCCATATTTCGATATAGTCAAGATCGTCGTCCGCGGGGTCCAGCCAGGTGAAGGCCACCGTACCGCTGCCGGTGAGGGCCGCCAGGTGCGTAATGACCCCCGGAGGCGTCGTATCCATAGAGAGGGGCGTCGCCCCACCCCCGCCGCTGCCGGTATGGCCGCCGCCGCTGCCGTAGGGCCAGTTGGGGCTGCTGTACGGCGTGTCGCATCCGGCGAATAATAACGCCGCCGCCACCAGCATAGCCGCCATTGCCAGCACAACTATCGCCGCCCGCAAAACCGCCGGCGTGGAAAGCGCCGCCGGAAGCGTCTGTGTTACCGTTCTTTTCCGTATCATGTTCTTTACTCCTTATTACCGCTCGCCGGCCTCCCGTTCCGGCGGGGCTTTGTTTGCATTGCCGTGATCGATTGACTGATCAGTCGCCTTCCTGTCGGAAGGCGCGGTGCTTTCCTGCGGAAAGCGCGGCTGATCAGCCTGTGATCGGCCGGCTGATCAGCCCGTGATCGATCGACTGATCAGCCCGTGATCGGTCGACTGATCAGGCCATGATCGGCCGGCTGATCAGGCCATGATCGGTCAACTGATCTGCTCGTGATCGGTCGACCGATCGGTCGCCTTCCTTGCGGAAGGCGCGGCGCCCCTACGCCTGGGCGGTCAGCTTGAACTCCGACTTCATGTCCCGGACCGTTTTCAGGATGTACTCGCCTTTCCGGGGAGAGCTCATGGTGAAGAGGCGGAGGTAATATTCTGTGCCGGCGGTCAGGGCCGGGACCACCACCTTGAGGGTGCGGGGCTCGTTTATCGCCACCAGTTCCGTCTTAACCGGGATGGTGCCCGAGGGGCCCTGGAAGAAGAGGCCCATTTGCAGCTCATGGTCCTTGTCGCTCTCGATTTTAAGGCCGTAGCCGTGGATCGTCAGGAAGTTCCCGATGGTCGCCACATCGTCAGTATGCCCGGTCTTCTCGTCCACCGCCTCGGCGATGAGGCCGTCGGCGTTGTCGATGCCGTCGAAGCTCAGTTTGACCTTGTCCCGGATGTACTCACGGAGGCGCGCCGTCGGCTGCATCCGTACCTCCGGGTATTTCCCCTCGGCCAGGGCCGTTTCAGAGCCGTTGTACTCGCCGGGCATACGGGCGCGGAGGTTGAAGAGCGGTGTTTTGATCCGGTAACCGTCGGCGGCGAGGTAGTAGCTGAGCTCGCAGGCGGCGAGGAAGCCTTCCTCGATGACCTTGGGCTCGGTTTCGATGTTGTAGACCTCCGCCTTGCTGGCCAGCTCGTGGACGTTTATCTCCGGCTGGAGCACGGCCTTGAGGTTGTAGGGCTTTTCCGCCTCAGGCAGGTAGGCGGGCGTAAATTTGACGACGATCTGATGCATAACGTCTTTTAAGATGAAATCAATGGCCATAATGGGCCTCCTTTAAAGAGAAAAAAATCAGCGCCGCAACGCGGCGCGTTGTGCACGCGGAATAGTCGTGCCCGAAGGGCACGTATAATGAGGAAGTAAACGGTAAGAGGGAAGCTATATTATATCTGAAATACGTGTATGGGGGGGGGGGGGGGGGGGGGGGAGCATATTGGCGCGCGGACGGCACCGGCCGGGGGGGAAGCGGGGAGAAAAAGCGTGTGGGCGGCCCCGCCGGGGGGCGCCCGCGCCCCGCCCCCCCCGCGACGGTATCGGGGCGCGGACGGCTCAGGTCGGGGAGGAAGCGGGGAGAAAAAGCGTGTGTGCGGCCGCGCCGGGCGGCGTTTATCCGTACCATATAGTTAATTATACCACCAATAGTACTAAAATACTAATATCATTTGAAAGAAAATACAAGGCAAAAAAATACAAGGAGCGGTTCTTTCAAAACTTCAGTTTTGAAAGCGGTTCGGATTGGGCGCGCATTTGTGGGACAGCTTTATCGCGTAAAACCCCGCCGGGTGCTTTTCATGCTCATGAAGAACCCAGGAGCAAGCTCCAGGGTATGGACCTCGCCTTCCAATCAACTACAGTTGACCGAAATTCATGAGTACCTGGCGCAACCGCTGTTCCAGCAGGTTGAACGAAAAAAACTTGCGGGCCAGCTCAAAGTTGCGATCCGCCAGCATTGCCGTCGTATGGGGATTGTTAAGCAGGGAACGGACCGTGTCCACTGTGTTGTTGGTAACATAGTTCTCCATGATCACCACGTCAAACTCCAGCGGCTCGATGTCCTGTTGAAAAATAGAGTAACGGTTGACCAGGACGGGCTTCCTGAACCAGAGGGCCTCAAGGAAGGCATTGCCGAAACCCTCATAACTTGAGGGATAGGTGACAAAGTCCGCGTTCAGGTAACAGTCGTTGAGACTGTACTTTTTCACCCCTGTTTCGGTCAGGCCCCGCTCCGCGCCGATAATGTCCGGCCTGATGATCACCTCCACGCCCATGAGAGCGGCGTAGTCCATAGTCCGCTGGTAATAGTCTGAACCCTCATCCCGTTCCTGGTGGCTGATGAGGAGCTTCGCCTTTTTGTCCTTTAAGCGGCTCGCAAGCTCAATGGCGTGTTCAATCCCCTTGCGGGCGACGATCCGGGTGGGCTGCAGCAGCAGGGCCTCGTCTTCGCCGACCCCCAGGTCCCCGCGCATACCGCGGGCGTAGTCGTCCATTGCGGGCGGCTCCGCGTCAAAGTCATGTACGTTGGGGATGATAATCGAAGAAAGGCCGCAGCGGAAGGAAAGCTGCTGGCGGGACTCGGAGTTGATTACCACATGGTTGATCGTGTGCAGCCGGGGCGGAAAAGACATGGAAAGGTAATCCGCCACACAATTCACGGAAAAACGCTGCCGCTCCCAGGCAAAGTCATGGTGATGCGCGATCACGGGAATTCCCGTTTCGGCGATAAGCTCCGTCAGGGCCAGCCCCAGGGGGATGTTCATGGGAATGGTCAGGGCGTTTTCGGTGATAAGCAGATCGATTTTAAACTTCCCCACAAAATCGTAGAGCGCCGTCTTCAGTTTAAAGCGTACCGCCTGTATCTCGCCGGAGAGGTTTTCATCCCGCACCGTGTTGCCGAAACAACGGTCCTGAATCGTCTGGATTGCGGGATGGGCGAAAAAAGCCTCTTCTTCTACCACGGACCTGTCCGGGTCCCAATCGGAAAGACCGGAGAAAAAGAAACATTCATACCCGATGCGTTCCAGCACCTGCCGCCATTTGATAGTTTCCAGTGATACACCATCGTTCCCTTTGAAACGGGTTGAGACAAAACCGACACGATGTATGGTAGTTGATTTGGTAAGGTACATAGGCTACTGGGTACAGAGTCGCATCAACTGGACAAAATAGTTGATCCGCTTGTAATCATCGGTCATACGCTGAATAAGGGGCAACTTGGAGGCCAAATTCAGTTCACGCCAGTTGAGAAACAGCTCCGGATGCTTTTTCTGCCCATCTTCTATCAGTATCTTCAGATGCTTTCCGATGATGATGAAATTCCGGGCGGCGGCGCTGATCATTTCCAGAGCCTCTTCGTTGTTGCTGCCGACAATACTGTTGATATACCGGGCCTGGGTCCTGTCCCGGTCCACCCGCATAACCGCGGCTTTCAGCCGGGAACCGTCATCGCCTTTCTCCGCCAGCCTTTCATCCAACTCCGCTATGGGGGCGCACGCTTCCAGCAGCTGATGCAGGGACTCGGACATCTCCTTGGACATGAGGTTATTGGTCCACTGGCCCCGGATCAGGAGAATATCGCAGAGTTCCCGGATTTCCGTGACCAGGTAATCATCCAGGAAAGCCTGCAGGTAGTTCAGCCCTTCGGCGTAGATAAAATCCTCTATGTCCCGCTTCCGCAGTACTTCCCCCTTCTTGACGGTGTAGTTTTCCAGCCTGACAAGATGGGCGTTTTCGAAGATACGCCTGGTCAGGGCATCGATCTGGCTCTGTCTCTGGGCGGAGGCGATTTTCCCTATGCTTTCCTGGGCCTCCTCCTGCCGGGCCTCCAGCCAGGCTTCGCCGATGTGTTCATCGGGGATCTGGGGCTTCCACTGCCATACCGGGTTCTTTGCGGCATACTGGACAATAAGCTCCAGTATCTTTGACTGCTGCACATCCCGCAGGCCGCTCAGCATGCCGGTAAATATGCCGGGCTGTATCAGTTCCCCTCCGGCGCAGGTATTCAACAGGCCAAGCACGGTTTTCCAGTCCCCTTCAGGGCTTAAGGAATGGGAAACCGCTATGAATTCACCCAGATCTTTGGCGATAATATTCGAACTGATCGGGGCAAATTTAGGCTCGATGGTAAAATTACCGGCGGCGAAGTTGGGATCGAATTTTTTCAAAAAGCCGGGGAAATTAAAACCGGCCATCTGGAAGAGAGCGAAGGCCAGATTGTAGCAACGGTTCGCCCCGCTTATCCGGCAGCTGTCAAACGCGGAGGTAAGCCGCGAAAGATCGGTCTGGATCTGGGCGGTCAGTTCCGCCGGGGCGGTTGTCTTGGCTTGAGAGTCAATGACGGCAGGATTGAGCCGGCCGGCCATTTCCAGGATGGATTTATCCATAAAAGTTTCCAGGGTCATCTGTTTGAGCCGGGCTGTTTTTTCTTCGTTCCGGACAAAAGCCCTGACGGGAAAGGTCACTTTGTATACATTGAAAAAGAAGACCGCCAACGCTGAATCAGCCTCGTCGGTTTTCGTCCGGAAAAACTTCGCGTACTTATTCTGGCCCAGTTCTTTAAGGGTCTGTTTGAGGAGCATTTTCCTGTCATCGATTTCACCGCTGTCTCCAGAGAAAAAGGAAAACACCTTGTCCATCAGATCTTCCGCCATAATGTCTCCTGGATTTACTCTAGCTTATTATACAGCTTTTTGCAAGATTTCGGATTTCCTTCGCCGGGGCCAGAGCGGAGCTTTCCTTGCCCTGTTCATTCCTCGCTCAGTAAATCCATTCGCCCTGAGCCAAGGGCTTTGAGGATACGGCGCTTTACCGCACCTGAGTCTCCGGTGAAGCCGGCGATACGTTTACGGATATCCCGGCGTTTGGAGTGCAGCCCGTAGGGGCAGGTACACGCCGCCTTGAGGATGTCTTGCTCCCCGGCGCAGTCGATGATCTGCCGCTCCTCAAGCCATGCCAGGGGACGGATGAGAGTGACCGGATACTTACGGTACTTCAGCATAACGGGCATTGCGGAAAGCGTCCCCTTGGCGGTAAGGTTCATGAAAAAAGTTTCTATGATATCGTCCAGGTGGTGTCCAAGAGCGATTTTGTTGAAGTCGTTTTCCACGGCGTATTTCAAAAGTTCGGTACGCCGCTGGGTGGAGCACCAGTAGCAGTTCATCTTCTCCCCCTCTTTGAGCCTGCCGATGACCGGCACGAATCGGTCGGTAAAGGGGACGCCCCATTCGGCAAGCCGCCGGGAGAGTACCGGCTTTTTACAGCAGGCACAGAAGTCGGTGGATATATGAAGGGCCGCAAGCTCGTAGCCGATTTTAAGCGCGGGACGGAGGGAAGAAAGCGCCCAGGCGAGAACAGTGGAATCCTTGCCCCCCGATACGGCGACGAGGACACGATCCCCTTCGGCGATGAGCCGGCGTTCCAGCACCGCTTTGACGCAGAGTTTACTCACTACCGTACTTGCCCCGGCCCGGCGGATAAGGCGGTTACTCATCGCCGCTCCATAGGGCCGCGCGGCTCCGGAGATTTACCGCGTTTTGTATAACGCTCCTCCTCGCTGAAAATACAGCCGCAGTATTTCTGCATGTAAAGCCCCAGGCTGCGGGCGCGCGCCTGACCTTCTCTGAAACGGGGCCGGAAATCGCGGTACAGAAAAACAAGGCCGTATTGGACGGCCAGTTCCCCGCCAAGACGGCGGATAGCTTCGTGGTTCTGATAGGGGCTGATAAGGAGGCTCGTACCGAAGGCGTCAAAACCGTTTTCCGCGGCATAGGCGGCGGTTTTTTCAAGGCGCAGCCGGTAGCAAAAATCGCAGCGGCCGGGCTTTTCCATGACGGCGCCGCGCAGAAAAGAGCGGAGCCCGTATTCATCAATCATTTCCGCTTCCAGGTTTTGTGACGCCGCGTATTGAATCAGCGTGTCACGGCGGCTTTTGTACTCCGTGAAAGGGTGAATGTTGGGATTGTACCAGAACAACCGGGGCGAGATTCCCTCGGCGGTGAGGTCCTCAAGGCATGCCGCTGCGCAGGGAGCGCAACAGCAGTGAAAGAGCGGCTTCATTTATGTTGTTCAATGGCTCTGGCAAGCTGATCCGCGCAGGATGTCTTTTTCCGGCCGCATCGCAGCCCCTTCAATTTTTTGACAACTTCATCGGCGTTCATCCCCTCCGCCAGTAAACCAATAGCCTTAAGGTTGCCATCGCAGCCATCTTCAAAGGAGAGGGAATGAATGTTGCCGTCCCGCAGATCAAAACGTATTTTGGTCGAACAGGTCCCGCTGGTTTTATACTCGAACATATCCACTATTATATTGATCCCGCAAGGGCAGCGCTATGGTCTCCGCGATATCAATACAGTAATCACCGAGTTTTTCGATACGGCGGACCAGATCAATAAAAAGCAGTTCCATTTTCACATCCTTGCCGGCCTCTATTCGCTTGCGGGCAAGTTTACGGAGTTTATCCCGGGACTTATCAATAGCGGCTTCCAGTTCTCTGGCATAAACTATCTGTTCCGGTGAAACCTTTTGGCCAAGGTGTTCCCGTACCACGGCAAGAAAATCTCCTACCTGGTCTACATAGGGAACCAGCGCGTCCATTTCTTTTTCCTTGAAAAGGTGGTTTTTCAGCACACTCCGTTCCAACAGAAGGCTGATAGCGTAGCTGTCATCGGTCATATCTTCAAGATTTGAGATGATCCGCAGCAATTGGGAGACCCGGCGCTCGGAACGGAAATTGAGCGGTTCACGGGTACATTCCATAAGAAAAGCAGTGAGGCCCTCCCGCATCTCATCGGCGTATTCTTCTTTTTGTTTCAATTCCTCCGTAAGAGCGGCGACGGCGTTTTCCTTATCCCTCGTTTCCTGCAGGGTCCGCAAAACGCCGCTGAACCGGGCGTACATGGAAGAGGCAAGGCCCGCCATATCGCGGATCTCCTTTTCCGCCCGGAGGATATTAAGCTCGGGCGTATCATGGATAGCGCCGGAATAATACACCAACCGGTAATGACGGGGAGCGGCTTTTTCGGTTTTATCATCCTTGATGATGAGAGAAACCAATGCGGCAAAGGGTTTGACAAAGGGCAAAAAGAGCAGGGTATTAATTACATTGAAAACCGTGTGGAGCATTGCCAGATGGGCTGGGATCATGGGATCATGGCTCAGGCCGGGGACAATGGTACCGGGCATCAGCAGGCCGACCAGGGTCAACAGGGGCTTAAGCAAGGGCAATGCCCAACAGACGCCGACTATGTTGAAAAGCACATGGACCAAGGCGGCGCGCCTGGCTGTTGTTTTGGTTCCGATAGCGGCTAAGGCCGCGTCAATGGTAGTACCGATGTTGGCGCCCAGGATCATGGCGCCGGCCATCTCATAGCTGATCACGCCGTTAAAAGCCATGGTCAGCATTATCGCTGTAGAGGCGCTGGAAGAATGGGTGATCAGGGTCATCACCAGCCCCGCGCCCGCGCCGATCAGGGAAGACAAAAAACCCAGGCTGGATACCGCCGTGATGACCGTGAAACTGTCTCCCAAGGCGGGCATGGATTTGGTCAGGAAATCAAGGCCCATAAAAAGCAGGCCGAAGCCCAGGATCACCTCGCCCAGATCCCGGTGTTTCCATTTTACAATACGGAAGATAAAGCCGATGCCTACCGCAGGCAGCGCCAGTTCTGAAAGATTGAGAGAAAATCCCACCAGGGACACAATCCAGGCGGTAACCGTGGTTCCAATATTGGCCCCCATGATCACCCCGATGGACTGGATAAGCGTGAGAAGCCCGGCGTTTACAAAGGACACCACCATTACCGTGGTTGCCGATGATGACTGGATAATCGCGGTAATCACAAAGCCGGTAATTACCGCGATAAACCGGTTCCCGGTCATAAAGTTAAGCACCCGCTGCAACCGGTCTCCGGCGGCCTGCTGGATGCCGTCACTCATCACCTTCATCCCATAGAGGAAGAGGCAGAGACCGCCGCTTATCCTGAATAATACCGCAATAATCGCCATACGTTAAATACTACATTATCCTCTCTTTTTGATAAAGACGGAATCATGAACGGATGACTGTATCGACGCTTTCCGGTACCCGTTACAATGTAGTAGTATACGCCTCGCCAACGTCTTTTGTAGCTTTACCGCCCGCAAAAGTTACATTACTGAAGGCAAAATATTTTTCAGTCTGTACCAGTTTTTCCTGCTCAAGCTCTTTTTGATCAGATATGAAGATTTTGATATTAGCGGTATCATCAGCGCTATAGCCTTTAACTTCCCCGTTGGCGCCGCAAATATACAGGGGAATACTTACGGTCCCGTTTTTTATCTGGGCACCTTTTAGCTTACTGCCGTCCGTGTTCGAATCCGTTATGCCTAATAGTATGGTTTCAGTTTGGATCTTGGTCATAATAAAGGCGTATTGCTTCTCGGCATTAGAAGCACCGGTAAGCGTAAATTTACCCTTGGTAGAGGGAAGGCTACTTACCTGGTCAGTTGGAACCTCTGTCATGCAGCCGTCAAAAACCAGGCTCCCTACCAACACTATACCGATCATTATCTTATAGAACAGTTTGCTTTTCATACTCGTTTACCCTCGGATTTCTCCTTATCTAATAAACATTATAGCATAAAACAAAAAAAATATCAATAAAAGCTTTCCAAAACTTCAATTTTGGGGAAAGCAGGCTTAAATTCCGCAGTTTTGTCGAACCTTCGGTGCTTCCGGATATTTACAGACCCCCCTTTTCCGATTACAGTATTCATCATGAAAAAGATATCCCTTACCGGGATTAAACCAACCGGAACTCTTCACATCGGCAATTACTTCGGCGCGATTAAACCGGCGCTGGAGCTTGTCAGAGAATACGATGCCCGCTATTTTATCGCCGACTATCACGCCCTGAACACCGTAAAGGACCCTGAGGAACTGCGGAGCAATATTCGGGAAGTGGCCGCCGGCTGGCTGGCCGCCGGGCTTGACCCGGAACAGGTCATTTTTTACCGCCAGAGTTCCATCCCTGAAACTTTTGAGCTTGCCACCCAGCTTATGGCTTTTACCGCCAAGGGCCTCATGAACCGGGCACACGCGTATAAGGCGGCGGTACAGGAAAACATCGAAAAAAACGGGGACCCCGACGGGGGCATTAATATGGGCCTTTTCACCTATCCGGTACTTATGGCGGCGGATATTATCCTTTTTGATTCCGACGTGGTGCCGGTGGGAAAGGATCAGGTACAGCACATCGAAATGGCCCAGGACATCGCCCAGGCGGTGAACGCCAATTACAAGCGGGAAGTCCTGAAAGTGCCGCAGGCGGCGGTGGTGGAAAGTATGGCGGTGGTGCCCGGCTTGGACGGACGAAAAATGAGCAAGAGTTACAATAACACCATCCCCCTCTTCGTACCGGAAAAAATGCTCCGCAAACTCATCATGCGGATTGTAACCAATTCCCAGGCAGTGGAAGAACCCAAGGAAACCGAGACCAGCCAGATATACCTGCTCTACAAGTTATTCGCGAACGCCGATGAACAGTCAGCGCTGGCAGTCCGCTACCGTGCCGGAGGCATGGGCTGGGGTGAGGCCAAAGAAGAACTTTTCCGGGTGGTGAACAGGGAGCTTTCCCCTATGCGCGAACGCTTTGAGGCCCTTATCGCTGACCCCGCCGGACTGGACAGAATCCTTGAGCAGGGCGCGAAAAAGGCCCGGCCTATCGCGGCGGCCACCGTCAGGCGCTTCAGAAAAGCGGCGGGAATAGACTGAACGGCGACATTGCGTTACAGGGTCACTTGCCATAAAAAGCCTCCCGTGGTAGGCTGAAAACATGAAAACCGTGTTTTATGCCATCGTTGCCAATTGCTGAAAACCGCCTGTGGGGGCGGTTTTTTTTGCGCATATAGGGGGATACATGCTGGAAGGAAGATCCCTGATTGAGCCGGGGAATTTCAGCCTTAAGGAGATGGACGGCTTGTTCTGTCTGGCGGAAAAGATAGAACAGGATGAAAAGTACCTGCGGGAGAGTTGCCGGGGCAGGCTCCTTGCGACTCTGTTTTTTGAACCCAGCACCAGAACCCGCCTGAGCTTCGAGGCGGCGATGCTGCGGCTGGGCGGGAGCTGTCTGGGCTTCGCCGAGCCCGGCTCAAGCTCCGCTTCCAAGGGTGAGAGCCTTGCGGACACAGTACGAATGGTGGCAAGCTACGCTGACGTTATTGTTATGCGCAATCCAAAGGAAGGAGCTGCTCTGCTGGCATCCCGGTACTCACCAGCGCCGGTGATCAACGCCGGTGACGGCGGCCATCATCACCCAACCCAGACCCTGACGGACCTTTTGACCATTCGACGGCTGCGCGGGGATATCAAAAATTTTACCATAGGCTTCTGCGGGGATCTTAAATTCGGCCGTACCGTCCATTCTCTTGCAAAAGCCCTGGCCCGTTATGAAAAAATCAAGATGGTTTTTATCTCACCAGAGGAACTGACGGTTCCTGAATATATCACCAGAATGCTGCACAAACAGCATATTGAATTTACCGAAACGAGAATCCTTGAAGAGGTCATGCCCTGTCTGGATGTGCTTTATATGACCAGGGTACAGCGGGAACGTTTTTTCAACGAGGAGGATTATATCCGTCTCAAAGACACCTACGTGCTCAACAAGGAAAAAATGGACCTGGGGAAAAATAACCTTATCATCCTCCACCCCCTGCCCCGTGTTAACGAGATCTCCGTTGAAGTAGACGCCGATCCCAGGGCGGCTTATTTCAAGCAGGCTAAATACGGAATGTATGTACGGATGGCATTATTATCATCTATATTAGGAGTGGTTTGAAATGCTTAACATAGACGAGATAAAAAACGGAATCGTAATCGATCATATCAAAGCGGGACAGGGAATCCACATCTTCAACTGGCTCGGTCTTGACAAAGCGTCGTATACCGTTGCCTTTGTGGTAAACGCCAATTCAAAGCGGATGGGGAAAAAGGATATTATTAAAATAGATAACGAGATCTCTATCAATTTCAATATTCTGGGGTTTATCGATCCCAATATCACGGTGAATATTATCGAGAACGAAAAGATCTCCGAAAAGATCAAGCTTCAGCTTCCTGAAAAGGTTGAAGATGTACTGTTATGCAAAAATCCCAGGTGTATTACCTCCACGGAAAAATACATCCCCCACGTTTTTCATCTTGAAAATCAGGAACTGCGGACCTATCGCTGCGAATATTGCGACGAGATAAAGTCGGCGGTTGATTTTAGATAACAGGGGCGGTTCCCGAACATCGTGGGGTAATGACTTTGCAGCGGCTTGTTTTAAAAAATTTCAGAATAGTTGATGAGGCCATAGACATATTCGGGACGCTTATTGTTGAAGACGGCCTTATCAGGGAAATAGCCGCCGGCGCCGCTGAGTCCGCTGCGGATATGGTGATTGATGGACGCGGATTTGGGGGCGGGGCTGTTCTCATGCCTGCCTTTGTTGATCTCCACGCCCATTTTCGGGACCCTGGATTTCCCGAAAAAGAAACGCTCGAATCAGCGTCATTGGCCGCCGCAGCAGGCGGCTACGGAACCGTGGTCTGTATGGCAAATACCAAACCGGTAATTGACACTTTTGAAAAGGCCCGCTCCCTGAAAGAGCGTTCCGACGCCCTGGGACTCATTGACCTCTATCCGGTTTTGTCGCTAACCAAAAACATGGAGGGCCGGGAACTCTCGGGTATTAAGGACCTGGCCGACGACACCGGGCTGCCGCTGATGCTCTCCGAGGACGGCAAGGACCTGGCCGACGACGGCTTGTTCCTCGCGGCGATGACCGAGGCCCGACGGCTTAGGATACCGGTTTCATGCCACTGTGATTTCGGCGGCCCCGAAGCGGAGACCGCGAAAGCGGCGGGACGCCTCAGGACGGAATGGTCCCGGCTTGAGGAGAATAATGCCGTCCGCCGGGCTATAGAACTGGGGAAGCGGGCAGGTTGTCATCTGCATATCGCTCATGTCTCAACCATAGAAGCGGCGGCGCTGATTCGGGAAGTGAAAAAATCTCCGCAAGCCGATCCGTGCTTTGCCCTTAGCTGTGAGGTGACGCCCCACCACATCGCCGCGACTAAAGAGGACGCCGACCGCATGGGGACCCCCGGCAGAGTGAATCCCCCCCTGCGGAGTGAGGCGGATCGCAAGGCCCTCATTGCCGCGGTTTATGACGGCGTCATTGACGCTATCGCGACAGACCACGCCCCGCACAGCGGGACGGACAAAGCCGCCGGCGCGCCGGGTTTCATCGGCCTGGAAACAGCTTTCGCAGCTTGTTTCTCAACGCTGGACGTTAATTTGCGGCGGCTTTCGGCTTTGATGAGCGCAAACCCGGCCCGGATTTTAGGGTTGGACAAAGGCCGTCGGGGCCGGGGCAGAATCACGCCGGGGCTGAGGGCGGATCTCGTTATAGCGGATACCGAAGCGGTCCAGAAAATTCAGCCGGAACAATTTAAATCCAGGGGGAAATCTAGTCCCTTTACAGGCCGGGAATTACGGGGGAAAATTCTCATGACCCTCAGAGGGGGGCTGGTTACCTTTGAAGGAGAAAACGGTGTTTAACATGGATAAACTTTTTGAGGCGGTCGCCGCGAAGGGCCATGTCTGTGTCGGACTGGATACGGCGGCCAACTATGTCCCGCCCAGAGAACGGCGGCTGGCAGCTTCGGACGCTGAGGCCGTACTTGCTTTCAATAAGGCCCTCATTGAATTCACTTTTGACACGGCCGCATGCTACAAGGTACAGATCGCCTATTATGAAGAACTGGGCCTTGCCGGCCTTGAGGCTTACGGAAAAACCTTAAAATACATCCGCGAAAAAGGCGGCCTGGTCATCGCCGATATCAAGCGGGGAGACATAGCCGATACTGCCACCCGTTACGCGAAAGCCCATTTCGAAGGGGACTTTGAGGCCGACTTTGTTACCCTCTCGCCATATATGGGCATGGACTCTATTGAGCCGTGGTTTTCTTATGCGGACAGTAAGGGCAAGGGCGCCTTTGTGCTGATGCGAACCAGTAATAAGGGCATGAGGGATTTTGAATATTTAGAACTGGAGTGTAAAGCCGCCGGTGAAAAACGCCGCCTTTACCATGCCGTAGGTGATAAACTTTCGGAACTGGCCGCCTTGCATCCCGGCAGGCGCGGATACGGCGCGTTCGGAGCGGTAGTCGGCTGTACAGATCGGAAGGAAGCCGCCGAAATCAGGAACAGGTACCCTAATCTGTTTTTTCTAATTCCCGGCTACGGCGCCCAGGGCGGCACGGCGGATGACGCGTACCTCCTGCTGCGGGAAGAAAACGGCGGAGTGGTGAACGCTTCCCGCTTCATCCTCAAGGCATGGAACGCCGCGCTAAAAAATTCCGGGGAAATCGAAG
This sequence comes from Treponema sp., assembly GCA_031266095.1. Next base: position 43,508 of record JAISBR010000139.1, on the reverse strand, counting down.
AAATAGCGGATAACGTATTTGCGGCCGAAGCGGCCCGCAATGCCGCGCTCATGATGCGTGACGCGATACGGGCGGCGGTAAAAAATGACGTTTGAGAATTCAGTCCGCAGCGATGCCCCAAAACAGAGCAGCAGCTGTGAGCTCATCAACAATACTTCCATCACTCGTGACATCTTCCGCCTGGATTTTGTCTGGTCCGGTCCGGCACCCAGGGCGGGACAGTTCTTCATGGTAAAGCCCAAGCGGAGCTCCGTTTTCCTTGGCCGTCCGATTAGTGTTGCCCTTTGGGAACCCGTAGCGGCGGATGACGATTTCGTCCGCAAAAAAGTGAGGGACAAGCAAAATCCCTGTCAGCGGTATATGACGGCAAAGTATCTGAACTCCAACACGGTAAAATTCCTCGTCGCAAGACGCGGTAAAGGGACGGAAGAATTATCGGATATGCGGCCCGGCGAAGAAGCGGAACTCACCGGCCCCCTGGGAAACGGCTGGACCGATTTTCTATCCTCTGGAGAAAAGCCGATTGCTCTTATCGCCGGCGGTATTGGACTTGCCCCGCTGGAAGCCCTGATTTCGGAGCAGCCTGAAGGTAATTTTGATTTTTACGCCGGGTTCAGAACCGGCTTCAGGAATATCAAAGAAAAAGACGCCCTCCTGGGACCGGCGACTCTCAGGGCAAACAACCTGATCATCGCCGCCGAAAATAGCAAAGACGGATTAAAGGGGCTTATTCCCGATTTTCTGGAACCGGGAAAATACCGGGCGGTCTGTGCCTGCGGTCCCGCGCCGATGCTGAAAATCGTGGCGGCCCGCTGCAAAGACGCGGGAGTTCCATGTTTTGTCAGCCTGGAACGGATTATGGCCTGTGGCGTCGGCGCCTGTCTTGGCTGCGCCGTGGCGGCCGTTAACGGCAGCCGCCGCTGCTGCGCCGACGGCCCCATATTTCCGGCGGAGGAACTGATCTTCGATGAATGAACAATGGACAAAGAACGCGCCGGATCTCTCGGTTACCATCGCCGGGATGCGTTTGCGAAACCCGGTTATTGCCGCCTCCGGAACATTTGGTTATGGCAGTGAGTACGGCGGCCTGATCGATGTTTCCCGGCTTGGGGCTATCTGTACGAAGGGGCTGACACTGAAACCCCGGCGAGGCAATACCGGTATACGAATTTGGGAAACCCCTGCCGGGCTGTTGAATTCGATTGGGCTGGAGAACCCCGGTATCCCGGCCTTTATTGAGCGGGAGCTGCCCCGGCTGCGGGAACTGGGACCGGCGGTGATCGCGAACCTGTCAGGCGCCACCGTGGAGGAATACGCCGAAGGGGCCGCGTTGCTTAACGAGAGTTCTGTAGACATGGTAGAGATCAATATTTCCTGTCCCAACGTAAACGCCGGGGGGATGACATTCGGCCTGGACCCGCAGGCGGCGGCCTCGGTGGTGGTACCGACGCGCCGGGCCTGCGGCGATAAGCCGCTTATGGTAAAATTATCGCCTAACGCGCCGGATCTGGCGGCAGTGGCCCGCTCCTGCGTCAATGCCGGGGCGGATGCCCTTTCCCTCGTGAACACCTTCAAGGCAATGGCAATAGATATCAAAAACAGGAAGCCGGTCTTCGACAATGTCAGCGCCGGTCTCTCAGGACCGGCGGTGAGGCCCATCGCCCTTCGCATGGTCTGGGAACTATACGAGGCGCTTAGAGCGCCGGGTAAGACCGCGAAACCGGCGGTACCCATTGTAGGTATGGGGGGTATCGCCGGCGCCGCAGACGCTCTGGAATTCCTCTTGGCCGGGGCGGCCGCGGTACAGATCGGTTCCGCCACTTTCGCCCACCCGGCAGTGATGCTTGAAACCATCGCCGGGATTGAAAACTATATGCGAAGTACCGGCATTGCCAGAATAGAAGATATTTCTATCAGATGAAACGCCAGACGCCGATTATGCGGCTCCCTGTTTTAGCTGTTACAGCCTGCCGGCGCCTCCGAATAACGGGAGAACTTGGGGCGGCTTGGCATGGAAACAGCTACAGGTATGAACTGTGGATTAGTATTTTTACCTCCCATGCGCCCAAAGCCCGGAATTAATGGCGGAATTCGCTGGTTTTGTGCGGAAACATAGATTACCCATATGATTCTCTGAAATTCAGGGTTACAAGGGAATTCCCGGTTGTTTCCCCATATATTCCCTTATTTTCATCGTTTTTTTGGCAAAAATAATTCCAAAATATAGACAAAAATAGAAGAGCGTGATATATTTCTAGTAAGAAGCCTGTGTCCGGAGGCCTGTTCCTCCGGCACGAAGGAAGTGGAATTATACCGGCTGCCGTAAAGCCGCCGTATCTTAAAAATATAGAGGAGAGGTATGAAAAAGCATGTAATCTCCGCATTAGGAGTCGCCGTTTCCGCGGGCGTTTTACTGGTGCTGGCTGGTTGTCTCAATCCGGTCGGTTTTAACCCTGAACTTAAGCTGGAGCTTAACGCCAACGTGTCCGGTGAATTGGACACTACAGACGTTACAAGCGCGGTGCTTCAAATTGTCAACCATACTTTGACAGTTGATGTTGAAAGAATTGAAATTACGCAGCCTGAATGGACGGCGCCGGAGGACAATCCTACTGCCCAGGCTCCTTCCGTAACATTCTCCCAGAAACCAATGAGAGAAACGAAAAAGGCGCAGTATTTAAGGCCGAGTGATAAGAATTATCACGTTATTGTAGCATGGCGGGACTACCAGGCGGATCCCACAAAAAATATTATTTCTAACCCAAATGACGGTGTAGCCGGAAGCAAAGTATTTTCCATCCCGCTGCCCTTGCCAAAACAGGTTGTGGATCTGCATATTTACCGGGATAAAGACGGTGTGATTATCATAGATAAAGAAGTTGGTGAACATGGTGACGATTACGTTGATCCGGATCCCCCCACCGAAAGTCCGACTGACGGTGAAGGTTCATCTCCCGCGATAATCCCCTCTTATAACAGGGATAAAATGGGCGCTTTTATAGTCATGAATATGACAAAAACCCAGCCTATTGACAGCGCCAGATTTGCGATGTTGGATAAGGTCTATAGCATTATGACTGTGACCAGCGGCGGAAATAGCGTACCGGCGGTCAGGGCCAAGGATCAACAGTCAATAGCCCTTGGACAGGGCTCATGGGTTACTCAGATAACTTATACATCGGGAGGCGCCTCTCGCGCTGTCGGTCCCAAGAATTCAATCGTTATTCCCATCAATGATCCGCAGGCATTACGGACAAATTATCTGTACTTCTACAGAACGAAAACGGGGACATACGATGTGTCTCATGTTTGGCCGCCTATTCCCAATGACGCATCCAATGAAGATAACACGGCGATAGAGGACCTGCTGGACGATACTCACGGAATCCTTGAGGTTATCAATAAGTCGGACGCCCACACCATCGTGCAGGGTATCGATATCAACAATGTAATAAGGATGCAGCATCCGGATTATTTGTACGCGGACCAGTCCGTGAAATTCATTGTTGAGGCGGGCATTGTCAATGTAAGATTCTTGTCGGACAAGTCGGGAGGAGATTACGGTCAGGTTAATCCGGTAAGGGTAAACCCCCGGGAAACCAAAACGCTCGTCTATTATGATAATCTTGGCCAACCTGACGCATACCCGCCGGGAACCGGCAAAATCAAAATTATCAACAACAGCACCCTGGCGTATGTAACTCACGTCAACGTGATTGATCCTGATACCGGCAAGATCATCTCTCTCCCGAACGCTGAATTTATTCCAAGCGGGTCGATTGGACCCGGCGGCTCAATTGGCAGAGTTCTGGTTGAAGGCACCAACGATGTACCGCTTATAACCGGCAAGCAGTATTTAATACAGGTTCTGGTAAGGAATAGCCAGGGATCCGGCGCCGGTGTGGAATACTTCGCGGTGGAGCGCCAGGCGGTGATCAAGGATAATCTGGTTGTCATTACTCTTTCCCAACAAGATATCAAAGTTGGTTCTACAATAAAGACCACAATCAATGTTGAGAATCAAACGACGTCCGCCGGTATCACCGGTATCCAAGTCACCGGACCGGCCGGGACCGCCTCTTTCGCGCCGTCTTCCCCGGTGGTCAACCCGGATACGTACAGCGTCGCGTTCAAGAGTTCAAGTACCTTCCCGATCGTACAGGGGACAAATTACAGTGTGCGGATATCCTTAAGCGACGGTATACAAACGTATGTTGTAGATAAGTCCAATCTGGCATTGTATAACCGCATAATCTATATCACGGTCACCGATAGTGACATCAATATAGTTGTCCCGCCGCAGCCGGATATAACCTACAGCGTTACCGCTAATGGAGACGTGAATACCACTACCACAGCGCTGACCTTTACCTTCAGCAGCGCCCCGGCCGGAGGATTGGCTATTGGCGACATTGTATTCACGGACAGTACCTATGCCACTAAGGGAAGTCCCCTGACGCAAATAACAGCAACGGAGTACACACTGCCCGTGACCGCCACGGGTACCGGACCGGTCGTGCTGAAGATCAACAAAACGGGTATCGAGGCACAGGAAAAAGCGGTCAATGTATTCAAATATCAAACGCCGCCTCCGCCTCCTGCGACCTTTAAACCGGTAACCGATGTTACTACCAGTTCTATATCTCTTACCGGCAATACTACTACCGGATATACGAATACAATTCAGTGGACTGTAGTTCCCCCTGATTCGACGCATGGTCACCAAAAGGAAAGCTCCGCCAGCAATCCGGTGAAGTGGACCGGCGGGATGCCCAGCGGAGACTGGTCTGTTACGTATGATAACGCTACTGAACGGTTAACGGTTTATCTTGGACCTTCCTGGAAATCTCAAGCTCAAAACCCGGATATATTCAGGGTTGTCGCCTATATTGATAAAGGCGTGAGTGAGAGCGGTTCAACATTATTACCTATCGATCTGTGGCCCATTGCCGGTGCCACGGTGTCTGGTAAACCTTATTATGAAGTAATCACCTTCAACGTTAGTTGGCAGTAAGTAAAAATGCGGAGACGGCGCTTAGACGCCGCCCGCGTTGCAGGTCAACAAAGTAGGAAGAAGAGCGCGGGCGGCGGTGATAAACCGCCGTCCGTTTTTTATTCGAAAGCATGGTTTAATACCCCGTCAAACCTTCGATTCACGCCTTTGCCGCGGGGAGACTCATTCAGTATCCGGTCCAGATCCGCCTGAGTATTCGGCAATCCGCCCTTCCCTCATCACGGCGATTGAATCACAGAGGTACTCCACAGCGTCCATATTATGCGAAATAAACAGGATGCTGAGACGCAGATCGTTGTGCAATTCCCGGAACAGGTTGAGGATCTGCGCCCCAACCGAAACATCCAGGGAACTGGTGGCCTCGTCGGCGATGAGGAGTTTCGGCTCCAGTATCAAGGCCCGGCCTATACAGACCCGCTGCTTCTGGCCGCTTGAAAGCTCGTTTACGCGCCGCTTTTTGTACGAAGGATCAAGTCCTACCCGGATCAGCATATCGTCTACCTTGCGCTCCCGTTCCCCCGGCACGCCGAGCCGGTGTATAAGCAGCGGTTCTTCCATCAACCAGCCGATCTTTTTCGCCGGGTTAAGGGAAGTCCCGCTTTCCTGGAATATCATCTGTACCTTCCGTGAAAATGGAAGATGCCCCACCCCGCCCCGCCCTTCCCTCTTTTGCCCGTCAATAACTATCTCTCCCTCATAATCAATGAGGCCCAGAATACAGCGGGCCAGGGTACTCTTGCCGCAGCCTGATTCGCCCACCATGCCGAATATTTCACCCGGGGCAATGTCCAGATTTACATGATTGAGAACAGGTTTGATTTCTTTTTTGCCAAATAGGCCGAAGCTCCGGCTGATATAGGCGTTAGAAAGATTCCTAATCGAAAGTATCGGAAACGGTTCAGTCATAACCGGCCCCCGCCATAACACAGCGCACCCGGTGTCCGTCGCCGAGATCCGTTTCCAGGGGAAAGGCCTCAAGGCATTTTTCCAGCGCTTGGGGGCAGCGGGGCGCAAAAGAACAGCCGGAAAACCGGTCTTCTATCGAAGGCGTCCTGCCGCTTATGTTTACCAGCGGTCTGCCCCGGTGTTCTCTGTTTGGAATGGCGCCGATAAGCCCCCTGGTGTAAGGGTGGGCCGGCGAAGAAAAGAGGGTCTCCGTGCTCCCTTCTTCGACAATTCTCCCCGCGTACATCACCAGGAAACGACGGCAAAAACGACGGACCGCCGAAAGATCGTGGGAAATAAAGAGTATAGAGACACCAAAATCCCGATTTATCTGTTCAAGCAGGGCCAGGATCTGATTCTGCGTCGTCTGGTCCAGGGCGGTGGTTGGTTCATCGGCGATAAGGAGCTTAGGCCGGCAGATTGTGGCAATGGCAATCATCACCCGCTGGCACATTCCCCCTGAGAGCTGGTGAGGGTACGCATTGAAGATTTTTTCCGGCTCAGCCAGGCCCAATTTCCCGATTATGTCCAAGGCCGCCGCGCGGGCCTGTTTCCCGTCTCTTAAACCGTGCAGCCTCAGCGTTTCGATAATCTGCGCCCCAATCCGAATCAGGGGATTCAAAGACTGCCGGGGTTCCTGGAAGATCATGGAAATATCCCTGCCCCTGATCCGGCAAAGTTCCACCTCGTCAAGGGAAAGCATGTCACAGTAAACGGCTCTATCCAAAACACCCGTGTTAAACCTGATACTGCCGCCCGTGATCCCGGCCGCCGGCGGCAAAAGGCGCGATATTGAGAGGGCGGTAAGGCTTTTGCCGCAGCCTGATTCCCCGGCAAGCCCCACAATCTCATCGGCCGCAATGTCAAAATCGATTCCGTTCAGCACCGGAAGGTATTCATTATTCCGCCTGATCCCGACCGACAGGTTCCTCACTTCCAGCAAAGTCACCATTTTTATCCCAAGCCGCGGCGGATACCTTCGCCCAGATAATGAAAAGCGAGCACCGCCAGCATGATACAAATACCCGGACTGAGGACGCACCACGGTGCGGTAAACAGAAAATTTTGAGACTCGAAAAGCATCCGCCCCCAGCTTGGCGTGGGCGGCTGAATGCCCAAGCCCAGATAGCTCATAGCGGACTCGGCGAGGATCGCGTTGGAAAGCCCCAGTACTGAGGCGGAAAGCAGGGATGGGACCATGTTCGGCAGTATGTGGATGAAAATGATCCGCAAATGGCCCGCGCCCAAAAGCCGTTCCGCCAGAATGAAATCGGCGTACTTGTAACATAGCGCGCCGCTCCGCATAACCCTGGTGAAGCTGGGGACAAACATGATGAGCAGAGCGACGAAAAGGGTGAACTGGCCGTTATCCATCAGGGCAATCAGGACCAGGGCCAGGAGTATCCCCGGAAAAGAACTCAAGGCATCCATTATCCGCATAATGATCTCATCACGGATCCCGCCTGAGTAGCCTGAGAACAGGCCCAGGATGGTCCCCGCGGCGGCAGCGCCCGCCACAGTACACAGAGCGAGGATAAGGGTATATCTGCTGCCGGTGATAATCCGGGAAAAAACATCCCGTCCAAAGTTATCGGTCCCCAAGAGACACCCGGCGCCGGGCGGCAGGAAACGCCGCTCCGGATCCATCCGCGTGTAATCGTAAGGTATCCTGAACAGGCTTACCAGGGACATAACGATAATAAGAAACGAGAGGAACAGTCCAACTTTGAATTCGCCGTTCATCATCATTCTCATAATGCCGCGTTCTGTATCCCCGCGCTTTTGAGCCGTCTCAGTGAAGATCATCTTCGGCTCCCTCCAGCCTGATCCTGGGATCAATGATCTGGATGGTGATGTCCACAAGGGTATTGGCGATGACTACTACGGCGGCGATGTACACCACCAGCGTTTGAATCAGAGGATAGTCTCGTGAGGTAATCGCGGCAATAAGAAGCCGTCCAATTCCCGGAATGGTAAAAACCTGCTCGATCACAATGCTCCCGGAAAAGACCTCGGCGATGATCATTCCCAGTACGGTAATCGAGGGAACCAGGGCGTTCCGCAGCGCGTGACGCCGCAGTACCAGAGGCCAGCTCCCTCCCTTGCTCCGGGCGGTACGGACATAATCACTCCGCTGTTCTTTAAAAAGAGAATAACGCAGGAATTTGATGAGGATCGCGGCGTTGGGGATGGCAATTGCCAGGGCGGGAAAGCAGAGAGAAGCGGCAAAACCGGCAAAACTTATCCGGTAGTCAATATAAACACCGGGGCTGAAGAGTCTTGCGCCTATGCCAAAAATCCAGATAAAGAGTACCCCCAGGAAAAAACCCGGAACACTAACACTGAGGGCGGTGAAGGCATTTACCAGGCGATCCGCAATCCCCTCCTCCCGGCGCACCGAAAACAGCGAGACCGGGATCGCAATAAGCAGGATAAAAAAAAGGGAGAGCAGAGCCAGGGCAAAACTTACCGGCAGCCGGTCCATGATCATAGCAGAAATAGATTCGCCCCGATAGCGGACCGAGTTCCCCAGATTGCCGGTGAGGAAACCCGTAAGCCAAACGAGATAACGCGCGGGGAGACTCCGGTTAAGGCCCATCTCTTCGCGTAACGCGGCGACTTGCCCGGCGCTGGCCTCGGTCCCCAGGATAAGACTCGCCGGATCCCCCCGGATAACGCTGAAGGCCAGGAAGCTGAGCACCGATACCAAAAACAGGGTGATAAGCGCAACGGCAAGCCTCCGCAGGACAAAATTCAATTTACTTCGTTACCCCGTATATCGAGGCGAAATCGATCGCGTAAAGCGGATAATTCAACACCCCGTCATAGGTCCCTCGCCGGAAAGCCTTGAAATAAAAAATATCCTGAATATACACTCCCGCTGCATTAGCTGAAATGATACGCTGAGCTTCCTTGAACAGCCCGGCCCGTTTCACGTCATCGATTTCGTGTAAGGCGGCATCATAGACCCGATCAAAATCACCGTTCTTGAAATTGATAAAATTACCTCCGCTGTCCGAACGGTACCGTGAGAGAAAGCCCCGGGGAGACACGTTGTTGGCATCGAGAGAAATGATAGTGGCCTGGTAGTCGCGGTTCCGGTATACATCGGAAAGCCATGATGCCCAGTCAACAAGTTTGATTTCCGTGTCGATCCCGGCTTCCGCGAGCTGGCCCGCAATCACCTGAGCGGTATCAACGTGCATAGTGTAATTCGAAGGTACGGTGATTTCCAAAGAAAGCCTCCGCCTGTCTTCGCTGTAACCGGCCTCCGCAAGGAGGGAGCGGGCGCGGTCTAAGTCAAGCGGGTAGGGATTGACCAGTGCCTGTTCGTAATAATCGGTAAGCCCCGGTATGAGGGGGCTGCCTGAAGGCTCACCCTGGCCGAAAAAGGCGGCGTCGATTATCCCCTGAATATCTATGGCATAGTTAAGCGCCTGCCGCACCCGGATGTCGTCCAGGGGAGGAGCCGCGTTGTTCAACGCCAGGAGATGGACCGAGGCTGAATAACCGGGGACTATGTCAAAATCCCGGGCATCCAGCTGCCGGGAAAGAGAACCGGTAATGCTGGCCCCGTCAATACTGCCCCCCCACAGGCCCAGGAGCAGCGCACTTGAATCCGCAAGGAACACGATAGCCACTTTGTCGAGATGGGGCAAGTCCCTGGATTCCGGCGGACGCCGCTGCCAATAGTCTTCAAATTTTCTGAGGACCAGGGACTGCTGCATCGTATAGTTTTCAATATAGTAAGGTCCGGTCCCGATAGGATTTTTTTCCCGATCCGGGTTATCCGCCTTGACGATGCCGATGGTAATGTAGGGGAGAAATTCAGGGTCCGGCGCCTTGAGAATCACGCTGACCGTGTCTTGCCCTGATACCTCGACTTTTTCTATCCCGGTAAAACCCTCAAAGCCCGCAGCGGCGGCGGTATCCAGGGTAAATTTGACATCATCCACATTCAGTATCGAACCATCATGGAAGCGCATGTCTTGGCGCAGTTTGAAGTTATAAACAAGCCCGCCCTGCTCAATGGTCCAGGATTCGGCAACGCAGGGCTGGAGCCTGCCCCCGGTATCGGGCTTTACCAGGCCTTCAAACACGTTGAAGAGGATGCTCCTCCCGTCCGCCGTGTTGGAAGGGTTTAACGGATCAAGGGTGACAGGCTCGGTGGTAAAACCATAACGCAGTTCCGTGACCGCCCCGGAGGCTTGGACCATGCCGCCTTCCTGTTGCCGGGTACAGGCCGTAAATACCAGTAAGGCGGTAAACACGGACAATACCGGGACAAAGGCCCGCGAAACGGGGAGTATTCTGTTAAACATGGCAGCTCCTTCGATAACCGGGTCTCTAAAACCAGGTGTTTAGAAATCCCAATATCAAATATAGTATACCTAAGGCGGTTTTCAAGTACAAGTATATTATAGTATAGTAAATGCGTGTAATAAATAGGTGAAATGTAAATATGGCGGCTCTGAGGCTTGCCGGTAATTCTTGTACTATGAGCCTCTTGCAAAACCCGGTTAGTTCCGGGGCTCTTGTAGTTTCTCGTCGCCGAACCTCCGGTTCGCAGGCTGCGAAATATGCATTTTTAAGCGTCTGCACTTTCAAAATTTCAGTTTTAAAAGTGCCTCCTATATCCGAATTCACTCACCATACTATTGAAATCCACCCATACTCATGTTAGTATTGTCATGGAAAATGAAATATCTGAAATGTGCGTTGGTATCTTTTGTTTTCCTCTTTTCTCTTTCCTGTCGGTCCGCACCGGTAGATATTGAAGAAAGTTATGAGATTCCGGAGCAGGAATTAGAAGAGGAACTAAGCGAAGAGTCCGAACCGGTTATTGAGCTTCCTCCGGTGGATAGAAGCCTTGCGACTTCCACTTTTGGGGAAATTTGGGGCTATGTGGTAACGGGCAGGGAGGCGGCCCTGCTCAGGGGTTTGCCGCTTTCGGACATTGTGTACTTCGGCGCCGAGGTTGATACCTACGGCAAACTCACGGATGTACCCAACCGGGGGAAGCTACCGCGCTTTGCCGGACGGGTCCACCTGGTGGTAACCTGTAACAGCCGGTCCCTGACCCATTTCGTACTTGTCCCCGGCAGCGCCGAACGGAAAGCCCTGATCGCCGATCTGCTTGCTGCGGCGAAAGATTATGACGGTCTGCAAATTGATTTTGAGTTACTTCCCCAGAGGGACAGAGAGGCCTTTCTTTCCTTTCTGCAAGAACTGCGAGCGGGACTGGGATATAAGATGCTCACCATAGCCCTGCCTGCCCGGACCAGAAAACTCGCCAATGATGTGTACGATTATGAAAACATCAAAACCCTGGTTGACCGTATCTTTATCATGGCTTATGACGAACACTGGTCCACCAGTGAACCCGGTCCTATAGCGTCCCTGGCCTGGTGCAGTCGGGTAGCGAATTACGCGCTGAGCGCCATCGGCAGGGAAAAGCTGATCATGGGTATCCCTTTCTACGGGCGCGCCTGGGGTCACACTAACCCTTCCCGGGCTTTGGTTTACACAGGCATCGAAGACGTCATTAACGAAAACCGGGTGACCGAAATACGGCGGGAAAACGGCATTCCCACTTTTGATTACAATGTTCCGGTAACGGTCAAGGTCTACTATGAAGACGCCTATTCCCTTTCCGTTCGCATGGAGATGTACAAATCTATGGGCGTCGACTCTGTCGGCTTCTGGCGCCTTGGTCAGGAAACGGCGGCGGTGTGGAACGTGGTAAGACTGGAATGAGAATCCGCTCCTAATATCTATCCTTACCGCGCCACATATCGTCAAGTTCAGCGGTCTCGGCAGCGAACATTTCCTTGTGGTATTCTTTTTCTCGTTTCTCTTTTAGTTTCCCCATAACCTTGAATTCCCGGGATGCTTCCAGGTACAGCGCCCGTTTTTCCTCAACCTCCAACTCGGCCTGGGCCGCCTCTTTGGTCAGCCGTTCCGCTTCCTGATCCAGACGGATGATATAATTGTCCCAGGCCAGCATCGTCGCGGCGTCACCGGGACTGGTGAAGCGCTCCCGGGCCGCCTGACGGCGCTTGGCGGCGGTTTCCTTTACGCGGTTTTCAATTGCTATGAGGATGCCGGTGGCCCGGCCAAGTTCGATCTTGGCCTCCTGTTCCCGGTAGTTCCGTAGTTCCAGGAGTTTTTGGAACCTGAAGTTGAATCGTTTCATATAACCTGAGGCGTGCTTTCGGCGGCATTAAGGGTTGAAAACAGACTGGCGGCGCCATTAAGGGATCTGCCCAGATCTTCGCTGATTTTCGGCGTGTTGTTTGACGCTGTACTTTCGTTAATGGGGCGTATGGCTTCCCGCCGGGGATCTGAATCAGAAAGCGGCCGGGGCAAACGATCGGTCATTTCTTCCTCCGCTATGGGGATACCGGAAATCGCCGACATCTTTGAAAGTGTTTCGGGAAGGGAAGATTTTTCATCAACGGCCTGGATAAGAAATTCCTCTATAAGACCGTGTTTGGCAATGGCCTCATCTATGGCTGAATTGGAACCCGCATGATAAGCGCCCACGTTGATGAGGTCCTCGGCCTCAGCGTAAACCGCCATGGATCTACGGATGGAACCGGCGGCCTTGTTGGCCGTGGGGCCGGAGACAGCCGGGGCAAGGCGGGAAACGCTTTGCGGCACATCTATCGCCGGGTAGTGATAGGCCTGGGCCAGACTGCGGGAAAGTACAATATGGCCGTCAAGGATTCCCCGGACCGTGTCGGACACGGGCTCGTCCATGTCGTCACCGTCAACCAGGATTGTATAAAAGCCGGTGATGCTGCCCTTGTCGGAGTTACCGCTCCGTTCCAGGAGCTTCGGCATGGAGTCAAACATGCTGGGGGGATAGCCTCTGGTCGCGGGAGGCTCACCGGAAGCAAGGCCGATTTCCCGCTGGGCGCGGGCAAAGCGCGTAACAGAGTCAAAAAGAAGCATAACGTCCAAACCCTGGTCACGGAAAAATTCCGCCACCGCGGTTGCCACGTAAGCCCCCCGCAGCCGGGCCAAAGGCGGTGAATTAGAGGGGCTTACCACCAGTACACTGCGGGCAAGGCCTTCAGGCCCCAGATCGTTCTCAATAAAATCATTTACCTCCCGCCCCCGCTCTCCGATGAGAGCGACCACGTTGACATCGGCATTGGTGTTACGGGCGATCATTCCCAGCAGGGTAGACTTACCCACACCGGAACCGGCAAAGATTCCAAGCCGCTGGCCTCTGCCTACCGAGAGCAGGCCGTCAAGGGCACGGACCCCGGTAGTGATCTGCTCGGTGACCCGCCGTCGTTTTAAGGGATCCGGGGGATTTGCCAGGACGGGGTATAACACGGCAGATTCTATTTCACCCTTGCCGTCAAGGGGATTCCCCTGAGCGTCAAGTACCCTGCCCAAAAGCTTTTGGGACACCGGTACTTCCAGCCGGGAACCCAGGGCAATGACCCGGTTCCCCACCTCAATGCCGTCGGTTTCCTCAAAGGCCATAAGCTGGACAATATCATCCCTCAGGCCCACCACCTCGGCCCGGATCAATCCCTGGCCTTTGGGGGCTTCTATCCGGCATATCTCACCGATAACCGCCTGGGGTCCCCGGCTTTCAATGAGGAGTCCCCGAACCTGGAAAATCTTACCTATACATTTTATGGGATCGGTACGCTCAGTTGTTTCAAGGTATTTTTCAAATATGGCGGTTTCCATGTCTTCCCTCCCCTCCAGGAGCCTGTTGCACTTGCAGGTTTTTGCGCCACTTTGTGCCGTAAAAACCACGATACCCGGATTCCGTTGGCAGTTTCTAAGGTAAAAAATCACCTGTCAGGCGATTTTTTGAGGTTTTAAGCGCGAAGCGCAGCAAACTGCTGGTGGCAATCCCCGCTCTCTGTTATGATCCTTCGCCTTTGGCCGGAGAGTCCGCCGGCTCCGCGGCGGGCGCTCTTACCGCGGCTTTCGTCGGCGGCATGTTATTCAACGCGGCGCCGTTTGTACCGTTTGACGCAAGCCCGTTTAACGAAAGGCCATTTGCCGCACCGGAAGCCCTGGACTTTATCCTTGACTTTATGGGAGAGATCTCGAGTATTTTGGTTTCAAGCTCGGCAAGCTGGCTGGCGATACGGGCGTCGATCTCACCGAAGTCCGTTTCAATAATGCAGCCCCCGGAATCCACCGAGGAATCTTCCACTACCTGTATGGACTTTACCCCCTCAAGGAGCTGAATAAAATCTTTGGTATGCTCGGTGGCGAGTTTCAGATCCGCTATGTTTACCCGGATGATGACGCTGCCCCTGCCCTTTACCTTCCGTAAAGCCTGGACCACGTTGGAAATTATCACGTTACGTTGATTATCGGAAATAACCTTGATCACCTTCCGGGCGATGAGGAGGACCAGATCGACGATCTCCTGCTCGGTCTCGGCAAGAATTTCGGCCCGCTTGTCCTGGGCGCGCTCAAGCACGATCTGGGCCCGCTGGACGAGCCGTTCAACTTCGGCCTTACCTTCGGCGAAACCAGCTTCCCTGCCCGACTCACGCCCCTGGTCCTCGGCCTCTTTCCGCTGAGCCTCAAGTGTCGCGCGGGTTTCCTTTTCAAATTCCCGGGCCTTCTCTCTTGACTGGGCGACAATTTCTTCAGCCTCATCCTGGGCTTTACGTTTCATAACCTGGGCCTCGTCGGCCTTCTGCCGCAGCTCCTCAGCGGCCGCCTTTTCCGCCTCTTTCAGTATTTCTTCGGCTTGGGCTTTCGCTGCGGCAATCATCGACTCCTTTTCCGCCTCCCACTGCTCTTTAAAGACTTCCGCTTCCCGGCGAAGATCATCCGCCGTAGGGCCTGAGTATTCCTCCATATCCTCCGGGGGCTCGGCTTTCTCTTCTTCCGGGGCAAACTGGGAAAGATCGGAATAGGAGTCAGGTGCCTCAATAATTACCTTTTCTTCGAGAAGAGTAATCTCAGCGGGGCGGAATACTGCCTTAGCCATGGATTACCTCATACCACCATTTCATCCTCACCAGAACGGGCAACCACGATCTCGCCGGTGTCTTCCAGATGCCGGATAATGGAAACGATCTTCTGCTGGGCCTCTTCCACATCTTTGAGCCGTACCGGTCCCATGTACTCCATGTCTTCCTTGAGCATACTCGCGGCACGCTTGGACATATTCCTGAAAATCTTGTCCTGCACTTCGGTATCCACCGATTTGAGGGCCTTGGCCAGTTCCTGGGAGTCCACTTCCCGCATAACCTTCTGAATGGCCCGGTCATCAAGCATGACGATGTCTTCAAACACGAACATCCGTTTTTTGATCTCTTCGGCCAGTTCAGGGTCTTCATCCTCCAGAGCCTCGATGATCTGCTTCTCCGAGGCGCGGTCAACCAGGTTGAGAATTTCAACGATGCTCGGAACACCACCGGCGGTGGTGTAGTCTTCGCTGGACAGCGTGGAGAGTTTCTTTTCAAGCACCCGTTCTACCTCGCGGAGTACTTCCGGGCTTGTCCGATCCATGGTGGCGATACGCCGGGCCACATCGCTCTGCACCTCATGGGGCAGGTTCTGCAAAATAACCGAAGCCTTATTTGGCTCCAAATACGCCAGGATAAGGGCGATGGTCTGGGGGTGCTCCTGCTGGATGAAATTGAGAAGGTGCGCCGGATCGGTTCTGCGGATAAAGTCAAAAGGACGCACCTGTAGGCTTGAGGTCAAACGGTTAATGATGTCGATGGCCTTCTGGCTTCCCAGGGATTTTTCCAAAAGCTCTCTGGCGTAGTCGATGCCGCCGGTGGAGATGAACTGGTTCGCCATCATGAGTTCCTGGAACTCTTGCAGGATGGTGTCCTTTTGTTCGGCGTCGATGGTCTCAAGCCGCGCTATCTCAAAGGTGAGGGTTTCTATTTCATCTTCCCGCAGATACTTGAATATCTCCGCTGAAATTTCCGTACCGATAGTAACGAGGAATATAGCGGCCTTTTGGCGCCCGGTGTATTCCTTCGCGCCTTTCTTTTTGGAGCCGCCCGCCGGGGTTCCGCCCGCAGCCGCGTTTGTCTTTCCCATTTTTAGTCCTCCAAAAGCCAGGTTCTGATGAGCTGCGCGCAGTCTTCGGGATGTTCTTTAGCCATATTGAGGACCGACTCCATAAGCTCCATACGGGTCCGTTCTTCCACCGATATGGAGACATCCACACCTTCCTCCGCCTCGGCAATGGCGCTTTCCCGAAGCGCCTGTTCACGCCGCGCCCGTTCTTCCTCGGCAAGCCGCCTGCGGCGTTCCATCTCCCGGGCGATCACCCTGAAAATTATGAACGCAATCAACAGCACTGTCAAACCGGAGAGGAAAATGATGATAGTAGTCTGAATCTGTTTCTTTCTGAAATAGGCGGCATCCTCGTCCTTGAACTGATTGGTCCGGTCAAACTGAATGTTCTGTACGGTTACCGCGTCTCCTCTGGCCGAATTATAGCCAATGGCGTTCTGGATCAAAGACTGGGCCGCCCTGAGCTGATCTTCCGGGACCGGGGTGTATTCCCGCTCAATGGAACCGTCCGGCAGGACCACCGGGTTTCCCTTTTCATCGTATTTCCATTTCCATTTGCCGTCGATGTTTACCGAAACCGTCACCCGGTCAATCTGGGGACTCTTCTCTTCCTGGGTAACTTTGCGGTTAATCTCTTCGTTCTGGGTATTGGTTTCCTGGGTCATCCTGCCGTAGAGGTTTGACATATCCTTGAAAGCAGGCGGAGTTTGGCCTTCAACCCCGGCGGGCCCCTCAGGGTTATAACCTGTTCCTTCCCAATTGGTCTCGGAAGTACTCTTTGAGCGGGTAATGGACTCAACCAGTTTGGAGTCGTCATAGGCCAATCCCGGAGTCCGGGGGTTGATGGTAATGGGGAAGAACTCTTCGGTATCAACCGCTTTTTTGGACATATCCATATCAAGCTTGATATTGAGGTCCCGAACCCGGTCCGCAGAAAAAGTTGATTGCAAAGAGGCCAGGACAAGGGCCCGGTATTTGGTTTCCATCACCTGGATGAATTTATTTTCCCGTTCTATGAGATCGAGCCTGTCCATAGCTGCCATGCCGCTAAAGTCGTTGAGAACGAACCCGCTCTGATCGGTGATCACGATATTATCATCAATAAGGCCCTCAACGGCGAATTTGAGAATCTTCTGAATGCCTTCGACCTTTTTACGGTTTTGGTTGATATCACTTCCCGGCTTGGGGGTAATAATCACGCTGGCGGTTACCGGGTTTTGATCGGAACGGAAAAGTTCTCGTTCAGGCCATACGATACTTACATTGGCGTCGTCCACATCGTCGACTGCTTTGATGTGATCGGTAATCATCTGGGTCTGGGCCCGGCGAAAATTAACGTTCCGCTCATAGTCGGTTATGGTCCAGCGCTCTCGGTCAAAAATAGCCCAGGGGTCTATCCCCGAGGGAATAAGATCCTCCCGGATAAGGATAGCCCGCATGCGCCGGGCAATGCCCTCATCGGCCACCTGGACCAGATTATTGGCGCTGACCGTGACTTTTACCCCTTCCTGGTTGAGCCTGAGCACAATCCGGTCCAGAGCGGCCTCATCCCTTATAGGAGCGTCGATAACCGGCACCAAGGTCGGCGAGGAAGATACTCTGAATAGGGCAACGACGCTGCCCACCGCCATGATCACAACCACGGCAAAGATGATCCGTTTTACCAAGGACCATTTGCCCCAAAGATCGGCGATCCTGGTAATTATTCTTTTGATAAACTCGTTCATTGCCCCCCCATCCTGTCAATAATGTATCCGCGTTATTGACAGACTCTGTTTAATCTATCTGGTATTTATCAAATCACGCCAGCCTTGCACCAAACGGCTCAATATATTTCGCGTAATGTTAAGCGACATGCTGGCCTCGGCTTGGGCGATGGTTATGTCGTGTATGTCTACCGAATCGGGATTTATGACAGCTTCTTTTTCAAGAACGCTGACCGACTGCTGGACCGCCGAAACTTTATCCAGAGCCTGAAGCATGGCCTGTTCAAAAGTACCGGCCCTGGTGATTCCCTCGGCACCGATCTTTTTTTCAAGCGAAAGAATGTTGTTTCCGCCGCCCGTATAAGGACTATCGGGCGGCCCCATGTGTTTCGGATGAGTACGGAGCATTGAAACCTGATAGTTCTTTACCGCGTCGGCGCTTATATACGCGCTGTTATTAAAAATATTCATCATTCCCTCCCCCTGATACGTTTATAGTTATTCGTCTATCGTCCGCCAATATCCAGCGCCCGCTGGAACATAGCCTTAGATCCCTCAATTATTGAGGCGTTGGCCTCATAAGACCGGGAGGCAGAGATCAGGTCCACCATCTCAGTTACTACATCTACGTTAGGTAGTTCCACATACCCCTCCCTCGGCCCGGACTTGATCGCGTCGGGGTGGTTTGGGTCCCAGCGCAGGGGATTTTCGGTAGCGTAGTCCTTCTGGATTTCAGTGACCCGCACTCCCCTGCCGATTCCGTTATCCATGGATCCGGGTAGGAAAGGAGAACGCCAGTAAGGGCTTTCAACCCGGGGCCGCATAATGACCCTGCTCCTCCTGTAGGGGCCGCCTTCGGTGGTTCTGGTGGTGTTTACATTGGCCATGTTGTCGGCAATCACGTCCAACCTGACCCGTTCGGCGCTAAGCCCCGTGGCGGCGATATTAATCGAACTGAAAATCCCCATTTACTAACCTCTCAATACCTGGTTAATCTGGCTGAATTCAAAAGTGGCCGCCTGGGCCAGGAGGGTGTATGCCATCTGGTTTTCGATAGCCAGCATGAACTCCTGCTCAGGGTCCACATTGTTTCCGTTGTTGTTGTAGGTACTGGTATAATCCAGTACCCGGCGGATCTGTACATCTCTATAATCCCGTTCTTTGAAGTTGGGGATATGTCTGGGATTGGTGAGGGTAAGCTCCAACGCGGGCTTCTGGTTTTCCGTCTCCAGAACCCGTTTCAGCTCACTCTCAAAATTCACCATCGATCGCTTGAAATTGGGAACATTGGCGTTGGCCATATTGTTAGCGATAACCGAACGGCGTACCAGGTTGGCGTCCATGGCCCGGTGCAGCAAATCCACGGTTTTGGCAAAACTATTCATCGGCAGATTTCCTCCCTTATTAAGCATCGACATAAATTTCTCCCCCCTTTACCTACAAAATGTAGCGGCCCAAATCATGATCCGTGACAATGTCCACCAGTTTTTCATTTACGTAATCTACCGTAATGGGAATTTTCATCGGGGCAATATCAGGCGCCTCAAAGGAAAGCTCCTCAAGCAGAGTTTCCATGATGGTGTGAAGCCTGCGGGCGCCAATGTTTTCAAGCCGGGAATTGACCTCCGCAGCAAGGACGGCGAGGCGCTCAATGGCTTCAGGGGTAAAGTCTATTTCAATCCTCTCGGTGGCAAGTAGTCCGATGTACTGCCTGGTGAGGGCGTTCTTGGGCTCGGTAAGGATACGCAGAAAATCGTCCTTGCCCAGGGAATCCAGTTCCACCCGCAGTGGGAAACGGCCCTGAAGCTCAGGAATAAGATCTGAGGGTTTGCTTACGTTGAAAGCGCCGGCGGCGATAAAAAGGATGTGATCGGTATTAACCGGCCCCCACTTGGTGGTCACCGTGGCGCCTTCCACTATGGGGAGTATGTCCCGCTGGACCCCCTCGCGGGAAACATCCGGGCCGCCGCCTCGATCGCCTTTGACGGCGATTTTGTCAATCTCGTCAATGAAAATAATGCCTGTTTCTTCCACCCGCTGCCGGGCCTCGTCTATGACCCGGTCCCGGTCAACGAGTTTTTCCGCTTCTTCCGCCTTCAGGATCTCCTTAGCCCTGGCTACAGAGACCACTTTCTTTTTCTTTCCACCGCCGAAAAATCCGGCGATCCCCGAAAGGCTTGACTCCAGATCTTCCATGTTAGCCCCCATCATCTCGATGGCAGGAAACTGGGGATTCTGGCTGACCATGAGTTCCACAGTCCGGTTGTCCAGTTTGCCCTCACGGAGCATGGCCCTGAACTTTGCTCTGGTGGCGTTAAATTTGGTCCCACCGGCTTCATCATATTCAGGAGAGGGCTGAGATTCTGCGACTTCCTCACTCTGGGTTTCCGGGGTCCCGGCCTCGCCGGCCTGGTATTCCCGCTTTTTTTCGTCATTGCCGGAGTTCTGGTCAAAAAACGTCGGAATCCCCACCTGTATGGCAGTTCCGATAAGCCCTGGACTCCCGGTGTTATCAGGATTGATGGAAAAAGTCCCCATGGGCCTCACCAGCGGTCTCTGTTTGGGTTTTTGTTCCTTCTGTTTCTTCCCCGTAAAGGGAAGAAGCAGATCCAACAGGGCTTCTTCGGCCCGCTTTTCCGCTTCGGCGGTAACGGATTCCTGCATTTCCTGTTTTACCATCTGGAAACCGGCCGCCATAAGATCCCGAACCATAGACTCCACATCCCGGCCCACATAACCCACCTCGGTGTATTTGGTGGCCTCCACCTTTATGAAAGGAGAACCTATGAGCTTGGCGAGCCGCCGGGCAATTTCGGTTTTACCGACCCCGGTGGGGCCTATCATGAGGATATTTTTAGGCGCGATGTCTTCCCGAAGCTCCGGCTCAAGTTTTAGCCGCCTGACGCGGTTACGCAACGCCACCGCCACCGCCCGTTTGGCCTTTTTCTGGCCCACGATATACTTATCAAGCTCCGTCACAATTTCCCGCGGAGTAAGCCGGTCCAAAGTCTTGTCTTTTATCTTTTTCTCATTCATCAGCCTAATTCCTCCAGGGTTATGTGCAAGTTGGTATAGATACAGATGTTACCCGCAATTTTTAAGCTCTTCTCGGCGATCTCGGCGGCGGAAAAAGGACTGCCCTCAAGGTAGGCCAGGGCCGCGGCGTAGGCGTAATTGCCCCCGGAACCGATAGCTAGAATATCTTCGGCAGGCTCAATCACGTCGCCGGTACCCGATATGAGCAGAGTCTTGGAAATGTCCGCTACCAGGAGAAGGGCCTCAAGTCGCCGCAGGGTACGGTCCATACGCCATTCTTTGGCAAGCTCCACCGCCGCCCGAAGCAGGTCCCCTGAATATTCTTTGAGCTTCACCTCAAAACGATCAAAGAGGGTAAAGGCATCGGCGGTGGCGCCAGCGAAACCGCAGAGCACCTTGCCGTCCATGATCCGGCGTACCTTACGGGCGTTGTTCTTCATCACCGTCTCTCCCATAGTAATCTGTCCGTCACCCGCCATGGCAACCCTGCCGTCCTTCCGCACGGCGATAACCGTTGTACTCCTAAACAGCGTTTTTTTATCTGTCATTCATCGCTCCTCACTGCTTTTACTTTGTCACCGATCCGCCATGCGGATGCGCTTTGGCGTAGACTTTTTTTAAACCTTCGATACTCACGTGGGTGTAGCGCTGGGTAGTGGAAAGACTCGAATGGCCCAGCATCTCCTGTACTATCCGTACATCGCAGCCTGAATTGACCAAGTGGGTAGCGAAGCTGTGGCGCAGACTGTGGGGATGGATGTTCTTCTCTAACCCGGAACATTCCGCATAACGGGCTATGATCCACCGCACGCCGGGCACCGAAATGGGCCGGCCTTTCCGGCTGATAAAGAGCGCCCCTTCGAGGCCGGGGCCTTTAAGGCCGGCTATTCTGATCCGCGCCGCCCGTTCCGGAAGGTATTCCGCCAGGGCCGATCTTCCCTCATCTGAAAAAAACACGTAACGCTCTTTGCCGCCCTTGCCGATGATCCGGGCGCCTTCCAGGCTGCCGGTTACATTATTCATGGTAAGGGAGACCAGTTCGGAGATCCGTAGTCCCGCAGAATACATCGTCATGATAAGGGCCTTGTCCCTGGCGGGCCAGAGAATCCCCGCAGTATCAGGCAGTTCCGCGAATCCGGCCATCTCTTCTTCCCAAAGCACCGACGGCAGTTTTTGAGGGGTCTTCACATTCCGTAAATTCCCGCAGGGGTTGTCACTCCGTTTACCAAAACGGAGCATCCAGCGATAAAAGCCCCGGATCGAGGAAAGGGAACGGTTTACACTGGTAGGAGCTATCCGCTCCGCGTGAAGGTCGGCGATAAAACCCCGTACATCGTAGGCACCGGCGGTCTCAGGCTCAATCCCCCGGTTACCGCAGTAGCTGGCAAAACGAGACAGATCGTTCCCGTATGCCTCGACGGTTCGTTCAGAGAGTCCCCGTACCGCCCGTAAATAAGAAAGATATTCCCCTACAAGGGAGGAACCGCATGGAAGAGTTCCGGTTTGACCTGAGTCCTTCCGGTGTCCCGCTCCCTTTTGATCAACCATCTTCTATTCCTCACCTTCTTCCACCGAAGGCTTCACCTCTTCCTCATCGTCCGCACTGTGGAGATAATCACATTCGGGGTTGATACAGGCCTTGTGGGCGCCGTTTTTCTTGTCATATTTTTCCACCATAAACCGGCCGCACTTGGGGCAGTTCTGGTCGATGGGTTTGAAGTGGCTGATAAAGTCACAATCGGGGTAATTGGTACAGCCGTAGAATTCCTTGCCCCTGCCCCTGGTCTTACGGGCCACCACATCGCCACCGCATTTGGGACACTTGGCAAGAGGTATGGATTTGGTGTTCCGGCACTCGGGGAAACCGGAACAGGCAAGGAAAAAGCCGAAACGGCCCAATTTTTTCACCATAGGTCTGCCGCATTTATCGCAAACATAATCAGTAGGCTCATCCAGTGATCCCTTGAAAGACTCAATGGTCTTGCCGACCTCCTCAACCATTGTTTTGAAGGGATCCCAGAATTTCCGGATCATGTCCGGCCAGCGGATCTGGCTTTCCTCCACCTCGTCGAGTTTGGTTTCCATGTCGGCGGTAAAGCCCGCATCCACATAGCGGGGAAAATATTCCACCAGCATATCGTTTATCATTTTTCCCAGAATGGTTGGGACAAGCTGCTTGTTTGATCGCGTAACGTAGTACCGGTCCAACAGAACCGAGATTATCGGCGCGTAGGTGGAGGGCCTGCCTATACCCTTCTCCTCCAGAGTGCGCACGATGGTAGCGTCGCTGTAACGGGGCGGCCCCTGAGTAAAGTGCTGATCGGGGTGGAATTTTTCAACCTTGACTTTGTCGCCGGTTTTGAGCAGCGGATAGGGACTACCCTTCTCCTCTTTTGAGGAGAGGAGCTTAACTACCTTGTAGAAACCTTTCTCAATCAGTTTGGTTCCGGCGACACGGAAGATACCTTCGTCATTTTCCGAGACAACTTTTATATCCACGCTGACGGTGCGAGTTTTGGCATTGTTCATCTGGCTGGACACAAAACGCTCCCAAATAATGGTGTAAAGGCGAAGCTGATCCCGGTTTAAGTATTCTTTTATTGAGTCCGGAGTATAGCTGGTATAGGTGGGTCTGATGGCTTCATGGGCATCCTGAGCCTTTTTCCCCACAGCGTACTCCACCGGTTTTTCAGGAAGCTCCCCGGGGAAATTCTTCCCAAGCCAGTCCCGCACGTCGTCGAGGGCGGTCCGGGAGACACGTACCGAATCGGTACGCATATAGGTGATAAGCCCCACCCTGGCGCTGCCGATGCTCACCCCCTCGTAGAGCTGCTGGGCTACCTGCATGGTCTTTCGTGAGGTGAAACCAATCCTGTTTGCGGCGGTCTGCTGCAATTGCGAAGTGGTAAAAGGCGGTTTGGGCCGGACGGTCTTATCGATTTCGCGTACATCCGAGACCATACAGTCTGCATTTTTTATTTTGCCGATAATGGCGTTGACCGCGGCCTCGTTTTTCAGTTCCGGCTTGGCGTTTTGCCATAACACAAGCTGGGCGGTGTAAACCGATTTACCCACCTTGAAATCCACCTCAAGACTCCAGTACTCCTCGGGGATAAAGGTTTCCACCTCCTTTTCCCGTTCGCAGATAAGCCTGAGGGCCACCGATTGAACCCGCCCGGCGGAAAGGCCGTTCTTTACCTTTTTCCACAAGAGAGGCGAAAGGTTATACCCCACCAGCCGGTCCAAAACACGACGGGCTTTTTGGGCGTTCACCTTGGCCTCGTCAATAATCCGGGGAGTCGCCACCGCCTCCCTTATCGCCTGGGGAGTTATCTCGTTAAAGCTGATCCGCTGGATAGGAACCTTCTCCGATTTTGCCAGAATGGCGTTTTTGAGGTGCCAGGCAATAGCCTCCCCTTCACGGTCATTATCACTTGCCAGCAGAACCATATCGGCTTTCTTCGCGTCACCCTGGAGTTCTTTGAGGATCTTTGCCCTGCCCCGCACGGTGATATACTCAGGCTCAAAGTTATGTTCCGTATCAATGGCGAGCCGCGATTTAGGAAGATCGATGAGATGTCCCATAGAGGCTTTGACGCTGTAATCGGGTCCCAGATATTTCTCGATGGTATCCGCCTTGGTAGGGGATTCCACGATAACGAGAATTCGTTTGTTCGGCTTTTTTCGGGACGCCCTCTTTTTAGGGGCGGCTTTTTTGTCCGTTTTTTGAGATGTCTTTTTTGCTGCCTTTACCGCCATACTCTCTTCCTTACAGCTCAATATCCAGGGACCGCGCCAAATCGATCGCTAAGGTCCGCCCCGCGCCGCATCTCACCGGGACATCCCGGATTTCATCGG
The DNA here is from genome assembly GCA_031266095.1 of Treponema sp. Next base: position 18,917 of record JAISBR010000139.1, on the reverse strand, counting down.
CTTCCGCTGTTTCAATATTCCAATTCCATTCCCGCAAGATATCCGCGGCGGAGCTGATGATCCCCGCTCCATCCTCCACAAGTTTCGCCGTACCGCTTCTATCGTATAACGCGGCCGCCTGTGTCAGGGGCACGGCATAACCTCCACCGGCCGCGCCGACTGAGGCCACCCAGAGATCCTTTCCCTGGTCCAGGGACTGACCGGCGGTGATCAAGGCGCCGGAACGGCTGGGGGCCTCAACAATAAGAACACTTCGGGCCATGGCGGAGATTATCCTGTTTCTTGCAGGGAAGGTCCAGGTCCTTGGCCCCGTACCTGGAGGATATTCGGAAAGCAAAGCCCCTCCGCCATCTAAAATCCGTTTCGCCAGGAACCGGTTTGCCGAAGGATAAACCTCGTCCACCCCGGAACCGAGGACCACGAAAGTGGGGACGCCTCCCTCCAGATTACCCCGGCTGGCCATAGCGTCAATCCCCAGGGCAAGGCCGGAAATAACGGAGATACCCCGCCGCCCCAGGTCCCTGGCGATATCGTAGGCCTGGGCCGCTGCCTGGGGACTAGGCCGCCTCGTTCCCACAATCGCGACAAGGGGTTTTTCCGGATTGGGAAGCTTTCCCCTGAAAAACAGGACCGGCGGCGGATCGTAGATCTCCCGGAGTAAAGGCGGATAGGCCGCCGATACCCAGGATACCCAGCCAATCCTGCGCAGCCGTGCCGCTGCCTCGTCCCGTTCTGCCAAGGCACGGATTCGGAGGGGATTCCAGGGTCCCCTCAGCTCACGCCTGATGATTTTTTCTATACCCTCCTTGGAATTTTGGATCAAATCCCCTTCCCGGTCAAATGATTCGCAGAGAATAATCCGCTCCGAGAAAGCCAAGCCGGGAAGTCGGGCAATAATCAGATCCAAAAGACCCCGTTCATCCATATAGCTGTCCCCTGATGATTTCCTTATTGTTCTGGGCTTCCACCTTCACCTTGGGATCTTTGCTGCGGGCAATGATCTGATCATATAGTTCTATCGCCTGATCGTAGTTTTCAGTCATATAATAAGCCCGGGCCAGGACAAACATTACCTGTATATCGCTTGAGATAATTTCCAGATAGCGGATGAGATGGGGAATGGCCTCGGTCGGACGATCCAACTCAAAAGTGTAGAGTATCCCCAGCCCATAGCGGGGTTTTGGGTAATCGGGGTCAAGTTCTATGGCCCGCAGATACGAGTTTTCCGAAAGGGTGAAAAAACGCTCCCTTTCCGTTCCGGTGTCAGCAGAAAAGCCGATGATGGATTTTGCCACTATCCCTGAGGAAACCCCAATAAGGTAATAGAGGGTGGGATCTTCGGCGTTAAAACGCAGCGCCTGCTCAAGCGCGTCAAGGGCGTCCCGGTGCATGTTCCGTTCGGCGAGCCTAGTGGCGAGGATCTTCCAATAAACCCCGGTCTGCGCCCCTTCCCTGATATTAAGCTCTATCTGGGCCTCATAGAGAGCGATAGCTTTCCGTAATCCCTCAATAGTTTCAGGCGGCCCGCCTCTGGGACTCAATTCAGCTATCCGTTTTGCCAGATCCTGATGAATTTTAGCCTTCTCGTTACGGTAGACCAGCATCACCAAAATTCCAAGCGCAAGGACTATAAGAATACCCAGAATAATTTCTTTTACTTTCTTCATTCAAACCGTTCCTTATTCCCCCATCCCGGTTAGTTCCGGTCATTGCCCGAAACCAGATTCTTCAACTTGGGCATATACCTCCGATGACTTTCCCTGAGCAGACTCACATCCACATGGGTATAAATCTGGGTAGTGGAAAGATCCGCGTGTCCCAACAGTTCCTGCACGGTTCTCAGGTCCGCCCCGCCGGCCAAAAGCTCGGTAGCAAAACTATGCCGCAACGCATGCAGGCGGGAACCGGTTCCCGCAAGAACGGCGCAGCGGGAGTAATTCTTCCATATCCCCTTCCGGGAAAGCCGCTTTCCGCTTCTCCCGATAAAGAGGGCGGGACTCTGTCGTCCCTGGGCGCGCTTTTCCGCAAGCCTGGGCCTGGCCTCTTTCAGGTAATGCCTGAGCCATTCCGCCGCCTCAACGCCAAAGAGCGCGATCCGCTCTTTGTTTCCCTTGCCCCTGACTTTGGCGACGCCTCCACTCAAATCAATATCCCGCACATTGAGGCCCACCGCCTCGGATATGCGCAGCCCCGCCGAATAGATAAGCTCATAGATAGCCCGATCCCGCAGACCCAGGGGGCCGCTGATATCCACCGCGGCCAGCAGCTCTTCCACCTTTTCCCTGCCCAGTACCTCTGGAAGGCGCGGCCGCCGGCGGGGACTCTCCAGAACGGCGGCGGGGTTATCCCGCCTGATTCCCTCATCCATGAGAAACCCACAGAAAGAACGCAGACACGAGACAGCCTTTGCTATTGACCGGGGATCAATATGATCCATTTCAACTCGTTTTTCAAGATAGCCGGTGAGGTGAGAAGCGTTCACTACAGCGACATCGATTTTTTCCGATTCGAGGTATGCCAGAAAACGGCGGATCTCGAGACGATAGGTTTCGGCGGTCAGGGGAGCGCGTCTTTCCATGGCCACAAGCCGGGAACAGAAGCGATCCAACAGGGAAGAGGTTTCCATTTTAGCGTTCTTTTCAGTTCTCTCTTCCATCCGCGGTTTTTCGTTCAGTCAGATCAACGCCATAGCAATGATCCCTGATTACAGTAGGAACATCCAGATCATCCTGATAGTTCCGATGAGGAAGATAGTCCGGCCGTTTTATCCGTTCCCTCATCCGTTCAAATTCAGGGTAATTGATAAAATCCCCCTCCGGCGGCTTAGGGCTTTCGGCGGAACTTCCCCCCGCTTCCGCCGCAACGGAAACGTTTCGGAAACCGGTGGCGATCACCGTTACTCTGATATTTTCCCCCAGTTCGGGATCAAAGCGTACACCGAAAATTATTTCAACATCAGGATCCGCTTTTGCCTTGATGACGCCCATCACCTCGTCAATTTCCACCAGGGATATATCCTGGGGACCGGCGATGTTCACCAGTATCCGGGTCGCCCCGTCAATGGTTGTGTCCTCCAGGAGGGGGTTGTCGATCGCGCCGGTGGCGGCGTCCTTGGCCCGGTTCTCACCGTTGCCAAGGCCTATTCCCATAAGGGCGTCTCCCTGGCCCTTCATAGTGGATTCCACATCGGCGAAATCGGTATTGACAATTCCGGTCTTGGTTATGAGATCTGATATGCCCTGTACACCCTGGCGCAGTACATCATCGGCCTTCAGACATGCTTGATCGAAAGAAGTGCTTCGTTCCACCAATTTAAATAGATGTTGATTGGGGATAACAATGAGGGTATCCACCGCTTCCCGCAGTTTTTTGATCCCCTCTTCGGCCAGCCTCATTTTATAGCGGCCCTCATAGTCAAAAGGCTTGGTAACCACCCCTACGGTAAGCGCACCATGTTCTTTGGCGATTTTGGCGATCACCGGGGCGGAACCGGTTCCGGTACCGCCTCCCATACCGGCGGTTACAAACACCATGTCCGCATCCTGCAGGGCTGAGGCGATACTCTCCCGATCCTCGTCGGCCGCTTCCTCTCCAATCTCCGGTTTGCCGCCGGCGCCTCTCCCGCCGGTCAGCTTGGAACCGAGTTGCAGTTTAGTCTCAGCCTTGCTTTTGTTTTTGAGATCCTGTATATCGGTATTCGCCGCGATAAACTGAACCCCGGAAAGGCCGCTTTCTATCATACGGTTCACTGCATTTGAACCGCCCCCTCCGGTACCAATCACCTTGATGATCGCCGGAACCGGCTCCGTCTGTGGTACAAACCGGGGCCCCGGTTCTTCTTCATGTACCGCGAAAATGTTCATCTTTGTTCCTCCCAAATCAGCTTTTTTAAAGACGCAGCAGGCTCCTAGCAGCCTGCTGCGCTTATAGGTCTTAAGGCCTTTCAATGAAAACCTTAAAATGATATTTCACAAGCTTCTTATTTTTCTAAAAAAATTCATCCTTAAGCCACTTCTTAAGTTTTCCAAACAGAACGGTCTGCCCTTTATCGGCCTGCCGCGCTTCCACACCCCGCTCCGGTCCGGACCTGTTTTCACGGTCATTGCCCTCAAGCACAAGGCCGACGGCGCTAGCGTAAGCGGGATTACGGTACTCCTCCACCAAGCCCCCCAGACCCGGCGAGGGAATGGGGCTTCCTACCCTGGCAGGTAGTTTTAAAATATAACTCGCCAGTTCCACAACGCCTGAAAGCTGAGCCCCACCGCCGGTAAGTACCACCCCACCGCCCAAAGGCCGGTTCAGGTTCAGCTTATCCAGTTTTTCTTTTACGATCTTGAAGATCTCTTCCATCCGGGGCCGGATAATACTGAGGATTTGAGAACGGGGAATAGGCAGCGGCGGCCTTCCCCCGACTCCGGGAACAATAATATCCTCGTCCTCCTCGAGCAGAGGTTCCCAGCAGCAGCCTGCGTCGAGTTTTATCTTCTCGGAGGTCTCAACAGAGATCTTCTTAATGACCGAGATATCGTTGGTTACCTGGGCGCCCCCTGCGGGAATGGTGGAGGTTGAATAAGGCGCGCCGTCGGTGTAAACCAGCATATCGGTAGTACCACCGCCGAGATCGATAAGGGCAACCCCCAGGTCTTTTTCTTCCTGAGTCAGTACGGAGCGGCCCGAGGCCAGGGATTGCAGGATGAGATCATTAACCCTGAATCCCGCCCGGTTGACGCATTTGATGAGGTTCTGGGCGCTGGTGACCGAACAAGTGATGATGTGTACCTCAGATTCAAGCCGTACTCCGATCATGTCCAGCGGATCGCGTATCCCCTTCTGATCATCCACAATGTAAGTCTGAGGGATCACCTCGAGGATCTGCCGATCCATGGGGATCACCACTGCCCTGGCCGCCTCAATCACCCTGGCGATATCCTCAGGCCCAATCTCCCTGGTCTCCCGTTTTTTCCCGGTGATGGCCACAACGCCCCGGGAATTAAACCCGTCGATATGGCTGCCGCCGATGCCGGTCCAGCAGTCGTATACCTCCCGGCCACTCATCATCTCCGCCGCCTCAATCGCGGAGGAGACCGCCCTGAGAGTAGCCTCGATATTGACCACCACCCCTTTCCTTAAACCCGTGGAGGGGTACAGTCCCACCCCGGTGATCTCAAGGATTCCCTGCTCGCTGCGTTCACCAATTACCGCGCAAACTTTTGTCGTTCCTATGTCGAGGCCGACAATCAATCCGTCATTCGCCAGAGTGGGCCTCCTTAACTTTGTATGAACCCATGCCGGATCTGAAATCAATTTCAACGGGAACCGATCCCCCAGCGTTAAACACATCAAGCATGAGCAGCATATAGCGAAGAGTATCTTCGCTGAAATTATCTCCTAACCGTACCCGTGCGGGATAATGAACCGGATACAGCTCCAGATCAAAACCGTTAAAGACCCCAGAGTTGAGCCGTATCTCGGAAACAGCTTCCAAAAGCTCAGGAGTATCTTCCTCAATTTTCGCTAGTTCCGCAAGAAGGGGGCCAAGGGCCGCGGGCAGGCGCATGCCTGGCACCGGATTTTCAAAAGCCAGCCCTGAAATAATAGGCAGATACGCCGACGGCGCTTCCCCGCCGCCAATCCTGAATACCACACCGTACTTGTCAAAGTAGAGCGGCAGCAGGCGGCCCCGAACCTCCGCCAGGGACAGGGCAACCGCCCGTCGAGGTTCAAGGAAGATCGAAAGCCGATCCGGAAAACGCTTGATCACCCTGACGGACTCAACCAGGTGGTGAGTGGAGAGGATCTCCTCTACTTCTTTGGCATTAACTGAAATGAAGGACGATACCCCTTCACGGATACCGGCGCGGGTTAAAACATCAACGCCGTCAAAACCGGGAAAACCCCTGACTTCCAGCGTTGACAACGGTATACAGGGACTGACAATGAAAAGCCAGATAAGCTCCGCCCCCAGGATGAACCCGGCGATGATCAAAAGTCGTTTAAGACCCTTCTCGATTTTACCTGAGGCGGCAGGTTTAAGGGAGAGATCATCAGCATAGACAAAATCACCAGCCATCCTAAACCTCCCTATCCGTTGTATTCTCGATATTCTTTGAATTGCGCCGGCTTACATTGACAATGAGGCCCGCGCAGAGAAGAGTCGTCGCCAGAGACGAACCGCCGGCAGAAAAGAAGGGGAGCGGGATCCCGGTAGCGGGAACCGAGCCTGAAACCACGGCGATATTGAGCAGGGCCTGTGATACGATCAATGTTACCAGCCCCGCAGCGAGAAGCCGCTTAAACAACGAATCGCTCTTCCATGCTCCCCGGTATCCCTGGAAGGCAAATACCGCAAAGAGGATAAAACACAGCGCCACTCCCATAAAACCCGCCTCCTCGGCAAAGGCGGAGAAGATAAAATCCGAGTGAATCTCCGGCACACTGGCGATTTTCCGCGTACCCTGGCCGGCGCCCTTGCCCCAGAAACCGCCCGACATGATCGTAAGCAGGCTGGAGTGGACCTGATAACCCGCGCCCAGGGGATCCCATTCAGGCCTGAAAAAGCTGATGAAACGCCGTACCCGGTGCTCCTTGGTGAGGATCAGGAGCGCTGACACGGGCAGGAACATGTTCGTCGCCGCGAAGAAATACCGGAAGCGCACCCCCGCAAGAAAAAAAATCACCAGGGCGTTAACCACGATAAAAATCGCGGTGGAAAAATTGTTTTGCATATAGATAAGCGTAAAAAAAAGAGTGGTAACCAACACCGGCGGCAGCACTCCGGAACTGAACATATCAATGCTGTCCCGTTTTTTATCAAAGATGTGGGCGAGGTACAAGGGCAGTACCAATTTCACCATTTCCGAAGGCTGGTATGTCCAGGAACCTATCCCGATCCAGCGGGCCGCACCGTTACGCGTCACCCCAATACCGGGGAGAAACGTAAGGCCGCAGAGAACAGCCGTACCCACCACGAGGGGTTTAATCAGCTTCCTCACCAGTTCAAGGTTTATTCGGGAAGCTATGAAAAAGAGCAGTATCCCCCCGGCACCATAAAGAAGCTGCCGGGAAACAAAATAGAGGCCGTTGTTAAAAAAACGGTCCGCGAAGGCATAAGAGGACGAGTACAGGGTCACCAGGCCCAAGCATACCAGCATTAGTACGCTGGCGCTGAGCACATGTTCCCCCTGCAGAGTCCTCGCTGTCCTTTCCGCGTCAAACTGATACATCCCCGTCCCCTACTGTATCTTCAAGGTCGAGAGGGCGATGATGGCAAAAAGCCCCCCCAGTATCCAGAAACGGATAACCACTTTAGTCTCCGCCCAGCCTGAAAGCTCAAAATGATGATGCAGGGGCGCCATCTTAAACACCCGCTTCTTCCGCAGTTTATACGACACTACCTGAATGATCACCGAAGCGATTTCCAACACAAAGACTCCGCCGATCACGAGGATCAGAATCTCCTTTTTGATGATGAGGGATAGTACCGCGACCGCCCCGCCCAGCGAAAGACTCCCCACATCACCCATGAAAACCTCCGCAGGGTGAGTGTTGAACCAGAGGAAGCCGATACAGGCCCCGGCGGCGGCAAGGCAGAATACGGTCAGTTCCCCGGCGCCGGGAATATAGGGAATCCCCAGATAGGAGGAATAATCAGTACGACCCGTAATATAAGTGAGGATCGCCAGGGTGATAAACACCAGTATCAACAGTCCCGCCAAAAGTCCGTCAAGACCATCGGAAAAATTCACCGCATTGGATTCGGCGGCTATGAGCAGTACCCCAAAGGGTATCCAGAGCGGGCCCAAATCAAGAATCGGATTCTTGAAGAAGGGGATATACAAGAACGTTATACCCTCTTCTCCTGAGAAGTAAAGATAGAGCACCACCACAATGGCAACAGCGAACTGCCCCGCCAGTTTTCCCCAGACAGGAAGCCCCTTGGAATCATGGCGGCGGACCTTGAGGTAATCGTCAATAAATCCGATAGCGCCGAACGCGACAAAAGCCCCAATGGTGAGCCAGGTCATTTTGCTGCTCAAATCCCCCCAGAGCAACATTGATATCAGTACCGACAGAATGATGAACACCCCGCCCATAGTCGGGGTTCCGGTTTTTGCCAGGTGAGTCTCAGGGCCGTCATACCTGACAGCCTGCCCTATCTTCAAACTCCTGAGGACCTCAATAATCCGGCTGCCGAATACGAAACAGATGAGGAGCGTGGTCAAGGCCGCGTAAGCGCCCCGAAAGGTAAGATAGAGAAAGACATTGAAAGGGGTAAAATATTTTACGAGGGGATAGATGAATTCCAAAAACATCAGTTCATCTCCCCAAGTGTCTGTTCCGCAGCCTCACCCGCGAGCATATCGCTTAACTGTTCCAGAGCGCAGCCCCTGGAACCTTTCAGTAGAACGAGGTCCCCGTTTTGGATATAAGCGTCCAAGGCGCGGGATAACTCCCCCATGTCGCCGGTATGAAAAAAAGAATTCATCGCCGAACCGGTTCCGTTTTTTGAAGCGGCCCGCATAGCGGCGGCGGTAATTTCCGTCTGTTTCCCGTAGAGAAAAACCATGTCTGCGGCGGAGACGGCCAGGAGCCTGCCGGCGCGGTCATGGGCGGCCCCGGAATTGTCTCCCAGTTCCAGCATATCCCCGATCACGTAAACACGCCTGCCGGGCCAATCCAGGCTGTCGCAGAACTCCACCGCCTTCTCAAAAGACTCGGGGTTGGCGTTGTAGCAGTCACGGATCACCGTGGTCCTGCCCCGGAGGATCTCTCCCCGGCCGAACAAAGGCCGCACTGATTCGAGCCCCCGTTTGACAGCCCCGTGGCCGACCGGGATCTCCCTTGCGATGGCAAGGGCCGCCAGCGCGTCGGCAAGATTGTGTTTTCCCGGCAGGCCAAACCGGATATGTTCTCTTCCCCAGCGGATCTCGCTGCCCTCAAGGCCCAGGTTTTTAACTTCACCTAACTCATCAAAAGATTTCGTGCCGTAAAAACAAACCCTGCCCCGCACATCGCGGGCAAGAAAATCCCTAAACTCATCATCTTCCGGAATCAATGCGATCCCGTTACCCGCAAACCTGGAAAAAATATTTTTTTTCTCTTCAGCTATCGCCTGTTTGCTGCCGAGAATCCCGATATGGGCGGAACCTATATTGGTGATAAGCGCGATATCAGGTTTAAGTACCGCCGCCAATTCCGCAATCTCCCCCCTCCGGTTCATACCCAATTCAAAAATCCCCGCCTCATGGCCAGGGCGGACCTCAAACACCGAAAGAGGAAGCCCGGTCTCTGAATTAAGATTTCCCGGATTCATCACCGTGTTTTTTTCTTCCCTGATAATGGCGGCCGCGATTTCCTTGGTGGTGGTCTTTCCGGACGAACCGGTAATGCCGACTTTCAGAAGAGCAGGGAATTGTTCCAGGTAAACCCTCGCGGCATCCTGCAGGCCCCGCAGAGTATTGTCTACCACCAGTAAACCCCTTCCCATGGATTTGGCGATATTAACGAGATTATAATTTTCAAGTTTTGAGGATTTCACCATGGCGACGGCCGCACCGGCCTTAAAGGCGGCTTCCACAAACCGGTGGCCGTCGCTGGACGAGCCGTCAAGGGCTACAAAAAGTGCCCCTTCCTGGACGCTCCGTGAATCCACGCTTACCGATGAGAAACCGGCTTTACCGCCGGTAAAGGAAATAAAACCGGCTCCAAGAGATTGGGACAACGTGATAAAATCCATGAGAGGTTCGTCAGAGATCACGCCCTTTCCCCCCCTCTATTCTTATCTGTAATACATTCTCCGGCCTTATTTTACGCAATTCCAATTCGTTCCGGGCGATATGCTCTATCCGCTCCGGGGATGAAAGTACCGCTATGCCTGCGATAAGCCGTTTGTTGCTCTCCACCCAGTCCGCCTGGGATTCTTCAAGACGATTTACTTCCTGTTTCAACTCTACATAGCGGTTAGACTGCCAGACAGCAAGCCCCAGGAACAGCGGTATTGTCAGCGCAGCCATATAGAGAACCTGATACCGCTTCATCACTGTCCATCCTCGTCCAGTACTTTTTCAACTACCCGCAGTCGGGCGCTTCGGGACGGAGGATTCCACTCAATCTCCTCGTCAGAGGGAACAATCCCCTTCCGTGTCAGGATGTTAACCGACCGGCGTCCCTCACATCTACATATCGGCGCTTCAGGAGGACAGGTACAGTTCTTGTTCTTCATTCTGAAAAAATTCTTGACTATCCTGTCCTCCAACGAGTGAAAACTGATGATCCCGAGCCTTCCCCCCGGCTCAAGGATCCGAAGCGCACCCTCAAGGAGATCGGGAAGCCTGGAAAGCTCCCCATTAACAGCGATCCGCAGGGCCTGAAAGGTTCTGGTCGCCGGATGTATAGGTCCGTACCGGTACGAAGCAGGTACCGCATGTTCCACCAGGGCAGCCAGAGCGGCGGTGGTGGTAATGGTCCCTCTTTGCCGCTCCTCCGCGATCAGCTTGGCAATACGCCGGGAATAACGCTCCCCGGAGTTGTTGTACAATAGATCCGCCAGTTCTTTCTCAGGCAGCCGGGCCAGCAGCTCTGCCGCCGGGGTTCCGCCCGAGATATCCAGCCGCATATCAAGCGTTTCATCCTTCTGAAAACTGAAGCCCCTGCCGCTTTTTTCGTAGTGATAGAGACTTATCCCCAGATCCGCCAGAATCGTGTCGGGCCGCTTAAGCTCTGCGGGATACTCGGCGAAAAAAGCCTGGGCCCAGCCCAGGTAAAAATGTACCCGATCGCCAAATTCCTTGAGCCGTTCAACGGCAAGGGCCTGCAAGGCGCTGTCTGCGTCGATCCCGATGATTTTAAGATTCGGAAAACGGGACAAAAAAGCGTGACTGTGCCCACCCTCGCCCATGGTGGCGTCCACCATAAGTTCCGCTCCGCTTCTGGGCGCGAGGTACTGTATTGTTTCCTCCAGCAACACCGGAGTATGTATAATCTCCATAATTACTTGCTTAAATCCTTGTTTTTCTTTAATAAGTTGCCCAATTCCTCGGTTCCCAACAGAAATTCTTGTTTGTGAGCTTCCAGATAGGCCTGATACCGGTCATCAGACCAAATTTCAATATAATTAAACTGGCCTAGAACCACACATTCCCTGCTCAAGCCCGCGAACTCTCGCAGCGTCTGGGGCACCGGAATTCTCCCCGCCTTATCGATTTCCACCTCCTGGGAGGGACCGATAAGCTGCCGCCGTATAGTCCGGGAACTGGACGAAAAAAGGGTGGTACCATCCACGATAACATTAAGCATTTCTTTCCATTCACCGGAAGGAAAGAGCCACAAACAGTCATCCATACCCTTAGTCAGGAACAATGTGGTATCGGCCAGGGCATTCCGCAGGCGTACAGGCAGACTAAGTCGGCCTTTATCGTCCAGCGTAATCCTGAATTCCCCCGTTAACGATTCCATACCACCTTTTCCTAATAAATCCTAGTTATTCCCACTTTGCCCCATTAATTACAGTATATATACAAAAACTGTCAAACTCAAGCGAAAACTAAAGAAAAACTTTCGAAAAAAAGTATTTTTTTTTACTTTTCATCTATACGCGCATGTAGTATTTCTAAATCCCTTGCAGATTTTATCTGCTTTACGATATGCTTTCCTATATGTTTACGAATGAATATTTCGTTGTTTTCCCCGAAGGTGATATTCAGGAAATATCTGGACGGCTTCCGATAAACGGCATCGTGGATATTAACGGCAGGTTACTCCCCCTTCCCCTCCCCACCAACCGGATGATCGCTTTCCGGATTACCAAAATAAAAACAGAAGAAAATAAGGGGGGGAATGAAACTTACCATTACTTGGAGCTGCTCAGCGTAGAAGAACTTTTGGCTCATACATGAATAAGATCGGGATCGAGCGGGAGAGCAGCCTGCATCGGATATTAAAATTCCGCTATGCCGGTCCGGACGGACAAACGGAGGTAGACGCCGGGGGTTATGTTGCGGACGGGGTAAGCGCCGGGGGGGAATTTATCGAAGTGCAAACCGGCAGTTTCGCTCCCCTGCGGCAAAAAGCGCGGGAGCTGGCCTCCCGGGGTGGGCTGCGGATCATTCACCCGGTGATTGTCGTCAAATACATCGAGGTATTGGACAGCGGGGGAAAAGTCCTGTACCGGCGGAAAAGCCCCCGCCGGGGAAACCCCTGGGATTTGTTTGCGGCCTTGCTTTACGCCCCGGAACTGCCCCTGATCCCCGGCCTGAGCATAGAGCTCGCGCTGCTGGATATTGTGGAAAAACGAATACAGGACGGCAAAGGCTCCTGGCGGCGGAAAGGACTAAGTATCCTGAACCGGGAACCCTTCACCTGGCATGAAAGTATCGCCCTGGAAAGCCTCAAAGATTATCGCCGTTTTGTCCCTTTTAAAAAAAGCGAGGAATTCACCACCTTTCTGCTTGCGGAACGGGTGGGAATAGGCGTCCACACGGCGAGAAAGACCCTCTATGTACTTACCAAGCTGAAAATCGTCAAAAGGATTGGAAAAAAAGGAAATACCTGGGTGTATACGCTAAAAGCGCGGTAATGTTCCGTAATAGACCGAAGCTTTTTCAAAACCGCAGTTTTCAAAGCGGGCCCGCCCGGTAAAAGGGCCCTGTGATCCTTGTATTGACAAGGTCCTAAGAACAGGAAAAATAATTATGAGAAAAATTAACAGCGGCAGGGCGAGGATCATCAGGACAGCCTCGATAACCGCACTCCTGGGCAACACCATCCTCGCGGTAATCAAGATATGGGCAGGGTTCGACGCGGGGAGTCTCTCCGTAATAGGCGATGGGATCGATTCATCGGTGGATGTCCTCATCGCGATAATGTCTCTGGCGATTGCCGGCGTGATCGACCGGCCGGCGGATCGGAAACACCCGTGGGGACACGGTCGGGCGGAGACCATCGCCACAGCGCTCCTCGCCTGCATTCTGTTCTTTGCCGGCGCTCAGCTCATCCTCGATTCCGGAAGGGATCTCCTGAATGGATCGCATCACGCCGTGCCCGACGCTCCGGCTTTCCTCGTCACACTCGTCTCCATCGTCGGGAAGCTTCTCCTCGCCCTGAGCCAGTATTTCTTCGGAAAAAAGGCAGATTCGATCATCCTCAGGGCAAACGCCAGGAATATGGCCGCCGATGTGGTTATTTCCGCAGGCGTACTCTTGGGCTTGGGACTATCCATGCTAACGGGGATCGGCGCGGTGGATTCGGTTGTGGCTATCCTCGTGGGCCTGTGGGTAATCAAGTCGGCGATCGGGATATTCACCGAAGTGAATACGGAACTGATGGACGGAAGCGCCGGCCAGGGATCGTACCGGGCGGTCTTCGAGGCCGTCCATTCGGTGGCGGGCGCGGGGAATCCCCACCGTACCCGTATGCGGCGTATCGCAGGACTCTGGGATATCGATATTGATATTGAGGTGGCCCCAGATATCACCGTGCAGGACGCCCACCGGATAGCCAGCCGGGTCGAGGCGGCCATCAAGACACGGGTGGAGGGGGTTTACGATATTATGGTCCATGTGGAACCCGCCGGAGACAGTAACAACGACAAGAACGAGGGCTACGGCCTCCGTGAAGCGGATAACGGGGAATAGAGTAGGAGGCTACCCATTATCTGAGTAGCCGTCCTCCCACACCACCGTGCGTACCGAAATCGATGTGTCCAGCAAAGACGGCGCTAAAGGCCGGTGCGAAAGTTATCATTGGTGACTGTTCCGCACCCGGCAGAATCGGCGGCCTTGAGGCATATGATGTGACGGCCATTACCGCATCTTTCGGCGGCGGGCACCAAAACACTGCGGGGTTTTCAGTCGGGGGGACTATTTCAAACATAAACTCCCGGATTATCAAACGCTTTGTCAAGGTGTTTCATCAGTAAGTTTTTGTGGAAAATGCGAATTTTCCCCTGTATTTTCAAGCTTTTTGGGTGTTCTTCGTTGATTTTTACACTACCTTTACAAGATACCTCGCCCTTCAGGGCGAGGAGATTCATTATCCAGTATCCCCATAAGCGAGGCGATCCGCACGGCGTCGGCGCGGTTGACGGCGCCCAGTTTTTCGCAGGCGCTGCTGATAAGGCTTTTAACGCTGCTCAGGGACTGCCCGATACCGGAGGCGATTTCTTCCCTGGTGAGACCCTGAGAAAGGCCGCGCAGTACCGCACGCTCCCGGCTGGTGAGAAAGATTTTTGTCCCGCTGGCTCCGTCCTGGTTTTGGGATCGGAACTGCTCGGCAATGGCGAATAGGTTTTTGCCATAAGCGGAAGCCCGGCTGCGGATATCCTCAAGCCAGGACGGGGATATAGCGCTGCCGGCGCTCAGGGCCGCCGCCGCCAGGGGGCGCATGTCGTAACCCAGTTCGATAAAGGGCATGGTGAGGGAATTGAGGATGGCTTTCCGGTAGCTTGTTTCCAGGAGGGCCGCCGCCGCCGCTTCCTCTCCCAACTGACAGAGAGCCGCCGCCTTCAGGCTGTCCATCTCCAACATACCCAGCAGATACGTCCTCAGACCCGTCTTGTGCTTCTCCAAATTGAGAAACGATACCACACTGTCGAACTGCCGTTCGGCGTATAAATATTTTGCCTTTATCATGGCTTCAAAATTGTGGGCTATGGAGTACAGCTCGATGGTCTCAAAACGGCCCCGGAGCCAGGAAGGAGTTTTATGCTGTTCCTTCAGCTGCGTGTACATCCAGCCTGAAATGATGTCATTGACCGCGTAGCGGTTGGTATACTCCGCCACTTCCAGCAGGGGATCCATTTGTTTCCATGCCGCAAGCAGTTCTTCGACGCCGCCCCGGTGGAGATTGATCCGCATCAGAAAAAAAAGAGCGCGGTGTTCGACCTCGTACTGATTCTGTTCCCTGGCCTTGATAATGGCGCTGCGGGCGAACTGCTCGGCGGCGTTGAGATCTCCCTGATAATAGGCAAACTCCGCGCGGGCAAGATCGTCCAGGCCTGAAAAATAACCGCTCAGCGAATCGGCCCACGTATCCATGCTGGAACTAAAGCTGTGGACCCGCCGGGCGAATTCCCCCTCCCCTATATGGGGTCCCACCTGGCAGGGATAGGTGGAGACGGTACAGATAGTCATAAAACCGGACAAGGGCCAGGGATGCCGCCGGTAATAGTCCTCCGCATGCTTAAAACAGATCTTATAGTCTTCGGTAGCGCCAAAACGATACCTGAAAAGATGGATGAGGCCCATATAGTTCCAGGCTTCGGCGAGCACCCGGAAAGCCGCCGGAGACGGAGGCAGCAGCTCAAAACGCCTGATGCTCTCCTTGAATACCGCTATGGCCTCGTCAAAGTGGAACAGACTGACGAACAGCCTTCCCTTTACCACATAGCGCAGGTAGATATAATTTCCGTCAGTCTCATCCCCGTCTTCGATTCGAATCAACCGTTCGATAATGTCCATGAGCAGGGGAACGGCGGATCGGGGAATGAGCCGCGGGAAGGAATCCACGATTGCCGCAAGGCCCGCATAATCGCCGGCCCGCTCAAAATTGATCGCCGCGTCCATCCTCAGATTGTTTTCAAGGCACCACCGGGCGGCGATGGCGCAGATCGCTTGTATTTCTTCCTTCGGGAGTTCCCGCTGTTTTTCCCGCAGGTAGTCAAGAAAGACCTCGTGAATCTGGTAGCCGTGCAGATAATAGTCGTAACGGATAAGCGCGCCCAGTTTTTCCATCTCCGCCGGCAGTTTTGCGGAGAAGCCGTATGGTTCCGACAGCACCGCGGAGGTCTGTTGCAGCAGTTCCACGGGCCATTGTTCAAAAAGGGAAAGTTTTACGAGATAGCGCTGTAGTTCTTCCGGGACGGCGGCAAAGACATTGTCTTCCAGAGCCCTGAAACCGCCCTTTTCCAGAATACGCCGGCTGTACGCTGCCCCGTCTTTTTCCAGCTCCGTCGCCAGAAGGCCCAGGGCCAAGGGCCAGCCCTCGGTGTCCTGATGAATTGCGGTAATTTCCCGGTCGGACAGCGCTATATGCCGCATCTTGAAATAGGAGGCGGTTTCATCCCAGGTAAAGAGCAGCTCTTCGGCATTGATTCTGGTGAGCCAGCCCTTGGACAAAGCCGGGGCGATATTGAGCGTGGGTTCGTTGCGGCTTATCAATATCAGGGTATGATTGATAATGGGAGAACTCAGCGCCCGCTCGATAAAATCCAGTACGACCCGGGATTCAATACAGTGACAATCATCCCGTACTATTATATACTTGCCCGGCAGGCTGAATTCCCGCTGGTTTATCTCAATCCATTTGTCGAACTGCTGCGCTGTTTCGGGAAAGCCGATCTCCCGCAGCTCCTTTCCGGTCTGGGGCTTACAAAGCCCCATGGCATTGGAGTAACTTTCCCAGAATCTCCAGGGGACATTATCCCGCTTGGAAGAGACTATCCAGGCCGTAGTCTCGCTCCGGTTCTGTAAAAAAGAGCTGACCGCGTACGTCTTGCCGTAACCCTCCCCGGCGCTGATAACCACTATGTAGTACTCAAGGGCCTTTGCCAATAAGTTGTGGACCCGGGGGCGTTCCAGGAACAACTGTTCCGCCGCGGAGGCCGGTATATTGGTGTTGCTTTTTGAGGCCATCTACCTTCAAGTGTAACATGGTTTTGTGTAAATTCCAGCGTATTTATCATAAAAACAGCGTAAATTTTAATTTTATAGCTTTAATTCATAAAAATTGTTGTTTTTTTATCCGAAAGTCTGGTTTAATACCCCGCAGGTTCGCGGGAGCCCGTTAATCGAGGTTTTTGCGGCAAGTTCACCGCAGGTGAACAAGTGACGCAAAAACCCACAAGTGCAACAGGCTCCTAGGAGGCGGCGGCAATTGCTCCAACGGGGCATGCCCCGGCGCAGGCTCCGCAATCCTGACACAACTCAGGATTTATCCAGCGGGCGCCGTCTTTTTCGGAAATTGCTTCTACCGGACATTCACTGTCACAAGTACCGCAATTTATGCACTCATCACTGACCTTATACGCCATATCTAACCTCTCTTACTGTTAAGATAACAACAGGATACCGTATCTTTTCGCCAAATGCAAGGATAATTTAGGATGGAATTGTACGGTTAAGCCCCTTGAAGAAAGAACCGGCAGCCATAGCACGTGTACGACAAAATGAAAACAATGTTCATTTTCATATTGACCAATATCAATCCGGTATGATACGCTGATTTTTATGGTACACAAGCGTCCGGCAAATTATCATACCCGGCAGGGACAGCGTATTCTTGAGTATATGAAGTCCCTTGGGGACAATCACGTAACGGTTAACCAACTGGTACGGCATTTTAGGAATACGGAAGAGGTGATTGGGCACACCACTATTTACCGGCATCTTGAAAAACTGGCGGTCCGGGGGGAAATCCGTAAATATGTCCTGCATGGGGATAAAAGCGCCTGTTATCAATACGTAGACGACGGGACAACTTGCCGGGGGCATTTTCATCTGAAATGCGAAATTTGCGGCAGCCTTATCCACATGGACTGCGATTTCCTGGACGAAATCGAAGGGCATCTTCTTGGCAGCCATAATTTTCAAATTGACCTGCTTAAAACCGTTTTTTATGGGGCTTGCAAAAAATGTCTTGCCATCCCCTAAGGTACGAAGTACCCAGGTACGGAACGTGTGTCATGAGCGGGCTGCGGGGCTTTTGGATAAGCCTTTCGCTCTGTTTTATCATGGCCTCCTGCGTTTCGGAAACCCTTATCGCCGTTCATTCGGATCATGACTGCTCCGGCGGAAGCTGCCCCGTATGCCTCCTGATACAGAGGGCGGAAAATTTCTCCCGGCAGCCTAAATACTCCGTGTTTCATCCCGGCCTTTCCGTAACCGCCCTTTTTTTGGCTGCCCTTGTTTTGAATTTTGCTGTTTTCCGTTTTATCCCGTTAAGCTCAGTGCGGCTGAAAATAAAAATGAACTTGTGATCGATGAACCGGTGATCGCCGCTTTTAATAGACCTGCTCGATAACTTCAGTTATCGAACAAATTCCTTATAAAACCAGCAAAAGGCGGAGCCTTTTGCAAGATTTGTTCAACAACCAGAACCCGACAGGGTTCAGTAAAATAGGTTGTTGAACAAGTCCATTCTTTAATCTAACAGGAGTTTATTTGTATGAAACGACTAGTTTTTTTTGTTTGCGCGGTGGTATCCATCACGATGGCCTTACCCGCCGGAGGGCGGAAAGATACGGGAAGGCAGGATGGAAAAACAAATGTAGTTACCACTATTTTCCCGCCCTATGATTTTGTCCGTGAGGTTGCCGGAGACAAGGTTAATCTCACCATGCTGTTAAAGCCCGGAGCGGAAAGCCACTCCTATGAACCGACCCCTCAGGATATTATCACGGTACAAAACTGCGATGTATTTATTTATGTGGGGGGAGAATCCGACGCGTGGGTCGAGCGTATCCTTGAATCAAAGGATACGGGCCGCATGGAAATCGTCACCCTCATGGACTGCGTGGAAGTGGTGGAAGAAGTTATTGTCGAAGGAATGCAGGACGAGGAGGAAGGGGAGGATTCGGAAGAAGAAGTCGAATACGACGAACACGTCTGGACTTCTCCCAAAAACGCGAAACTCATTGTCCAAAAAATCGCCGATACGCTTAAACAGCGGGACCCGGCCAACGCGGCGGCGTATGAAAAAAACACCGCGTCCTATCTGGCAAGATTAACGGATTTGGACGCATCTTTTCAGAATATGATAGACGGCGCGAACCGGAAGACCGTTATCTTTGGAGACCGCTTTCCCTTCCGCTACTTTGCCGACGCCTACGGCCTGAATTACTTTGCGGCCTTCCCCGGCTGTTCCACGGAAACCGAATGCAGCGCGTCTACCATAGCCTTTTTGATCGATAAGGTCAGGGCCGA
>JAISBR010000129.1 GCA_031266095.1 Treponema sp. | reverse complement strand
TCCTCTCAACCTGAATGTATGTATGGGAGAATTATCGCAGGCATGTGCCGATTCAAAGCGGAAAAGAAAACCTCAGCTGTGTGTTTTTAGTTCCGCATAAGTTAACGCCTATGGGGTATTACACCAACGCCTTCGAATAGACTTCCGGATCAGCGCTCCGCTTTTTTTCAAAGTGGGAAAATTCCATGCTGAAACTTGCCCGGCCCTGGCTGACGCTGCGCAATGACGCGATAAAACCGAACATTTTCGCCATGGGCGCGTGGGCTTTGATTTCATCGATTTCGGCTTTTGAGATCATGCTGAGAATTTGGCCGCCGCGCTGAGTCACCAGGCTCATTACCTCACCCACAAATTCGTGGGGGCTGGTGAGATCAACCGCCATGATCGGTTCCAGTAATATGGGAGAAGCGGCACGGCAAGCCTCATCAAAGGCCATGTTGGCGCAGGCCTCAAAGGCAAATTCGGTGCCGGTGAGTTCGGAGTACCGCAAATCGGTGAGGGTTGCCTTTATGTCGATGCAGGGATAACCCATGACAATGCCTGAAGCAAACGCGCCGTTGATTCCCCGCTCCACCGCGTCAAGGATTTCCTCGGGGACAGCGTCTTTGCCGCCGGTATTGACCGTCCGGACGTACTTGTTTCCCGAACCCTGTTCCCCGGGTTCTACCCGCAGCGTCAGCGCCGCGGCGTTTTCTTTGCCGGCGATAATCCGGGAAAAACTTTCGCTGTGTTCAGCGATTTTACTGATCGATTCTCGATACGTTACCTGGGGGGTCCCTACTTTCGCACTTAATTTGTATTCCTTGAATATGCGCGTAACAAGCACGTCAAGGTGCAGTTCACCCATGCCGGAGATGATGAGTTGGCCGGTTTCCTCGTTTTCCCTGGTGGTAAAGGTGGGATCCTCTTTGGAGAGAATTGCAAGGATATCTTTCAGCTTTTCCTGATCGGAAATAGTCTGCGGCTCAATCGAAACCGAGATCACCGGCTCGGGGAACCGCATTTTTTCCAGCACCACCTGCCATCCTTCACTGCCGACAGTGTCGCCGGTCTGGGCCAGTTTCATCCCGATGATCACGCCGATGTCACCGGCGCTCAATTCGTCCATTGGCTCAGACTTGTTGGAATGCATCCTGAGTATGCGGTTTGCCCGTTCCCGCTTTTTTTTCCCCACGTTGAATACCACACCGCCGGGCTTGAATGAGCCTGAATACATCCTCACATAGCAGAGACTCCCCGCCTCGCGGTCATTCTGAATTTTGAAAACCAGGCCCAGGGGCTGGGCCTTAGGATCGCAGGAGATCCGCACCTCTTCTTCTTTTTTGAGGTGATAACCAATGGCCGGCAGGGTCTCATCCGGCGCGGGGAGGTAGTCAACCACCGCGTCGATTAGGGGCTGAACTCCTATGTTGCGGCGGGAGGCGCCGGCAAATACAGGGAGTATTGTCCGGCTCAATACCGCCCGTCGCAGCTCTTTGCGGATAAATCCGGCGTCCAGTTCTTCACCGGAAAGGTACTTTTCGGTTATGGCGTCGGATACATTGGACAGGGCGTCAATGAGTTTTTCCCGCCATTCACGGGCCACCTCTTCCCGCCCGGCCGCCAGCGGAGAGCTGATTATACGCTCGCCTTCACTCGCCGTGTCCCACCGGATTTCCTTCATTTCAATAAGATCGATGACCCCCTCAAAGTTCCCCTCTCTTCCAATAGGAATTTGCAGAGCTACCGTATTGACACCGAGTTTTGCGCGCACATCCTCAAGGACAAAGTAAAAATCCGCGCCAATACGGTCCATTTTGTTCACATAGCCCACGCAGGGCACCTGGTAGCGCTGGGCCTGCCGCCATACCGTTTCGGTTTGTGGCTCCACGCCTTTAACCGCGTCGAAAATGGCAATTGCACCGTCCAGCACCCGCAGGGAACGCTCCACCTCGGCGGTAAAGTCCACGTGGCCGGGCGTGTCGATGATGTTGATCTGGTGATCCTTCCAGTAAGTAGTGGTGGCGGCGCTCTGGATAGTGATTCCCCGCTGCTGCTCCTGCTCCATCCAGTCCATTATCGCCTCACCATCGTCAACTTCCCCTATCCGGTGACTTTTGCCGGTGTAATAGAGAATCCGTTCGGTAGTAGTGGTCTTACCGGCATCAATGTGGGCCATAATGCCGATATTGCGCATGGTGTGTAGCATCGGCTCTATTTTAGCCGAAAAGCCCGATAAAAGCAATGTAACGGTTCAGAAAATCATCAGGCCAAAATGATAACATTTCAGAATTAACGGGCTCCCGCGAAGCTTCGGTTCGACGGGGTTCACACTCATTGTTGATCGATAGAATGAAACTTACCGGTGAAACACCCTGACAAAGCGTTCGATGACCCGGGGTTTTATGTCTGAAATAGTCCCCTCGGCTAAAAACCCCGCGGCGTTTCGGTGCCCGCCGCCGCCGAAAGATGCGGCAATGGTCGCCACATCGATCGTGTCCCGAGAGCGGAGGCCGACGCTACAGTTTTCCGGCGTCTCCTGGCGGATGATCGCTATGGCTTCTACGCCGGCGATGGACTGTAGCAGTTGATAGAGGGTATCGGAGTCCCGGCTTTCCAGACCAAGGCGTTGGATGTCCTCGTAGGCTTCAAAACTGAGGATGAGTCTCCCCTCAAACAGGGCTTCAGCCCGCGAAAGGATTTGACCCAGGAAGATTCGAGAATTAAGGCTTTTTCCGCCGTTGATCGCCTGGGAAACCGCTTTAGAGCTTGCCCCGGCCCTGACCATCCGTTCCGCGGCAGCGAAGGTTTCGGCCCCATTTTCGTCAAGATGACGAAAAAATCCCGTATCGGTACAGAGGCCGAACAAGAGCAACTCCGCTTCTTCTTTTGAGAGCGACAGGCCGAGGGCCTCAATCAGGGAGAGGATCATGCAGGTAGTTGATGTTGCGGCGGGATCGAGAAAGACCGGCGTTTCCGGTGAAGGCTCGGGCAGATCCCCGACGGCGTGGTGATCGATAATCGCGGCGGGCAGCCCTTTTATACATGCCTCAAGGCCGCCGATTCTGCCGGGCGCGGAGCAGTCAACAATGATAACTTTCGCGCCGGCCTTTAGCGTTTCGCCGGGGGCAGCGCTGAACCGCGCGGCGAACGGCATGACTTCGGTTCGCTTGAAGGGGCCGGCGGAACAAGGGATCGCCTTTTTGCCGAGCCGCTCCAGGGCTGAACAGAGGGCAAGCTGACTGCCCACACAGTCACCATCGGGTTCCTTGTGACCGGCTATGATAAATACTGAACCGCTTCCAATAAACCGGAGCAATGCGGCGGGAACAGGTACAGGCATAGGCATAGGTATTCTGCGGCTAACAGTACAGCAAAGCAAACTGACGGTCTTTGCCGGAAATTACCGGCGCGCCGTCTTTGATGTACACATCGATTTCGGTGCGCATGCCGAAATCCGTAAAATAGACTCCCGGCTCCAGTGAAAAACAGGAACCGTCCAGTAGACGCCGGGAGTCGGGGAACTCAACGGAGTCCATATTAACTCCGGAGCCGTGGAGCATCGTGTCGATGCCGTGTCCGGTACGGTGGCGGAGTGCCCCGGCGTAACCAAAGCCGGTCAGGATCTCCCTAGTCCGCTGGTCCACATCAGCGCCGGCAGGGCGCCTGCCCGCTGACAGCGCTTCCTGTATAAATCGCAAGGCTCCTTCCCGTGACTGTACCAGATTGGCAAAAGCCCGTTCAATCCCGGCGGACGCTTGCTTTCCGTAAAAACCCACCCAGGAAATGTCAGCGTATATGCCGCCCAGTCCGCTTTCCTTGGCCCAGAGATCTAACTGAACGACATCGTTCTCCGCGATTCGATCGCCGGTTGGGATGGACAGATCATAGTGAGGATTACAGGAATTTTTGCCGGCGGCTACAATAGGCGGATGATCGGTAACGAGATTCCGCCGGGCAAATTCTTCCAGTATCAGCCGCCGGATATCCCCCTCGTAGAGAGCGGCGCCGGAGGCAAAACGCCGCCGGGTTTCTTCCCAGACCAAGTCCACAATCTCGTACAGGTGTCCCGCCGCACGCTCATGGGCCGCTATGCCGGCCGGACTGAGCAGTCCCTTGAAGCGCTGGAGCAGCCCCTCCGCCGGGACCAGGCACAGCCCCGCCTCTTCAAGCAGAAGGGCGGTACCGGCATCCAGGTAAGATATGGCGGTGATTGATTTAGAAAAATGACAGCCCCAGCGTTTACCCGCCAGAGGGGCGAGCCGCATCAACAGTTCCTCCCTGCTCCGGTAGAACACCCGCTTACCCGGCAGGGCGGCACCCAGACTGTCCGGCTCAACGGCGTGGAGAATCCCCAATGCTTCGCCCGATACGCAATCGGCCGAGTCTCCGCCGGAAGCGGGAACGGCGTAGAACCAGAGCCGGGAATTGGTAGCGCCGGGATTTACACCCAAGATCTCATCCGCAAGAGGGTCGCGGTGGCGGAAGTTACAAAAAAGCCAGCCGTCGAGGCTTTCCTGTCGAATAGCTGTCCGTATCTCCTCAATTATAGCGGGATTCATCAAAATTCAAGCTTTACGGATTCCACATTCTCAAAATAGCGGTTAATATCAACATTCAGGGGGATATTACCCCAGGTTTCGTGGCCCTTCCAGGGGTGTACATAGAGCCTGATATGACTAAACTCGCCATTTTTGTAATATACCGTTACCGAAGGCCAGTTTTTCCCCGCAGGCAAGAAGATCAGCTCCGCCTTGCTGGCCGCGTCGGTAAACCACTCATTGGGAACATATATATGCGCCAACCCGGTTCCCCCTTTACGGTATTGGAGGATGTATCCTAAACGCGAAGGGTATACCTTTTCCAGGGTCACGTTCGTATAAAAATACTCAGACGAATGTTCCGGTGATATTGTCTGGGCAAACAATGGCGCGCCAAGTGAAAAAACCGTCAACATAACTACGGTGATAATGAATGTTCTCATGTCAACCTCCAATTATATCAATTATAGCAAAGGCGGAAATGGAATACAAGAGCCGTAATGCTTACAAGCCTGTTATAGAATACAAGTGAACTATCGTGCCCTGACAATCGGACAGCACTCCATGAAGGACGGCGTGGTGATACTTTGCGGATTTTTCTTTATATTCTTTATAGTTGTTCATTATGGAGGGAGCTATGCACATGAAAGATCTGTTCACAGCCTTACTGGAGAAAACAAGCGCCGGGGAGGATACGGTGTTGGCAACAATTGTCGCGGAAACAGGTTCCAGCCCCAGAAGCGCCGGGGCTCATATGTTAGTCGATGAAAACGGCAGGGTCTGTGGTACCATTGGCGGCGGAACGGTGGAATACAACTCTATTCAGTTTGCGCGGCAGCTCCTGGAACGGCGGCAATCCCGGCGTAAGACCTACCGCTTGCACCGTAACGACGAGGAAGAGTTAGGCATGATGTGCGGCGGCGATGTGGAAGTCTACTTTCAATTTATTGAGGGCGGGGACGAAAAGACCGCCGTCCTTGTGAAGCAATGTTTGGAGCGCTTAGAAAAAGACGAGGACCACTGGCTCTTTATTGATCTTACCAATCCGGCGGATTGGACCATGGCGCTTTATGGTGCGGGCATCCCTCTTGAGGGAATGGAACTCCGTGAAGACGACATAAAACTTCTGGCCAGAAACAGCGGGCGCATAGTTAAAATACGGGCCCGGCGTATTTACAGTGAACCCATCAATTACGCGGGCAAGGTATTTATCTTCGGCGCTGGTCATGTGGCCCAAGCCCTGACACCGGTCCTCTCCACGGTCGGTTTCCGCTGTGTTATTTATGACAACCGAGAGGAATACGTCAGCCGGGAACTGTTCCCCGGTGCCTGTGATTTAATCATTGGCGATTACAATGAGGTGAACAAGAAGATAAAGATCTGTTATCGTGATTATATTGTAATTGTAACTCACGCCTATGATGTCGCGGTTTTACGGCAGGTCATATCCAAAAACTGTGCGTACATCGGGGTTATCGGCAGTAAGACCAAAATCGCTATGGTAAGACAACAACTGATTCAGGAGGGGATAAGCGAAGAAACACTGAACAAAATAAACGCCCCTATCGGCATGAAAATCCAATCTGAAACCCCGGAAGAAATAGCCGTCAGTATCGCCGGGGAAATGATCCTGCGCAGGGCGGAAAAACGGGCCGAGGCCCTGGAGAAGACGAACAGGTGAATGAGCCTTGAATTGGGAGATAGTATTGCATAAATTCCCCCTGTTTCGGCATAATTAATAGGCTTCTTTCGAGACCTGTTTAGCTTCTCAAGGAGCCTCGGACTCTGATCCGATACATTTGTTCTCGTTTTGAACCCTAAGGTGTACAGACGTGGTTTTTAAAGGAGCCGGTATGGATGAGCGTGAGGAGGTAGCTGACCAGCAAGGTCTGTACCGGCTCGAGGACGAGCACGATTCCTGTGGAATCGGTTTTGTGGCGGATATAAAGGGACGCCGGTCTCATTCCATATTGAGCAAGGGCCTTGAGGTGCTTGAGCGGATGGAGCACCGGGGTGCTGAAAGCGCGGACAACAAAACCGGCGACGGTTCCGGGGTGTTGCTGCATATTCCCCATGATTTTTACAAAAAACACATTCCCGGTCTGCCGGCAGCGGGGAGTTATGGTACGGGCCTTGTATTCTTCCCCGGCGCTCAGGAGAAAGATACCGCTGAAAAAGGCGGGAAAATAATCGAGGCTATTGATAAGTGCGCTGCCGTTACGGGCTTGTTAAGACTGGCCCTGCGGGATGTGCCGGTTCATAGCGGTGCGGTGGGTATTATCGCCAAGGCAGCTGAACCGGTGATCAGACAGCTTGTGCTGGTCCCCCAAGATAACGGAACTCTTGACGGCGGGAATTCAGCCGCCGGCCTTTCGCCTGGATCGGAATCCCCTGCGGGTGGTGTAAATACCGAAGTTTCTCCTCTTGATTTTAAGCTCTATATTTTCAGGAAGCGTTTTGAAAATGCCCTGCGCAAGCAGGGTATCGAGGCATATATGCCCTCTCTTTCCTCTTCGATCATCGTCTATAAGGGTATGATGATGTCCAGCCAGTTGAGGGAGTACTTCCCCGAGCTTTCCGATGAACTGGTTTCTACCGCCGTGGCGCTCGTACATTCCCGGTTTTCCACTAACACTTTCCCCAACTGGCCTCTGGCTCAGCCCTTCCGTATGATTGCCCATAACGGTGAGATCAATACCATCAGGGGCAACCGTTTCTGGATGGCCGCACGGGAGGCCCTCTACGCCCATCCCCGCTTCGGTGAGGCGTTAAAAGATATACTCCCGGTAATAGAGCCGGAGAAAAGCGATTCCGCCAGCTTTGACAACGTCCTGGAACTGCTGGTTATGTCCGGCCGGAGTCTCCCCCAGGCCCTGATGATGCTCATTCCCGAAGCCTGGAACGAGAGGAACCCCATCCCCTCGGAGCTGAAATCCTTCTATGAATACCATGCCTGTATCATGGAGCCATGGGACGGGCCGGCCTCGATAGTGTTCTGTGACGGCCGCTATGTGGGTGGTACTCTTGACCGGAACGGTCTGCGGCCTTCCCGTTACACCATCACCAGGGATGATCTTATAGTCATGGCCTCCGAGACCGGGGTGCAGGATTTCAGGCCTGAGGATGTGGTCTACAAAGGCCGCCTGCTGCCGGGAAAACTCCTCCTGGTTGATATGCTCGAAGGGAGGATCATTCCCAACGCCGAGGTGAAGCAGAATGTATCTCTGCGCAAACCCTACGCCGACTGGGTGCGAAACAACGTCATCACCCTGGACCAGGATGATGACGCCGCTACGGTTCCGGAGGAGCCTCTGTTCAGTAACGACCGTTCCCTGCTCTTTATGGAGCGGACAGCGGGCTACACCAGGGAAGACCGGGAGCGGCTTCTCCTCCCTATGGCCGAGAGCGGGCAGGAACCAACCAGTTCCATGGGGACGGACACTCCCCTGGCGGTATTCTCCGGCAAGAGCCAACGGGTGTCCGCCTATTTCAAACAATCTTTTGCCCAGGTAACTAACCCCCCCATCGATTCCATCCGGGAAGATCTGGTGATGACCCTGACCAGTTTTGTGGGCCCTCAGCAAAATCTGCTGGAAGAAACCGAGGCGCATTGCCGCAGGATTAAGGTACTGAAGCCGATTATGACTCCGGAGGAGCTTGACAGGCTCTTGAAAGTCGCCCCCGAGGTTTTTAAATCATGGACCCTGGACGCCACTTTTACGGTAAGCGGCGCTGAAAAGAAGGAAGACGAGGCGGCTTCTGTCCTTGAAGCGGTGCTTGATCGGCTGGTTGAGGATGCTCGTAAGGCGGTTGAGGCCGGCGCTTCGCTGTTGGTGCTTTCCGACCGGGCGGGCCTTTCCCCTGGGGACGGCCTGTCCGGTGAGGCGGATCGCTGTGCTATGCCGAGTCTACTCGCCGTCGGGGCGGTGCATCATGGGCTGAGCAGGCAGGGGCTGCGGATGAAGGTTTCAATTATCGCCGAAACTGTGGAGCCCAGAGAGATCATGCACTTCGCCCTGCTCTTTGGTTACGGCGCTGATTTAGTTGTGCCTTACGGGGCGCTTGCCTCCATTGCGGGAATTTGTCGCAGCTTTGACGGCCGCCGGCTTGGCGGTTATGCCCACGCGAAAAAGAACTATATTAAGGGCCTCAACAAAGCCCTGCTCAAGGTGATGTCCAAAATGGGGACCAGCACTCTCCGCTCATACCGGGGCGCCGAGATTTTCGAGGCCGTGGGTCTGGACGATGGGGTAATTGAAAAATGCTTCAAGGGTACGGTGAGCAGGATCTCCGGAGCCGGTTTCGCGGAGCTTGAGGTTGAGGCTCTGTTGCATTACCGGGCGGCGGTGGAGGCTGATAAAAAACACGGGGAGAATACGGTCCCCGGCGATTACCTGCTCTTCGATGATGGTCAGTACCGCTGGAGGAAAACCGGGGAGCGCCACGCCTGGAACCCCGACACGATCCACCTGTTGCAATGGGCCGCCAGAACCGGAGATTACCATAAGTTTAAGCAGTTTAGCGCCCTGGTTGATAAGTTCAACCAGAGCCCCCATGTTATTAGGGGCTTGCTTGATTTTGCCGTTCCCGGTTCGGTGAAAGACGCGCCGTTAGCCGCTATAGCCATAGATGAGGTTGAGGGTATCGAAGCGATAATGAAACGCTTCACCACCGGGGCTATGTCCTTCGGCTCTATTTCCAAGGAAGCCCACGAGGCAATCGCCGTCGCTATGAACTCCATCAAGGGCAGATCCAATTCAGGTGAGGGGGGAGAGAACCCCGAGCGTTTCGCGCCCCGATCTGACGGTGTCTGGACCAGGAGCGCCATCAAGCAGGTTGCCTCAGGCCGTTTTGGCGTAACCAGTGAATACCTGGCCAATGCTATTGAATTGCAGATAAAGATCGCCCAGGGCGCCAAACCCGGCGAGGGCGGCCAGCTGCCGGGGCATAAAGTTGATGCGCAGATCGCCAAGACCAGATATTCAACACCGGGCGTTACCCTGATAAGCCCGCCGCCGCATCATGATATCTATTCAATTGAGGATCTCGCGGAACTGATATTTGATCTAAAGAACGCCAATCCCGAGGCGCGGATCAGCGTAAAACTGGTAGCCGAAACCGGGGTAGGCACTATTGCTGCCGGGGTTGCCAAGGCCCACGCGGACAATATTCTCATTTCCGGTTACGATGGTGGTACCGGAGCAAGCCCGCAGTCGAGTATCCGCCATACGGGGATTCCCTGGGAATTGGGGCTTTCCGAGACCCACCAGGTATTGGTGACTAACGGCCTGCGGGGCAGGGTACGGCTTCAGACCGACGGCCAACTCAAAACCGGCCGGGACATTGTGATCGCCGGTATGATGGGGGCCGAGGAATTTGGGTTTGGAACCTCCTCCCTGATCGTGCTGGGCTGCGTGATGATGCGTAAATGTCACGAGAATACCTGCCCCATGGGCGTTGCCAGCCAAGATCCGGAACTGCGGCGGCGTTTTGTCGGCAAGAGTGAGCATCTGGTTAATTTCTTCCGTTTCCTCGCACAGGAGGTTCGGGAGATTATGGCCGCCCTGGGTTTCCGCAAATTTCAGGACCTTGTCGGCAGGGCGGATCTCCTGATACCCCGGAGAATGTCGCCTGCTCTACAGCTGTCATCTGATTCGCGGCTGTGGACTGACGGGACTTCGCTTTCAGCGGCGAAGGCCGGGAGGGTGGATCTTTCGCGGATTCTCCACCGGGCCGAAGGGCCGGAGTACATTCCCGGCGGCAGGGATACCCACTGTACCCAGAGGCAGATCCATAAAATCGACAATGTGCTGGACCGCCTGCTCATAGAGAAGTGCCGGGCCTCACTGGACAATAAAACCCCCACAGCGGTGAAATCGTCGGTAAAGAACACTGACCGGGCCGTGGGCGCCCTGCTCTCCTGGGAGGTGAGCAGGCGTTTCGGTGGTCAGGGCTTACCGGAGAACTTCATCACTATTGATTTTACCGGTTCTGCCGGCCAGAGTTTCGGAGCTTTCCTCTCCAAGGGGATCACTTTCCGCCTCGCCGGGGACGCCAATGATTATTTGGGCAAAGGGCTTTCCGGCGGACGTATTGTGGTGATGCCCCCGGCGGGTTCCGTCTTCAATTCCAGTGAGAACATCATCGTTGGCAACACCGTACTCTACGGAGCGACCTCAGGTGAACTCTACGCCGCCGGGGTTGCGGGCGAGCGCTTTTGCGTGCGAAACTCCGGGGCCATCGCCGTGGTTGAAGGCGCCGGTGACCACGCCGCCGAGTACATGACCGGCGGTCGTCTCGTGGTGCTGGGTCAGGTGGGACGGAACTTCGCTGCCGGTATGTCGGGCGGCATCGCCTATGTGTTAGACGCCGACGGCAATTGCGAGTATTTCCTCAACAAGGGAATGGTTGAGCTTTCAAGCCTGGACAACGAGGAAGACGAAAACTTCGTGAAAGACTGCGTCAAGAAGCACATCTACTGGACCGACTCGGTCTATGCTAAGACCATACTGGCTGACTGGGAAGCTCAGAAGCGGAAATTCATTAAGGTACTTCCGGTGGAATATAAGCGTGCATTGCAGGAAATGAAACTGGCCGAACTGGACCGGAAATTATACGAAATCCGTGAACGTGAGGAAATTGAGGTAAAGAGTTAAATTGAGGTGGTTTTATAATGGGTGATCCCAGAGGCTTTTTGAAGATAAAACGGCAGGTTTCGGGCTACCGGCCTGTTGAGGAACGGATAAATGACTATAGTGAGGTGGAAACCCGGCTTTCCGATGAAGATCGCCGCGCCCAGGCGGCCCGCTGTATGGACTGTGGCGTACCCTTCTGCCACTGGGCCTGTCCTCTGGGCAATGTGATGCCTGAATTTCAAGATCGCTTGTATAAAAACGACTGGGCCGGCGCCTGGGCCGTCCTTGAATATACCAACCCCTTTCCGGAATTTACCGGCCGAGTGTGTCCCGCCCTCTGTGAGGCTTCCTGTGTGTTAGGCGCCAATGATGATCCTGTGACGATCAGGCAGAACGAGTTAGCTGTCATTGAGAAGGCCTTTGAGATGGGTATCGTGGTACCCAGGCCGCCCAAAACCCGGAACGGTAAAAAAGTCGCTGTTATAGGCGCCGGCCCCGCAGGTCTGGCCGCCGTCTATTTTCTCAACCGCGCGGGTTTCACCGCGACAGTTTACGAGGCCGACCAAAATTTGGGCGGTTATCTCCGCTACGGCATTCCTGATTTCAAACTGGATAAGAATTTCATTGATCGGCGGATCGAGCTCATGAAAGCTGAAGGGGTGATTTTTAAGACCGGAGCACGAGTCGGTAACGCCCGGTATGGCTTCGGCGCAAAAGGCGCCGAAGGCGCTGTCGGAGATGAGTTTATCAATGCCAATGAGCTTGAAGCGTCTTTTGATCTGATACTCCTTACCATCGGCGCGAGGGAACCGCGTGACATACAGGTTTCCGGCAGGGAGAGCGCCGGTATCGTCCAGGCCCTGGATTATCTTTCTTTGCAGAACCGCATCCTGGGAAAAGAACACTCCGGTCTTGAGCCGGTTACCGCCTACGGTAAACGGGTAGTAGTCATCGGCGGCGGTGATACCGGCTCCGACTGTGTTGGTACCGCCAACCGTCAGGGGGCAAGCTCAGTAACGCAGATTGAAGTAATGCCCAAGCCGCCTGAACACCGGCCCGATTCAGCGCCCTGGCCTCTTTGGCCCACGGTACTCAAAACATCAAGTTCCCACCTTGAGGGCAGCCAGCGGCTCTGGTCAATTAATACTAAATCATTCAGTGCGAAAGAAGGAAAGGTTAACGCCATTCAGGTCTGCCGCGTCGATTGGGCCATGAAAGACGGCCGCTGGAATATGACCGAGATACCGGGTACGGAATTCGAAATTGGCGTGGACCTTGTGTTACTCGCCATGGGATTTACCCATGTGGTGCAGGAAGGGCTGGTGAAAGACTTCGGCCTTGAAGTGGACGCGCGGGGTAATATTCGTACCCAAGGAAGTTTCCGTACGTCGAATCCCAAGGTCTGGGCGGCGGGCGATTCCCGCAATGGCGCAAGTTTGGTGGTTCGGGCCATTGCGGACGGCAAGGCCGCGGCGGAGGCTATCCTGGCGAAGCTGGGCTGAGAAATACAGTGAATCGGGTTCTAAACTATTGATAACCCATCAACAACATTAGCCCCGGATTATCTCCTCGACCTGCTTCGCGGCAATTTTGGGATCCGCCCTGCCGCCGGTGGCGGCCAGGACCTTACCCACAAGGTAGAGCATTAAGGTCTGACGGCGCTTGTCATTAGCGGTCCTGGCTTCCGTTATTGTTGCCGTTTCAGTCTCCGCTATGGTATTCACCGCCTCAGCGATTTTTACGGGATCGGAAATAAGTTCCCATCCCCGTTCTTTGGCAATCACCTCGGGATCCCTGTCTTCTTTTATAACCGCTTCCAGCATCTGCTTGGCATTCTTACCGGAGATTTTACCTGCGGCGGTCATAGCGATAAGGCCGGCACACCGTTTGGGGTTAAGGCGAAAAGATCCAATATCGCGTAACTCAATCCCCTCCCTGCCCAGGATATGTTTGATATCTTGCAAGAGCCAGTTGGAGATTCTGGCTGCCGCATCTTTTTTGGAAAGCCCCTGTACCGCCGCCTCGGTGACTGCGGCCTCAAAATAATCAGCCTGGGCTTTTTCCTCACAGATAAGATCAACCTGTTCTTCGGAGAGATTGTATTCGGTGATCATCCGTTTTACCCTTTCAAGGGGCAGCTCCACCATGGCACTGTCCACGGATTTGAGGAAGGGCTCATCGGGAATAAAAACCGGCAGATCAGGCTCAGGGAAGTAACGGTAATCGTGGGCGTTTTCTTTTTTCCGCATGGACTGAGTCTCATCCCGGTTCTCGTTCCAAAGCCGGGTCTCCTGAATGACCGTTTTGCCGGCGTCAAGGAGCGCGCTCTGTCGGGCGATCTCATAATTGAGGCCCAGTTTTACAAAGCGGGATGAGTTGAGGTTTTTTATTTCCACCTTTTTCCCCAGACCTTTGCCGGGGAAGTTAATCGATACATTAGCGTCGACGCGAAGGCTGCCTTTTTCCATGTCACCGTCACAGACCCCCAGGTAACGTACCGTACGGCGCAATTGATGAATAAAAAGTTCTGCTTCCTCACCGGTTTCCATATCAGGCGCGGTGACAATTTCGAGTAACGAAACTCCGGCACGGTTATAGTCCAAAAGTGATACGGTCCCGGTATGGATCATCTTTCCCGCATCTTCCTCAAGATGACATTCGTTTATACGTACCCGCTTCGTGATGCTCCTGCCGCCGATCTTCCCCTTAATATCAACGCAGCCTTCCTGCCCCAAGGGAGAGGAAAACTGGGAAATTTGATAATTCTTGGGCATGTCGGGATAAAAATACTGCTTGCGTTCAAACCAGGTCTTTTCCGGTATACGGCAGCTGAAAGCCCTGGCCACCATACAGCCCATGCGCATTGCCTCAATGTTGAGGCTGGGGAGTACCCCGGGATAACCCATACAGACCGGGCACACGTCGGTGTTAGGCTCATCCCCAAAAGCGGATCGGCAGCCGCAAAAGACCTTAGTTTTTGTAAGGAGGTGAATATGAACTTCCAAGCCGATGAACGATTGATACACGTTTAACTCCATTATTTCCAAAACGCCTTATAGCCATCAGGATGGGCGAAGGGAAATTGCCGTTCGTAGCTTTCGGCAATGTCCATCAGCGTCCCCTCGGCATAGGCCCGGCCCAGGAGCTGTACGCCTACCGGCAGGTTCTCCTCCACCGAAACGGGGAAGGAGAGAGCCGGCAATCCGGCGAGATTCGCACAACAGGTGTACAAATCCGCCGCTTTTTGGGCAAATGCCGAAAGTGAGGACGGCCCCCTGCCGAATGCCCTGGAGGGAAAAACAGGCATGAGAATGGCGTCTAACTCCGCCCGTTCTTTGTATTCACCGTCACCCAGGAGAGATTCAAAGCTCCGCCTGATTCCGGCGCGGATGCGCTGCGCCCGCAAATAGTAACGGTCTTGAAAACCTGAACGGAGTACAAAGGTCCCAAGGAGGATACGCAGTTTTACCTCCGCGCCAAAGCCCTGCTCCCGCGCCTTGTCGATAAGCTCATCGGGATTTTCAGCCCAGTCCGGCCGCGTCCCGTAGCGGATACCGTCAAAGCGGGCCAGATTCGCGCTGGCCTCTGCGGTAGCTATCGTATAGTAAGCCGGGACGCCGTACTTAAGGCTGGGAATTTCTACGTCAACCAGGGTATACCCCAGCCCGGTGAGGCGCTCCCTGGCAAGCTCAAAACCCCGGCGGACTTCCTCTTCAAGCACCGAAGCCTGGGCCGCGGTTTCCAGGGCGCTCGCAGGCGCGTCACCGCTCTCCGGCACGGCCTCCCTGGCCGCGGCGGAGAGGGCTTTGGCGATTGCTTCCGGGGAAAGTACGCCGATACGTTTCGAGCCGTTATTCGTCACCGGATACAAGGCCGCCGCCGCCTGAGGCGCTTCGTGGGTGGTCTCGTCCATAGGGTCCCTGCCCCGGATAAGGGCGAAAACCGCGCGGCAGCGGGCCACGGTGTCGGAAAGCACACCAGCGGATTCAAGGCTTGAGGCGTAAGCCACCAGGCCGTAGCGGGAGACCGCGCCATAAGTGGGCTTAAGCCCCACTACCCCGCAGAATGCCGCAGGCTGCCGTACCGAACCGCCGGTATCGGTTCCCAGGGCAAAGGGTACGATTCCAGCGGCCACCGCCGCCGCCGAGCCGCCGGAAGAGCCGCCGGGTACCCGTTCGGTATCCCAGGGGTTATTGGTCCGTTTGATGGCGGAATTGTCGGTAGAAGAACCCATACCGAATTCATCAAGGTTGGTCTTGCCGATCACCTTCCCCCCGGCGGCCTCAATGGCGCGTACCACAGTGGCGCTGTAGGGGGAGCGGAAATGTTCCAGCAGCCTGGACCCGCAGGTTAAAGGGAAGTCCTTTACCGCTATGTTATCTTTGACGGCGAAAGGAAACCCCGCGACAAGAGCGGCGGCTTCTTCGGGGAAGCCAGGGGAAGGATCGGCGGGGCATTCATTTGCCATAGTTGCAGCATTAAATTCAATAAAGGCGTTGATTTTCGCTTCCCATTCTTCCGCATATTGTAAAAAGCCTTCGGGCAGTTTTGAACTCATGCACACTCCGCAGTAAGGATTATTGAAACGCAGGGTTACAGGACATTGGGGATCACCACAAAACGACCGTCCCGTTCTCCGGCTTTCGACAGCATATTTTCCGATAATTCCTTATGAGGATCGGCGCTGGAATCAGATGGATTTACAGTATCGGTCCGGAAATAACCGGCGGACACGAGCCGGGAAGATGCGGCCATGCCCTCTGTGTGGCCGGCAATCACGCCTGCGGATTCGTCCTTATCGGCGGCCTGCATCGCGGCAAAATAGCCGAGCATTTGTTCAAAGGCGGGAAACGCGGCGGAAAGTTCCGTTTCGTCCAAGTTAAGATGAGCCAGATCAGCGGTTTCCTGTAAATCCTGAATTTGCATAGGTTAATAGTGTCATAGAGGCGGATTTAGTGTCAAGATACAGTTCGGAGATACGGAGCAGGAATTTTGCGGTTTTATCGCATAATGCTTCTTTCCAGAATCATATAGAGCACCGTACCGCCGAAAATACTGATCAGCGGATTCCGCTTCCAAAGCTGCAGCAGAGCGGTAAGGCATGCGGCCGAGAGTATCGGGATTCCTTCCCGGAAATTCCCTTTGAGCGGCCCGGCAAGGGAGTTAACGGCCAGCACAGTCATTGCCACTGGAGGTACGGTTTTTTCCACAAAGTTGAGAAAAGCCGCCCTTCCGCCGGTTTTGCCTCGACCGCCGTTACCGGCGTCACCTTTTACCGGCGGCTCCCGCAAGAACAGGAAGGGAAAGGCGCGGCAAAAGAGAATCACCACGCCCATGACAAAGGTGAGCGCCAGTGCTTCGTTCGTTCCGGTTATCATACCCGCTCCGGGCCGGTTTTCCCAAGCAGCGAACTTAACGCCAGGGCCAGGACCATAGCGGCTAACAGCGACATCCGTGAGGGCAGGAAAACGGCCCCCAGCGCTGCGGGTATTGCCGAAACGATAAAAACAGTTAGTTTCCGAACCCGGAGGATCTGTTCAATCATCAGTACCACAAACAAGGCAGTAAGGGCAAAACCAATACCCTCTGTACTAAAAGGGATGAGGGCGCCGGCTAGAGCTCCGATCAGCGAACCGCTCAGCCAATAGCACTGGTTTAAGGCGGTAACATAGAACATGAATTTTCCCCTGTCCATACCCGAAGAGACAGGGCCGTCGATTACAGCGTCATCCTCAGGCAGGGATGAAAGCAGGGCAAAGGTTTCATCGGAGAGACCGAAGATCAGGTAATATCGAAAGAGGCCGGTATTTCTGTACCGGTTAAGCATGGAAAACCCGTAGGCTATATGACGGGCGTTTACCACAAGTTGTACCAAGGCCGCCTCCCATAGACTGGTTCCAACGGCAAAAAGGCCCACCGCGATAAACTGCCCGGCCCCGGCGTACATAACCAAGCCCATTACCAGTGCGAGCCACCAAGGGTAGCCCGCATCGACTACGAGCAGGCCGAAAGCGACTCCTATGGCAAGATAACCGAGGAGTACGGGAATTGAATATTTAAAGGCCGCGAAAAAAACAGAAAGATACGGCGACGGTCTTTCCATGCGAAATTCAGTGTAGCCGGGAAAAGGGAAAAAGTCTATTAGACTTGTTCGGAAACTGAAGTTTCCGAAGAAATTCCGCTAAAAAACCGCAATTTCATAGCCGTAAGGCGAGAAATTGCAGGACTTGTGAGACAACCAACCGGGTTGTCGAACAAGTCTATTATCCGAATACCAGCGATCTGGTAAGTTTCTTGTCCTCAGTCCCTATTCCATACCGGAATAGGGAGCTCATTCGAGGTAGTGTCGAAAGCGCTTATTCGAGGCTGGAATCGTCCCTGCGGCCAGGCTGGAATCGTTCCTGATTCCAAGCTGGAATCGTTCCTGCGTCCAGGTTGGTATCATCCCTGCGGTTAAGCTGGAATCGTCCCCTCTGCTGGCGCAGACAATATGAAGTGCCCCCCGGTTAAAAGCCGTGGGTTTACTACTTGTGGTAGAATTACCACATTTAACACAGGAGGCACTGATGAAAGAGTACTACATTGGCTTGGATGTCCACAAGGATTCGGTTTGTGTGGCGGTGTTGGACGACCGGAAAGTACGGTCCACTGAGCAATCGGATAGCGACCTGATCGGGACCGTGGAAGCGGCGACCAACTCTCCCCAACTGGTAAAAGCAATAAAACAGTATCAGAGAAAAGGGAAGATATTCGTAGCTTACGAGGCAGGCTGCCTGGGATTTGACCTGTATCATTTCTTAGCAAAGCACGGCATAGCCTGCGCAATCATACCGGCGAACACGGTGTTCCGGCCGGGGAACGAACAGAAGATCAAGACCGACCGGCGGGATGCGGTGCTTATCGCCCGGATGGTGAAGCGCGGGGAAGCACAGGGGATACACATACCCAGCCGGGAGGAAGAAGCGGTACGGGACTTTATTCGGGGCCGGGCAGACGTGGTGGACGACCTGACCCGGACGAAACAGCGGCTCCACAAGTTTCTGCTGCGGCACGGTTTCCGGTACGAGCGTGAGCGGTACTGGACTAGTATCCAGGCATGGTTGTAGTTGTGGAATAATTAGCGTATACTTGCCGGCATAGAAACCAAAGAGGAGGGGATCTATGCTCCAGAAATACCGGGTAACGCTCACGGAAGACGAA
>JAISBR010000086.1 GCA_031266095.1 Treponema sp. | reverse complement strand
TGGCAGAGCACATAGACGACGTATTCTTCCCGGTTGGCCCCGTTGAGGTAGACTTCGGTAAAATACCGGTCCGCGCCGACCTGGGAAACAATGGTTTCGGCAAACCGGGTGATTTCTTCTTCCCGTTCAATATAGGGGGTCAGGATTGCATCGGAACTGCCGGAGAGGCTTGTTTTTTCGATGCCTACGGCCCTGATATATTGGCCGTAATATTGTACTATCTGGGCAAAGGCGTTTTCCCGGGCGGCGTTCCGGGCATCCGCGGTGGTATCGTAGGCCCGGGACACACCGACAAAATAAATCTCCTCACCGTCCCGTGGGGGAGTATCCTTCCAGTCCGGCGCCTGGGCGGGTTCGGTCCGCAGAAGCTCCCCCCTCGGAAGACGGCCGCCCGCTCCCTCGACGCCCCGGTCCGGCGCGGAGACGCAGGAACATACCGCTAACCCTAAGGAGATGAATAATATAAATGTGCTAAACTTATTATGCACTGCCAAGGTAATCCCCCAATGAATAGCAAAACCGGTATTAAACCGGTTTTACTTAAAAGGAGAGGCGGTTTCAAAATATCAGATGGTGAAACCGCAGCCTTA
The DNA here is from genome assembly GCA_031266095.1 of Treponema sp. The sequence continues at coordinate 6,477 of JAISBR010000086.1, read as the reverse complement.
AAAAACGCGGTTGTAAGGTTTTGCCTGAAAAACAACCAATTTTGAAGTTAGCTCAGGATTTTAAAAAATCCTCATAGTTCAAGGCTTGAACTTAAATTACCTCCAAAAAATTCAGCCGCCTGCTCCAACTGTTGGCGGCGCCGGGCGTCTTGTTCGGCGGCGGCCTTTCTCTGTAAATCCGCTGCTTCCTGCCGGCCGAATTCGTCTATCACCCGGGCGACCCGGGCTTTTTCTATCTGCATTTCCACGTATGCCACGTAGTATTCCCGGTTGTTTTCATCCATGAAATATTCCCAGTAGAACCGGCGATCCTCCAGAGCCTGGGCTACCGCCTGGGAAATCCGCTCATTCAATCGTTGCCCGGTAATTTGAGGGGAAAAGACCTCATTGGACAAACCATAGGTTGCCGAATATTCCCGGCCTTTGTTGACCATAAGGGTTCCGTAGTAGTCCACGAGCTGCCTGCGGCTGTCTTCCCGGGCGCTTTCCCGAGCCTGGCTTTCAGTGGCAAACCGCAGGCTGGTACCGACAAAGGACAGCGTTGAATCGGATTTGGTGATGCTGTCAACCCACTCAGGACGCTGGGACTGGCTGGCACGGATAGGTTTTGCCATTTCGATAGCCGTTTCGCGGGCGGATCGCTGCTCTCTGGCGGGGGATGAACCGCAAGAAGCCAAAATCAGGGTAAAACCAGCAAAAAACACGATAAATTTGAACATTTTCGATTCCTCCATACATGAATCTTTATACGCATTGAGGCCTTTGCCCCTTAAAATCCCCGTCCACAAGAACGGACCATAGGTCAAATTATCATAACTGCCTAATAGGAGTAATAATAAAATACTAACTGGAAGTTGGTCAATACCTCCATCGGCACTACCTTAAAAATAAGAGCGCATAAAGCGGGGTATGACAAACCTAAGAGACTTATTGGCAAAAAATATGAAGGCGTATCGCAATGCCCTGGGGCTATCACAGGCAAAACTTGCTGAAAAAGTAGACACCAGCACCCACTATATAGGCATGATCGAGACCAAAAACAAGTTTCCCTCACCGGAAATGCTGGAACGAATAGCCGCCGCCCTGGGAATTGATACCATTTCCCTCTTTTCAAAGGAAATTGACCTCCCCGCAACCATGAAAATCTACCGAAAGGCAGTATTGGAAGATATCAAGGGCCTTTTAGGACAAGTTATAGACGAAAAACTCAAGGATTTAGACAAAGAATTGTAACGCACGGTGCCAGATTGCACTGATAAAGACCGCCAAAAGAAAACAAAGGGGGCTGTCTAAAAAGTAAGGCTGGTCCCTCATGGTTAACCGGATCCCGGCCATAGTGGTACTCTCCCTTTTTCAGCATCATTCCATGGCGAGTGGAATTATTCTATTTCTCCTCATCATTAAATATGTCATGTTATTTATGCGCACTGCCTGACTGGATAGAGGAGTAAGCAAAAGGCGTAAAGATTAAATACGGCGTATCTGATCAGATATAAGGTGTATTGGAAGAAAAGTCGCTTGGTGCCGAATTTTTTTGAGCCGGGAGGTGTATCTTCTTCGGCAAAGGTAGACCGGATGAGACCGAAGGTATACCCGTCGCGCTGTCCGGCCCATTTTGCGATTCGGTTTACAGACCGGCTCATCCCGGTCCGGCGTTCGATGCTGTGTTGATAATTTATCTCCGTAAGCCGATAATTAAACTAGCATGTTTTCAAAAGAATTGATGTATTTGCTACTACAGGTAATCAAATCCTGGCAGGTTATCGCCGTAACCATCGCCATAATTCTTTATATGTTCTTTGTCTCCTATGTGGCCCGTATCTACCACCGGCCCCGGTCGGTCTCGAAAACCAAAGCCAGGAAGAAAGCGGCCGCTGGACCTGAGGAAGTAACCTCATCCGGCGCTGATACCAATGACGAACTGGGGCTGGAAGAAATGTAAAGTCACGCTGTGTTACATCGTGATTGTTTAAGACGGGACACCGACGCCAGACATATTCTTGGTTTTTAGGCTAAGCTATACTATTTCATGACAGAAATTGAAAGGACGGATTTAATATGATCATCTGGTTTGCCTCCGGTAATGTCCATAAAAAAGCGGAGCTTAGCGCTATCCTTAACAGCGAAAACAAGGCGGAAGTTCCGTGTTCAGGCGCGGTGTCAATCCGTGAAATAAAAATCCCCGTTGACGCGGGCTTATCTTTTGATCCCGAAGAAACCGGGAACAGTTTTCACGAAAATGCCCTGATCAAGGCGCGGGAACTGTACCGGCTATTGGCGGAGCGCCGTCCCGCGCTTTACAGCCCCGGAGCGCCGGTGATTGCCGATGATTCCGGACTCTGCGTGGACGCTCTGGGCGGCAGGCCGGGGATTAATTCAGCCCGCTATACCGGAAGGAGTACGGGGCGGTCCCGTGAAGCCCTAAACGGAAAAAAACTCGAATCGCCGGAGCGCAACGCCCTGCTGCTTGAGGAACTGGAAGATAAGCCCAGGCGCGGCGCTCGATTCGTATGCGCCATAGTCTTACTGTTCAGCCCGGAACGTTTCTACCTGGCGCAGGAAACCCTGGAAGGGGAAATCGTCAAAGGCCCCGCATATGCCAGGGGAACCGGCGGTTTCGGCTATGATCCGATTTTCTTTATTCCCGAACTGGGCCGGACCATGGCGGAACTTTCGGAAGCGGAAAAAAACCGCGTCAGTCACCGGGGTAAAGCGGGAAAGGCTGTCGCGGATATGTTACGCGCATTGGAGTAATCTTGTCAAAGCTCAACATTAAATCGGAACTCAACGGACCTCAGCTTGAGGCGGTGACCTCTATCGAGGGACCGGTCTTAATTATAGCCGGCGCGGGTTCGGGCAAGACCAGGGTCATCACCTACCGGATTGCCTACATGCTGGAAAAGGGAATCCCTCAGCACGCGATTCTAGCCCTCACCTTTACCAACAAGGCCGCGAAGGAAATGGAAACCAGGGTTAAGGAACTTACCGGAAAGAAACTGCAAAGCCTCACGGTGAGCACCTTTCATGCCTTTGGCCTTCAAATCATCAGGGACGAGGCGGAACTGCTGGGGTATCGCAAAAATTTTTCTGTTTACGATGAAACCGACCGGATGGCCCTTATCAAAGAAAGCCTCAGGGAATGCCAGATGGCCTCTCACAAGGTTGATCTCTATGCCCTGGGCCAGCTTTTTTCCAATATCAAGACCGGACTTGCCGACTGGAATGACGGCGGCAAAAAAAATGTAAAGCCCGCCGTAAGCGGCGACTTAAAGCCGGTGTACGAGGAATACGAGCACGGCCTCAAGGTGTACAACGCCGTTGATTTTGACGGCCTCCTTACCGTTCCCCTGGAACTGTTTGAACAGTATCCGGAGATTCTGGAAAAATACCGTCAGCGTTACCGTTATATCATGGTAGACGAGTTTCAGGATACGAGCCTTATCCAATACAGGCTGCTACGGCTTCTGGCCGGAGTTGGCCTCAAAGCTAAAGCGGCCAATGTATGCGTGGTTGGTGACGACGATCAGTCTATCTACTCATGGCGGGGCGCTAATTATGAAAACCTCCTCATGTTTGAAAAGGATTTTCCCGGTACGGCGGAGATTAAACTGGAACGGAATTATCGTTCAACCACTACCATCCTTGAAGCGGCTAACGGCTTAATTTCGCATAATACTAACCGTAAAGACAAGACACTATGGTCCAGCAATAAGGGCGGGAAACCTGTTGAGCTGTTCTACCCTGAAAACGAAAGCGATGAGGCTGATTTTATCGCCTCTCAGATCCGCCGCTTGATGATTATGGAAAGGCTCAAGTACCGCGATTTCGGCGTTTTAACCAGGACCAATTCCCTGGCGCGGAACGTCGAGGAGACCTTCCTCTCGGAAAACATCCCCTACAAGATCTCCGGGGGAACCAGCTTCTTCCAGCGTAAGGAGATCAAAGACATTATTTCCTACCTCAGGCTAATCGCGAATACGGATGACGATGTGAGTCTGCTGCGGATCATCAATACTCCCCGGCGGTATATCGGCAAAACCACAATCGTCGCGTTAAGCGATCTGGCCCGGAAAAACCACTCCACGATTTGGGACGCCATCTCCCGTTTGAACTATGCCCGATCCGGCGGCCAGCAGGGGCTTTTTCAGGACAAAAAAGCGCTGACCGATCTGGAGGAATTTATGAACCTCATCGAAACATACCGGGCCGAAATACTTGAGCGAAAATCCCCGCCGGGTCAGCGCTGGACGCTCTCCCAAAAAGTACGGGACCTTATCAACAGTATAGACTACTGGGGCTATTTGGTGATGGAGTATGCTAAAGAAGAAAAAAAAGCCCGCTGGAAATTCGGCAATATTGAGTATTTTATCAGAATGATCGAAAACTGGGAGCGGGATCCGGACAACCTTGACTCCGGCCTCTACCCCTGGCTTAACCGGATCAGCCTTATCACAAGGGACGACGGCGAGGGTGACGCGGAGGACAAGGTCAACCTCATGACCATCCACGCTTCCAAGGGACTTGAGTTTCCGGTAGTTTTTATCGCCGGCGCGGAACGGGGCCTTATCCCTCACGAGCGAAGTATTGGTGACGCCGAAAACAGCGAAGAAGCCGGCAGCATTGAAGAGGAGCGGCGGCTTTTTTATGTGGCCATTACCAGAGCCAGGGAAAAGCTCTACATTACCAGCTGCCAAAAGCGCCGCAGGCTCCAAAACGCCGTGGAATGCGCTCCCTCCCCCTTCCTTGAAGAAATTCCCAAACACCTCATTGAGTACCATGAGCCTGAAACAACGGTAGATGACGAGGTTCTGGCGGAGGATTTTTTCGCTCGGATCAGGTCTCAACTACATTGAGGTCTCAAGTCTTCTATTGAGAATGTAATTCGTAAATAGTTAAGTTGACAGATGGGGAAAATACCTTTATTCTGAATATATGGCAATGAGTCAATCCCTTGAGGATTATCTGGAAATGGTGAGTTTTCTTTCCGACGAGGGAGAGGTTCGGGTAACGGATATCGCTTCCCGGCTTGGGGTTTCAAAGCCTTCGGTGCTGACCGCCCTCAGAAACCTGGAAGAACAGGGACTGATTGAACACGCGCGCTACCGCAGGGTCAGTCTGACCAAGGAAGGCGTCCGCCAGGCGGCGGATATTCGCGGGCGGCATAGTACCCTTACCGTGTTTTTGCAGGACATCATCGGGGTCAGCGCCGAAACTGCGGAAAAAGATGCCTGTAAGATGGAACATCTGCTTTCCGACGAGACCCTCAGAAAAATAAAATTACTGGTAAAACAACAAAAGAAAAAAGCTAGCGTCTAATGATCTCTTCCCCAAAGCCTGTGGAAATCGCGGAAACCGTTAATGGGTATCTTGAACGGCTGATGCCGGTCTTAACCCCCGCAGGTATTGTTTTGGGCTTTTTGTTGCCCGGTGTATTCATACATCTGCGTCCGTTGGTTACCGCGCTTTTCGGCATAATAACCTTTTCAGGGGCGCTGAAACTGAAGGTGAGGGAAATCGGCCTGACTCTGCGCAGTCCCCTGCCGATACCCCTGGTCTTTGTTCTAATCCATGTCCTCATGCCCCTGGCGGCGCTGCTCTTTTCGTCTCTGTTCTTTAAAGACGATCCGGATACCATCGCCGGTTTCATCCTGCTCTACTCCGGACCGACGGCGGTATCGGGAGTTATCTGGGTAAGTATGTTCAGGGGTGATAACGCCCTCTGCCTCACCCTGATTCTGCTGGATACCCTGCTGGCGCCCATCGTGGTGCCCGGTACCATGTCAATACTGATGGGTACAAGAGTCGCCATGAATATGAGCGGCATAGCCGTCTCGCTGATCCTGATGGTGGTAGTCCCAACCATAATTGGCGTAACGGCTAATGAAGTCAGTCGGGGAAAAATCCCCGCCCATGTCTGTCCCTGTGTTACGCCCTTGTCCAAGGTTTGTATTGTCCTGGTAATCGCCGCCAATACCTCGGCGGTCGCGCCAAGGGTACGCCTTGATAATCCCAAAGTCTGGGCCATTGCCGCACTCTGCGTCCTGCTGGCGGCCGCAGGTTATGTTTTGTCGAAGTACATCGGCTTAGCGGTAAGGCTCAAACCTGAGAAACAGGTAACTTTTTTCTTTACCGTCGGACTCCGCAACATCAGCGCGGTTACCACCATCGCGGTAGAATTTTTTCCCGGCGCCACTGTCCTGCCGACTCTGCTGGGCATTGTGTTTCAGCAAACTATAGCGGCTGTCATGGGACGGCTGCTTTTGGGACGGCCGGGTAAAGACCCATAACGAGGGAAGAACATGAAAGCCGGATTCAAGCGGCAAGCGCGCTCCCCGGATTTAGCAGCCGTCAGGCGTTTTTTTATTCGAAAGTCTGGTTTAATACCCCGAGGCTTGCCTCGGCTCAAACAACGTAACGCCTACAAAATGTGGTATTAAACCAGACGGTATAATAAACTTCCTATCGAACGAGCCTCCG